>NZ_JBYQFK010000016.1:0-109245 GCF_057837305.1 Lysinibacillus sp. RU7 | reverse complement strand
CAATTTCAATAAGCCTACTAGATACGTTTCTTTAAATTGTACTTTACCTGCTATAGCAAATGCATCACACCCGGGTTATTTCTATCTTACTAACATCGATGGTGAAAATAAACAAGGTTTTTCCGAAATTTACCTTTATGTATTACTACTTTTTTCTGTCGGTGTCCGTCATAATTATTGTCGGATACCGACAATTTAAGAAAAGCGCAAGCGCCCTCTCTAGCCCCGACATGCGTTGGAGAAAGGCTCACAGTGTGCTTACCACACGAAGAGCCTTTCGAAACGTCACGAGGAGCTCGCGCTGGAGCTAGACACTCTTTAAACTAGAAAAGTTTTATACTTTCTTATCTTTTGAAAAAGCCCGCTACCAATAAGGTAATGGGCTTGTACTTATTTAAATGTAAGATTAATAACAGCTTCTTGTTAGCTTAGATTCCCTCTTGTTCTCCACAGTTGTAGTTGTGAAAAACTTTACGTATTTTTTATGTGCAAAATAAAAAAAGAGCGATTTGCTGATGTTTCTTTATAAGTTCAAATTGAAAGGAGAAATTTTTATGCCAGGTGGCGTTCTTAAACGTGGTAAAACTCGGTACTACTATTTTGATATGGGCATAGTAGGTGGTAAACGTAAGAAACATGAAGCACCAGCTGAAGGAGCACAGACAAAAGCGGAGGCAGAAGCAGTATTACGTCGAAAGATTAGTGAATATAAAAATGCAGGCTCGGTATATAAATCTTCGGAAATGACAGTACACGACTTTTTAATGTTTTAGCAAAAGGAATACGTAGCTCTTCGATGCGGAGAAAATACGCAATATAACTATGAAAGCACTATTCGCCTGCATATCCTACCTAACATCGGTAAGTACAAACTTAAATCTTTAACGCCCCACGTGTTACAGCAACTGATTAACAGTAAAGTGCGTGAGGGACTAGCTCGCTAAACAGTGCGTATTATATATGGAATCTTAAATCAATCATTAAGGCACGCAGTTTCCTCTTACAAATACATCAATGAAAACCCTATGCAGTATGTAGAAATTATAATGGATGATAATAAAAGGCAAACAAAAGAGGATTTAAAAATACAGTCTGCTAAAAATCTTAGCAAAATCAATGCTGCACTTGGTCCTGAATACCTATTTTATTTACCTTTCCATATCGGTTTACATTGTGGGATACGTGTAGGTGAAGTGTGTGATCTAGCATAGAAACATATAAATTTTAACGACAAGACTATCAAGATTGAATAGCAAATGATAGCAATAAAAACGGGGCAAAAAGAAATATGAGTGGAAAGTCAGACTACCGAAAACAACTTCTGGTTATCCAACAATACCATTTGGTAATAATCTATTAAATATTTTAAAAGCGGCAAAGAAACAGAAAACAACTACTCAATTGGGATAAAGTAAACATAACCAGAAAGATCCTAATCATGATTTTGTATGTAAAAATGGATAAAAACGACTCGGTCATAGCCGCGCAGCCATCACTGAAAATCGTTATGTATATCTAACAGAAAAATGGTGAGGAGTGCCGCCGACGTATTTTACTCCACCGCATGGAAATTATAAAAATTTCAATGCGGTGGTACATTGGTGGCAATCCCCATCCAAACTGTTATTTTTTAATTATAACAAAGCCATCTAAACGTTGATATAACTGGATTACTTCGTATCATCCATCTTCAATACAGCCATAAATGCCTCTTGCGGAACTTCAACCGATCCGACTTGCTTCATGCGTTTTTTACCGGCTTTTTGCTTTTCAAGTAATTTACGTTTACGCGAAATGTCACCGCCGTAACATTTTGCTAATACGTTTTTACCAATTGATTTAATTGTTGAGCGAGCAATAATTTTTTGACCGATCGCTGCTTGCACTGGTACCTCGAATTGTTGACGAGGGATTAGTTCTTTTAATTTTTCTACGATGACTTTCCCACGCTCGTATGCGAAGTCGCGGTGCACGATGAAGCTGAGTGCATCGACTGTTTCACCATTTAGTAAAATATCCATCTTCACAAGCTTCGATGGCTTGTAGCCGATTAATTCGTAATCAAATGACGCATAGCCCTTTGTATTTGATTTTAGATAATCGAAGAAATCATAGACGATTTCTGCTAATGGCATTTCATATTGAATGCTCACACGTGTTGTATCAATATAATCCATACCAATGAAGTTCCCGCGCTTCAGCTGGCAAAGCTCCATAACCGCTCCAACATAATCGTTTGGCACCATAATGATTGCTTTTACATAAGGCTCTTCAATACGATCAATCTTTTGTGGATCTGGCATCATCGAAGGGTTATCGATTTTAATCGAACTACCATCTGTCATATGCACCTCGTAAATTACCGATGGCGCTGTTGTAATTAAGTCAATATTAAACTCACGCTCGATACGCTCTTGGATAATTTCCATGTGTAATAAGCCTAAGAAACCACAGCGGAAACCAAAGCCTAGCGCTTGAGACGTTTCTGGCTCGTATTGTAGTGCCGAGTCATTTAACTCTAGCTTTTCTAATGCTTCACGTAAATCGTTGTACTTCGCTGTATCGATTGGATATAAACCGCAGTATACCATTGGGTTTAATTTACGATAACCTGGTAGCGGCTCTGTAGCTGGCTTTACGGCAGAAGTCACTGTATCCCCCACACGTGTATCGGCTACGTTTTTAATCGATGCGGTTAAGTATCCTACGTCCCCAACGGTTAACTCTTTTTGCGGCGTCGCTTTTGGTGTGTGGATCCCCACTTCGATTACTTCAAACTCAGCACCTGTTGCCATCATTTTAATTTTATCACCAGGTTTTACTGTACCGTTCATAATACGAATCGAAATAATAACCCCTTTATACGCATCGTACACAGAGTCGAAAATCAGCGCTTGTAGTGGCTCATCCGGGTCTCCAGTTGGCGCAGGTACTTTTTCTACGATTTGCTCTAAAATATCTTCAATGCCGATACCAGCTTTGGCAGAGGCAAGCACAGCTTCAGATGCATCGAGTCCAATGACATCTTCAATTTCTTGGCGAACACGGTCTGGATCGGCTGCTGGTAAGTCGATTTTGTTAATGACCGGTAAAATTTCAAGGTCATTATCAAGCGCTAAGTAAACGTTCGCTAATGTTTGCGCTTCAATGCCTTGTGCAGCGTCAACAACTAAAATAGCCCCTTCACAAGCAGCTAATGAACGCGATACTTCATACGTAAAATCGACGTGTCCTGGTGTGTCGATTAAGTGGAACGTATAAGTTTCCCCGTCTTTTGCCGTATAGTTTAGTTGTACAGCATTTAATTTAATCGTGATTCCACGTTCACGCTCTAAGTCCATGGAATCGAGCAGTTGCGATTTCATTTCACGTTGTGTAACGGATTTTGTTGATTCTAAAATACGGTCAGCTAAAGTTGACTTCCCGTGGTCAATATGCGCAATAATAGAGAAATTACGGATATTCTCTTGACGCTTTAAACGTTCTTCTCGGTTCATGTATTTGTTCCACTCCTATATCAATTCCGCCTCGGCTAAGATGTCTACGTACATGGTGCAACACGCTAGACTGATTACCAAAGGCGCCCTCTTCATTCAGCAAGTACTTAAACTCACCAAAAGAGCTAAAAGGCTCTACGTTTCACTGCTGTCTCAGTGAACATTTGGCTGAACGAATTTAAACTATACTGAATTATAGCAATGAAAACCCCATTTTAGCAATGTTGGAGTGTACAAAACATGTACGAATTTCTATATTTTGAAAGCATTTTCTGTGCTCGTAGACAAAATTACTCACTAGTTAGTAATTTTCCTACGGCTTCCGTCAAGACATCCAGTGTTTGTGTTAATTCTTGCTCCGTATTGTCGATGCCACCTAACTCGACTAAAATCATTTCTTTCGCTAAATCTTGATTGTATACACCATCTACCCCTTCGCCCTCTTTCTTCATTACACCGCGTGAAATCCCTGGCATCAGTTCATTTAAATGGGCGTGCAACTTTTCAGATTGTGATAAATTCCAACGATAATTTTCATGTTCCATCCCGACAACAAACGCTACTTTGGCATAACTCGTATCCCCATTGACTAACGTTGTGCCCTTTTTCCCTACTGAATCTCGATGAAAATCAATGACTAAATCATACGGCTCCGTTGCAATCGCCTTTTCAATAAACGGACGCGCTGTGTGATAAGCTTGCGCAATTTTCTTGCCTTGCGCTAAATTTTCTGCCATTAAGTCGACTTCTAAACTTTTCGCCTCAATGCCTTGCGCTAAAAAATACTGCTCCATTTGTTGACGGAGTGAAAAAATATTAAATTGTTCATCATAATTGGCTTCCGTGCCACTGTTTGCTTTCACAATTGGCTTATAAGATTCATGGGAGTGTGTAAATACTAGTAAAATACGTTTATCTGTCGGGGTAGTAGCTAGATTAGGGCTAGGACTCGGATTCGTAGATGCATACACAAGCTTTTGTTCCTTTTGTACTGGGGCTGATAGATGTTCATTATTCGGGAATGGCAATTGCCCAATAATGATGGGCATTAAAAATAGCAACGACAGAAATAGTATAAATCCTTTTATATTATTCATAGCACCATCTCCTCCCCCTATCCTATGGAGAAGATGATGCGTTTAGAACGATTTTTTACGTCGCTTTAATCCATCTAAATAAACTATTGCTTGCGAGCAAAGCGTAGTGTGTCAACCAAATATCGCATTCTTTCGGCGTGACAATGAGACGCTCTCGACTATGAAAAACTTCTTGCAATAATTGCACACGATCTGCTTTCGTCCAAGTGGACCATTCCCCAAAAATAGGTTTTACTAGTTCATAATCGATTGGGGTAGAAGCACTTGGTTGCCATGATGTGACAGATAATTTACTAGAAGGGGCATTTTTTTCTGCAATCTTCCCCGCAATTGTACGAAATACCGTATCAATCGCATCCGCTAATAATACGGTCGCCTCCACCACAGTTGGAATACCGATTGCCGTGACAGGCACCCCGAGCGATTCCTTTGAAATTTCTGCTCGTTCATTCCCTACACCTGAGCCTGGGTGAATCCCTGTGTCTGTTATTTGGATTGTTCGGCATAGTCGTTCGCTTGAGCGAGTCGCTAATGCATCAATGACGATGACGAGCGCCGGATTGATTTTATTGACAAGTGCTTCGACAAACTCCTTCGTTTCGAATCCTGATTGTCCTGTGACACCAGGTGCATACATAATAAATTGTTCATTACGTTCTTCTTCAAATTGCCTTTGCATCGCATCGATGGCAAATGGTCCGATGGCGTCTGGTGTAATTGTTTTATTGCCAAGACCAATCACTAAAACTCGATCTTGTTTACCGATTTTTAGCGGTTCATGTAGAGATTTTAAATGTTTTGACAGCACTTTTTCGAGTTGCTGTAAGCCGTCTGTATCATCTACTGTCAAAGAAGGAATTGATAATGTGATATATGTTCCCACTTTTTTATCGATTTGCTTACTGCCTTCCTCGTTTACTGTTACCCTCGTCACTTTTACGCGTTGCTCATCCCATTCTTCTAAAATAACACCCGCTGTTTCCTCGAGTGTACGCTTGTTTTTCTGGGTTTGATGGGCAACGACTTGCTCAGATTCATCGATTAAATCGGTTCTACTCCAGTTGATTTCTGTCATGTTCTCACCTCAAATTTTAGTATGTTCTAACTGTCAAGTAAATATTCTTTGCATTTATGTGTTGCAATTCTCGTTGTCGTTTGGTAGAATGATTTTTGTTGTATTGACACATGAAATAAGTGAGAAAATACTCATCTCGTACCTATAATTAGGAGGTGAAAGTTATGCCAAACATTAAATCTGCTATCAAACGCGTTAAAGTTGCTGCTAAAGCAAACGAAGCAAACTCTCAAGCGAAGTCTGCTATGCGTACAACTGTGAAGAAAGCTGAACTAGCAATCGCTGCTGGTGCTGACAACGCACAAGAATTAGTAGTTGCTGCTTCTAAAGCTCTTGATAAAGCTGTTTCTAAAGGTCTTATCCACAAAAACGCAGCTTCTCGTAAAAAATCACGTTTAGCTAAAAAAGCTTAATAGTGAAGCTTAAGGTCGGAATGCATTTGCATCCGGCCTTTTTACATGCAAAAAAGCCTACAGAAAGGGGTATCTTTCTGTAAGCTTTCGAGGCTTTATAACGGCTTCATTAAAAACATTTCAAGGAAACGTTCCCGATTGCCGCTTACTGATTTTAATTGTAAATCAACGTTCGCTAAACTGTATAAAGCTTGCAATAGTCGATGCTCTGACGGCTTCTGACGTTGCTCTAGCATCATTTTCACACGATACGGGTGGATTTTTAAATGCTTGGCAATTTGATGCTGTGAGTAGCCTTTTTTACTTAAATAAAACACATTGCTCATCGTTCGAATATTAGAGGCAAGTAGTCCGACTAATGCAATCGGCTCTTCCTTTTGACGAAGTAAATCGTGATAAATCGACAAAGCTTCTGCCTGATTGTGGGCTAAATACGCTTTAAGCATTTTAAAGGCATCATGTTCAAGTGTCTTCGCGACTAAGTCTTCCACAAGTGCGACATCAATTTCTACTTCTTCGCCTAAATACAGCGCCAGTTTTTCGATTTCCATTTGCAGCTGTAACATGTTTGCCCCAACCATCTCAACTAGCTTCACAGACGCTGCTTCTGTGATCGTTTTGCCGTATGCTTGTACCTCTGTTTGAAGCCACACATATAAATCATTTTCTTGCGGCGTGACGGCTTCAAGCGTTAGCGCTTTTAACTTCATTAACTTTGTTACTTTTTTTCGTTCATCTAATTTTTCATACGGCGCGATAAATACCGTAACGGCTGTATCACTTGGATTACTTAACCATGTTTCAAGCCGCGCCACATTATGGTCTATTTTTTCTTTTCCTTTTTCAGTTGCTTTCATAAACGAGGCGTTTTTGGCGATAATAAGTTTACGGTCTGTGAAAAACGGAATGGTATCTGCTTCATCGATGACATAATCGAGCGGCTGTTCCTCTAAATCAAATTGAATAATATCCGCTTCCTCTTCATTGCCCATTGCTTTTTTTAAACGCTTGACCGTTTCATCAATAAAATAAGATTCTTCGCCAACGAGTAAATATACAGGTGCGATTTGCCCGCTCTTTATATTTTGCCATACTTTTGTAAAACTCACGGACAGAGCCCCCTCTCATTTTTGTAAGTTCTAGTATACACTTTAACCGTCAGGAATGTGAATATTTTAAGGCAAAATCACTATCAGACTAGTCGTGAAATTATCGCTTTGTATATAGCTTTTTACTAGGCATTGACTTATAATTGAACAAGAGTAGGAGGGATAATTATGGCAGGACATTCTGATCCAAATTACGTAACTGAAAATCCATTCGAAGGCCGCGGTCGTGCAATGCAAGGCAACGACTTCCCTGATGCAGCTATCGGTTTCGCCGTGTCAACTGGTTTCTTCGTTACTATGTTCGTCATCGCGATGATCGTAGAAGTAGCTATGCGTTAATTTTACTTATCCGAAAGGGCGTATCTTAAAACAACATCTTTTAAGATACGCCCTTTTACTATTTCATTATTGTTTACGCACGCTCATTCCCTTTTGATTCACCTTCACTTCTATCGTCCCTTCCTCCCCTGTGACGATATATCGCAAATTGCGCGATTGGAATCGTTCCACGACTTCTGCGTGCGGATGCCCGTACCGATTGTTTTGACCCGCCATAAAAATCGTTAACCGCGGATTCACATGCGCAACAAATGTTTCACTACTCGATGTTTTACTACCATGATGCCCTGCTTTTAATACGTCTATATTGGCGATTTTAGCCCCTTCACGTGCAAGGAGGTCTTGTTCCCCCTCTTTCTCCAAATCACCCGTAAATAACGCTGTAAATGCCTTATACTGCATAAATAAAACAAGGGAGTCATTATTCCCTTCATAATGTGTCTCTACCGGCCATATATAACGAAATGCTACCTCTCCCTTTTGCCAAACCGCACCGGCTATTTGTTCTTGAATGGGTATACGTTTTCGTTGCGCTTCGCTGAGTAAATCACGCATGACTTCTTTTGTATGAGACCCTGGTGTAATATGAATTTCTCCGATGGGTATTTCTTTTACGATTTCCTCTGCTGCTTCCACATGATCTGTATCTGCATGTGTAATGATTAATGTATCGAGCGATGAAATCCCCTTTCCTTTTAAATACGGTAGTACAATTTGCGTACCGACCTCATAGGCATTATTTCGCTGCTTCCATGCTTCTTGCTGAAAACGCAGCACGCCCCCCGTATCCACCATATAAACGGCTTGACGGTGTGGCAGCTCAATTAAAACGCAATCTCCTTGTCCAACATTGATAAACGTAACGATCACATCTCGCTCTGCATAATGGCTGAGCTGAAATAACAGCGCAGGGATCAATAAAGCGACCCCTACTTTCCACAGCCTCGCCCCTTTCGTTAATAATAGAAATGTCACAAAAACGCTGCCATATAAAATCAGCATCCAAACGGTTGACGGTTTTCCTGCTACCCACATTTGATACGGGATATTTTGCAAAAATAAGATGACTTCCGTTAGCCATGAACGCACGGGCTCATACAAGGCAAAGCACCAGCTAGCAAAGGGACCCGGTATAAAGGAAATGACAAGCAATGCGATATTCACAGGTAATATGACAACAGAGAAAAGTGGCACAAATACAATATTCGCTAGAAATGACGATAAACTCAGCTCATAAAAATGAGACAGTAAAATGGGATACGTTAAGAGCTGACAAACGAACGTTATGAGAAAACCCTGCATCCACCACGAGCTTGCTCTTGCTAAAATAGGGCCCGAATAGATTAAGCTAGCCGTCGCTAAGTAAGATAGCTGAAAGCCGACTTGATAGATAGTACCTGGCTGGAGTATGACGAACACAATAAAGCTAATCGCTAATGCATCGTCAATTGGCAAGCGCCAGTTCAAATAGCGGGCGAGCATAACAAATTCTACGACTGATACAGCACGCCACACAGACGGTGCCCCGCCCGCTAGCAGTGCATATATCGGTAAAATAAGAATTAAAGCAAGCGTCGCCAACTCGCGCCTTACACGTAGCCTTAGCATCCCTTGGAAAAATAACAGTGACAGCAGGGCTACATGCAAACCTGAAATCGCAAATAAATGAGTAATCCCAAGCTTCTGATACGCCCGGTTAATATCATCAGCTACTTGATCTTTTACACCGATAATTAATGCTTGTGCTTCTGCCGCTAGCGACGCTGGAAACACACTCTCGATATGCCCACTTAGTATAAAACGTTGCTCGTAAATGCGCTGTACAAATGATTTCTTCTGACCAATCGGTTGAAGCGTTGACACGTCTACAATCCCGATTGCCCCTTTGCTTTTTAAATAGTCGCTCATATCAAAATGATAGCGATGCGCGCGTTCACTCGGCTCCTCTATATTTCCTTCTACATAAAAGACCGTGCGAGCAAGTGACGTACTTTCATACGCCTTTTTCTCGCTTTCTGTTTGAAATGTGTACACCATATACACGAGCCGCCCCTGCTCATCTTTGATCAGCCCTCTTAATGTGGCTCCGTTTATGGTGTACGTATCTGTCAACATCATGGTCGCCGGGAATGTTAGCGGCTTTTCTAACTTTGCTAACTGCCAGCTAAAATAACTACATGTCAGTAGCCCAACCGCAATCACCGCCACAACATGCACTTTTTGAAACCCTCGGTACCAACACCAAGCACTTATTCCCCCTAAAAAACACAAAAGCCCTACCGATTCATGTGCTGCTACTGCAGCAACTAAAACCGATAAGGCATAGTACACCCATTTATGCTTGAAGTAATTTACCAAATAATTGGTTCACCTTCTCCTCATAAGGGGCCAATTCTTCTACCGAAACACCAAGCTCACGCATTTTTTGCAACATGTCGAGCGCTAATTGGAACTTTTCATCTTTTAAAAAGTCAATTTTCGCATCGTCAAACGGAATATGTACGACATGAACCCCTGCTTTTTCAAACAGTTCAAGGGCGTATGGATTGTTTTTATAATCCTTTGCATAGTACACATTTTTAATACCCGCTTGAATAATCGTTTTCGTGCACGGTAGACATGGGAAATGTGTAACGTAAAGATCTGCACCGTTCGCTGGTGTACCGTATTTGGCACACTGTAATAAGGCATTTGTTTCAGCGTGAATTGTGCGAACACAATGATTATCGACTACGTAACATCCTTGATCGATACAGTGTTCATCACCGGAAATCGAGCCATTATAACCGCCGGCAATAATACGTTTTTCCCTCACTATCGTTGCACCAACTGCTAATCTCGTACATGTGCTTCGTAATGCTAGTAAATGGCTTTGTGCCATGAAAAATTGATCCCATGTAATTCGCTCCATATGACTACCTCCAATGTGGTCTTATTGATAGTTTAGTCAAAATGCGCGCGCGTGGCAATGTCTCAATTTTTCAATTACTATTTATTTTCACGTTGGTTGATTGACCTTTTATTATTCATAGAATCGTGTGAAACGTTGATTTCCGCTCCATTCGGCTCGCTTTCCACGGGCATGGCTTCAGCCTCCTCGTCGCTCGTACCTCGCTCCTGCGGGGTCTTCAGCCCATGCTATTCCCGTAGGAGTCTCACCGATTCCGCTACAATCAACTGGCAAGTCATTGTTAATCACGTTTTACTAAAAAACACGCTTCTATACAGAAAATATTTTGATAATCAACACATCTGATTTAGTTTATCTTGCATTAACAGACCATAATTTATCTGTTCCAAAAGGAAAACAACAGTTACAAAATGCCTACTAACTGAAGTTTCACTTTATATCAATCAAATCTTTCAACTGTTCAAATGTTTTGTCCCCAATTCCTGTAACATTTTTTAATCCGTCGATTGCCTGAAACTTTCCGTGCTCATCTCGGTGAGCGATGATGGCTTTTGCTTTAGCAGGTCCAATTCCAGGGAGCGTTGTCAGTTGCGTTTCATCTGCTGTATTAATATTTACTTTCCCACTATTAGCATTGCTAGCACTGGAACTACTAGCACTACTAATAAACTGTTGAATGTCTAGCTCCGTCTCTTGTCCCTCAAGCGGAATATAAATGACCATTTCGTCTTGCAGCTTTTGTGCGTGATTAATAAGCTGCGCATTCGCACCGTCCACATAGCCACCAGCTAGCGTAATCGCATCGACAACGCGATCTGCTTCCGTCAATTCATACACCCCAGGATAGTTCACTGCGCCTTTCACATCGACTAAAATACGCTGTGGTTGCTGTTCCACTTCTATTTCTTGTGCAACGACTTCAATCGGCTTCTGTTCCACTTCAGTAATGAATTCAAAAGAGGGTTCTTCCTCTTCTCGTAAAAATGTAAATGCGATGATACCAGTGACACAAAGAATGCTAGGCAGCAGCACTCTTTTTCCATACTTTGCAATTAGATTTTGGATAACGCAAACACCCTTTCATCTAGAAGGCAACATCATATGGAGTCTCTTTTAATATACAAAAAATTCTGTCTTTTTAAAAGAGGGAATTCGCTAATTTAGCATTATAATGTCATGGCATACGGGCATAACCTTGCCGTATCCGGGCAAAAGTACTCGCTATACGGGCATAAGCCTACCGTATCCGAGCATAAACAAGCGGCATACGGGCATAAAGCCACCATATCCGGTCAAAAGCCTACATTTTTCAACCAAAATATAAACTCTGATTTTACAGTCAATCGTTCTGCTAGAAAATGAACTGATTTAAATAAAAAGAAACGGGGTGTCCAAAAAGTAAAAACTGTTTGGACACCCCGTTCGCTATTATTTTACTGCTCGGATAAAAATACGTTCACTTTCTTCCTCTGGTGCTTCGAATGACCAGTCAGCTGTTACATGTACTTCTGCAAAACCTAGTTCCTGTAGCCACTTGACATATTGTTCTACGGAAAATGTACGCTGTAAATGTTCCTCGTCAAAGCGCTCGTATAAGCCGTTTTCCGTTTCCACAAAGAAACTCATTTGATGATAGACGGAGTGTTCATACTCTGCCGGTTCTGTATGCCAAATATACGTCACACGCCCATCATCATATGTAAACGGACCATCTAAAAAGATTTCGTCCATTTTAAATAAGGAATGCACATCAAAAAACAGTTGGCCGCCTTGACGCAATGCCTCATAAGTACGTTTGAGTGTCTCAAAAACAGCAACTTCCTCTGTTACATAATTAATAGAATCGATTGGAATAATCGCTACATCTAATGCATGAAAACCTTCTATTTCATCCATTGACATTGCAAAATAAGGAATGTTTTTTCCGCTTTCTTGCGCACGTGCTTGTGCGACGGATAACATTTCCTCCGAAAGATCAATGCCACTCACTTTATACCCTGCGTCATATAACTTCATTGTTAGCGTACCTGTTCCACAGCCGATATCTAATAGTGTCGGATATTCTGTGATCGGTGCATGCAATTGAATCCATTCAACATATTCATCATATGGAATATCTGTCATGAGTTCGTCATACACATAGGCAAAACGTTCGTAGCTACTCATTCATTTTCCGACACTTCTAACTGAGGTGCGTCTCCCCATAAACGTTCTAAGTTGTAGAATCCACGCTCATCTTTATGGAATACGTGTGCCACTACATCCCCAAGGTCAACTAAAATCCATCGAGCTGAATCAAACCCTTCCATACGTTTTACTGCGTAGCCGTTCTCTTCTGCTTTTTCTTGGATTTCACGTGCAATGGCTTGTACTTGACGGTCAGAATTCCCGTGACAGATGATAAAATAATCTGCTAGCAAAGAAATCCCTTGCATGTTTAGCACCACGATATCCTCCGCGTGTTTATCGTCTGCTGCTTTATAAGAAATTTGTAATAACGTTTCGTTCATATATTAAAGTTCCTCTCCTAAATAGTGGTTATAACACTCAATTGATAGCGGATAAATCGCTTGTTCCGTATCGACTAAAAACTTCACAGAATGATAAATGCATGCACGCATTGCTCTTGTTAAGTCTTCCTTCGCTATTTCACGTAACGCCTCTACCCCATTAAATTTGCGATTCGGTTCAATCATATCGGCAATATAAATAATTTGCTCTAATTTGCTCATATTTACTCGTCCCGTTGTATGGTAACGCATCGCATTTAATACATCTTCATCTTGAATGCCTAACTCATGCTCTGCACGATACGCGGCAATGGGGCCATGTAAGATTTCAGCACCCCATGGAATTAAGCGCTCATCTAATCCATTATGACGTACAATATCGCGCATGCCTTCTTCATCTTCAAATTTTGCTACGTCATGTAAAATCGCTGCCATTTCAGCTTTTTTAACATCCTCACCATAGCGGTTTGCCAGTACTATCGCTGTTTCCATCACACCAAGCGTATGAATATAACGCTTTTCTGGCATTCGTGGACGGATATAATCAAGCAAATGTTCTCGCTCCATATAACCCTTCCTTTCGAATAAATGCCTCTACTTGCTCCGGTACTAAATAACGAACTGTACCGCCACGAGCGAGACGCTCTCTCAGTAAAGTAGATGAAAGGTCGATTTGAGGTGCATCCACCATCGTCATCGGATAATGTGTCGTTCCTTCACTTCCCGGCCGCTTAAACCCGACAAATTGTACAATGTGTACCAATTGATCAATGCAGTACCATGTGTGAAGAGAATCGATACTATCACCGCCGATGATGAAATAAAATTGCACATTCGGTTCAGATTTTGTCAGTGCCTGCATCGTATCATATGTATACGATAAACCACCTCGTCTTAGCTCAAACGTTTCCAGTACAAAATACGGCACGTCAGCAATCGCAAGCGCCACCATTTTCTTTCGCTGTTCGTCTGTTGCGCCGCTTGATTCCTTATGTGGTGGAATAGCATTCGGCATAAAGCGCACTTCATCTAACCCTAATGCATGATAAGCTTCATTTGCCATCATTAAATGTCCGATATGCGGTGGATTAAATGTACCACCCAAAATACCGACCTTTTTCATCTAGCTTCACCTTACTTTTTATTTGCTTTTGGTAGTATGATTTTTTTGTTATTGCGCGATTCTTTATACAGTACGACTGTTAAACCAATTAATTGGACTAATTCCGCACGCGTGCCACGCGCTAATTCTTGCGCTACCTCATGCTTATCTTCTTCACAGTTATCTAAAATACGTACTTTAATTAATTCACGTGCTTCTAATACGTCACGTAATTGGCGTAACATTGCATCGTTTACGCCACCTTTCCCTACTTGGAAAATCGGATCTAAATGATGTGCCTCAGCACGTAAAAAACGTTTTTGTTTACCTGTTAACATAAAAATTATTTTCCTCCTAATTGCTCTGTCAGATGAGCAATCATTGCATTTGTATTGGGGGAAGAGCCGAGCCAATGCTCGTACGCTATCGCCCCTTGGTGTACGAACATACCAAGTCCGTTCACAATTTTCGCCCCTTTTTCCTCAGCCGCTAGTAAAAAAGGCGTCATTAATGGATTATACACAATATCTGCCGCAATTGCGCCTGTCGGGAACTTTTCCAGGGAAAATGGTAAGTCAAAATCCCCTGTTGTCATTCCGGCTGGTGTTGTTTGTACAAATATTTTAAATGTATGAAGCGTACTTTCTGCTTCTTGCATCGATATTGCACGACCCGTTTGCATCTCATCAATAATCGCTTGAGCTTTTGCGACTGTACGATTGGCAATTGTAATTTTTGTATAGCCTGCTTGTTGCAGCGCAAACGCAATCCCGCGCGCTGCCCCACCAGCACCGATTAACAGCAATGGCTCATCACGATGAGTTGTCCCGACCGCTTCTTCTAGCGACCGAACAAAACCTACACCGTCTGTATTGTAGCCTTTTAATTTGCCTTCTGCTGTCCGTACAACGGTATTTACGGCACCCATTTTCTCTGCTAACTCATCTAACTCATCTAAAAATGGAATGATTGTTTGTTTATGGGGAATTGTGACGTTCCAACCACTTGTGCCAAGTAGCTTAAACGATGCCACCGCCTGCTCTAAATGTTCAGGTTTCACATGAACGGGAATATAAGCCGCGTCCACACCTGCTTCCATATACCATGCATTATGCATATCCGGAGATTTAGATTGTGCAATCGGATCTCCAATAACCGCAAACCATTTTTTCATCTACACTCATCCTTTTCACATGACTTGTACAACTTGCAATTAAATTAACGACGGGCGAATGAATACTTGTACGCCTTTTGGTGCATAAGCAGCCACGACAACATTGGCATGTTGCACCGTAATCCAGCCAAGCCCAGAGAATACAACGTCTGTTTTCCCCTCTTTAATCGAAAATTCATGGCGAACAAGCTCTGGTAGTTGATCGATATGCTGTGCTGTCGGTGGTGCTAACAGCTCGCCCTTATGCTCTGCATATAAAGTATCTGCCTTTTCAAGCTTTGTTCGGTGAATTGGTAAATCATTCGCTACATGTACTGTAAATGCCGAACGCTCGCCCTTTACAAAATCAAAACGGGCAAGTGCACCGATAAATAATGTTTGTCCCTCATTTTGCTGATACACTTTTGGTTTAATTTCTTTTTTCGGCATAATGTATTTTAACTCAGACGCATCTAAGTAATGTGCCATTTGGTGATGGTTAATAATGCCCGGTGTATCATACAACGCTGATCCATCATCAAGTGGGATTTCGATCATATCAAGCGTTGTGCCTGGGAAATGAGACGTCGTAATTACTTCGCCCTCCCCTGTCGCACGCTTAATAATGCGGTTAATAAATGTTGATTTCCCCACATTTGTACAGCCTACAACAAATACATCTTTCCCGTTACGATGAGCTTCAATGGCATCGACGACTTCAGCCATCCCTTTGCCTTTATGTGCTGATACAAGCATGACATCTACTGGATTTAAACCAAGCGCTTTTGCTTCACGTTTTAACCAGTTAATCACTTTATTTGCTTTCACTGATTTCGGCAATAAGTCTGCCTTATTGGCAACAAGCAATACAGGATTTTTCCCTACAAAGCGGTGAAGACCCGGCAACCAACTACCGTTAAAGTCAAAAATATCGACAATTTTTACGATTAAGCCTTCTTGCTGTCCAAGGCCGTTTAAAATGCGTAAAAAATCGTCATCCGTTAAGCTAACTGGTTGAATTTCATTGTAATTTTTTAAACGAAAACAGCGTTGACAAATCACTGTTTCTTTTTCGAGGGATGAGACAGGCGCATACCCTACCGCCGTTTGATCTTCTGTTTGAATTACTGCTCCACAGCCAATACAATTTGGCATTTCGTTCATTATTGTAAATCCTCCTTAGTAACACACATCTTGTGCCAAATGGCGCAACATGCTGTCCTCACTTATGGAAAAATAACAAGACGTATCTTCTTATTTGTCCCAAGTTTTAATCCCTTTTCGTTTTAAATCATTAAACACACGACGCTCCACAAAACGATTAAAGCGCGTCACAAAGCCATCCGACTGGGCAACCGGACGGACTAAAATCGTGTACAGTTTTTGACGTTTTGCACCCATGACATCTGTTAATAGTTGATCGCCTACCATCACGACTTCTTCACGCTTTAATTTTAAGGTTACAAGTGCTTGGTAAAAGCCACTGCCTAGTGGTTTTTTCGCTCGATGAATATACGGAATACCTAAAGGCTCCGCAAAGCTTTTTACACGTTCCTCGTTATTATTGGATGCAATCACAATACGAATACCAGCTTCTTGCATCATTTTAAACCACGCTGCAAGTTCTTCTGTCGCGTCAGCACGATCCCACTCGACTAGTGTATTATCTAAATCTGTAATCACGCCGCGTATTGCTTGTGCTTTTAGCTTTTCAGGCGTTATTTCGTATACTGTCGATACAAATTCATCTGGCAATAAGAAATTATACAAACCAAAATCTCCCTTACGTTCATAATTTAACATTATAACATATTTGCAAACGCTTCACCCATACGAATAGGATAGCCTTGTACAACATTTTCATGAAACTCAATTGCATTTTCTTCAAATAACATGACAACTGTTGAACCAAATGTAAAATACCCAACCTCTTCGCCCTTTGTCCAAACGTCCGTTACATTTGTTAACTGAATGGAATTGACAAACGTAGCACCCACTTTAATGAATGCTGCCTGGCGATGCGGGGAATATGCCAACTCACTAATCATACGATAATTATGGCTAATCGGTTTCTTGCCGTATGTTAAGCCAAGTCGATTGACCGGATACGATTTTCGTCCTAACACATATTGCCGTACTACTTCCGCATCAATTGGGCTATGAATACGATGATAATCAGCCGGACTTAAGTAAAACACAATATATTTTCCGTCTCGGTAGTTCGCTGCCATTCGTTCACTGCCAAGTAGATCGACGAGCGAATAAGGTTTATTTTTTACCGTTAATGTCATACTATCAACAATATCACCAAACGCCTCAATTTTTGCATCGACGGGACTCGCAAATACCGTTTCTCCTTGTGCAATGGGACGTGCGTCTAGCTTTAATGAACGGGTAAAAAATTCATGCAGATTTGTAAAACTCTCTATATTTTTTGAAACCTCATCTATGTTAATCTCGTATACTTTACTGTAGCTACGAATAAGCTTTTTACTATATGGTGATGTTGCAATTTTTTTCAAGAAGGCTGAGCTGCCCCTGCCGTTAGTAAGTTCAATCATCCCTTGATAAATTCTTTCTTTCATCCAAGTACCCCCATGATATAATAAAAAGTAATTATAAATGTTATTTCATGTGATGAAAAGTAGTTTTCTTATAATTGATAGAGAACCGCTTTCCATCTGCATTCATTTCAGAGTATAATAAAATAATAGTAAAGTGCAAAGGAGTGCTTCCTATGTTTCTTCTCCACAAGGTCGATGTTACCTTGAAGAAAATTAAATCGAACGCCGCCAATTTAATTACAATATTAAACATGTCGTTTGGTGGAGCTGCCATTATGGCCACATTAAACGAGTTGTATAGCTATAGTGTTTTATTTATTTTTATTGCCGCGTTTTTAGACCGCTACGATGGCAAAGTAGCAAGAAAATATAATCAAGAATCCGAATTAGGGAAACAGCTCGATTCGATGGGCGATATTATATCGTTTGGTGTAGCCCCAGCGCTATTAATGTATGAAATCGCATTAATGGATTTTGGCGTTGCCGGGATGTTTATGGCGATTTTATACATCGCTTGTGGTGCGCTTCGCTTAGCTCGCTTTAACGTAATGGAATCGACTGGTTATTTTGTCGGTTTACCCATTACCGCTGCTGGTACACTGCTTACCTTTTCATTCTTCTTTGCACATGTTGTGTCACCGGTCTTTTACATGTTTTTCTTCCCGGTTTTAGCTATCCTAATGATTAGTACATTCACATTAAAGAAAGTCTAATAGGAGGGGGTGTTGAGAAAGTGAAGACTGTCCGGACACCATCTTCGTCGCAAAAAAGCCGTCTTAAATTGTCTTTTAGACGGCTTCTTTCATTTTACGCCACCTTTCGACATATACTGAAAAAAAGGAAAGGATGGCTGTTGTGGGCATCATGCTTTCACTTCTTCAGCTGTGGCTAGACTTCCCTTCACTTGTTGGTTATTTAAAGGGGCAGGCGTTTTCTAAACCGCTCACACGCGAAGAAGAACAGCAAGTACTTGAACGGTTTTTAGCAGGCGACGAGCAAGCACGACTTGAATTAATCGAACGCAATATGCGACTTGTTGCACACGTTGTGAAAAAATTCCATCCACCACATGAGCAATTAGATGACTATATTTCAATCGGCACAATTGGCTTAATGAAAGCCGTAGCTAGTTTTACACCAAACAAAAAAACACGGCTCGCCACTTATGCTGCACGTTGTATCGAAAATGAGATTTTAATGCATTTACGTGCACAGAAAAAAGTACAAAAAGATGTGTCTTTATTTGAGCCTATTGGTATAGATAAAGACGGGCAAGCATTGCAAATTCGAGATTTACTTCAATTCGATGAAAAACCAACGATTGACCAAATTGAAGAACGCGAACGCCATCAACAACTTTATAAATATTTACAAGTATTGGATGCGCGAGAACTTGAAATTATTAAGTTACGTTACGGGTTAAACAACGTCAGACCGTTAACACAAAAAGAAATTGCTAATCAGCTTTCTATTTCTAGAAGCTATGTATCTCGTATTGAAAAAAGGGCACTTGTCAAACTGTATCAACAATTTAAGCATCAACAAACCTAAAAAGCGCATTTAAAGCTTTGGCTTTAAACGCGCTTTTTTTAATATTTATTTTCTGCTACATCTGCCGTAATGAGTAACATCAGTACGGCTGTAATCCCCATTGCCATTGTCATTAAAAAAACCATGCTTTATGCCTCCTCCATGCACTGAGTTTATCCCGCTTTATGGCGTAGTAATTGATATCATCGTATCATGTCAGAGAAAAAAAGACTGTGAGTTTTTTAACACTTTACGCTTGTTACCTACAGTTTTTCGATTGCTTTTAACACAATCGCTGTGGAGTGCTTCGCTGCGACTGGTAAAAACTCGTCAAAGCTAATGTTGGACTCTTTGCCCGCAATATCAGATAATGCGCGAATTACAACGAACGGCGTGCCAAATTGATGGCAAACTTGAGCTACTGCTGCTGCTTCCATTTCAACTGCTTTCATGTGCGGGAAGTATTCTCGTACTTTCTCAACACGAACAGGATCATTCATAAATGAGTCACCTGAACAGATTAAACCAACACCGTATTGGTGCTCGCCTACTTCCATAACTGCCTCTTTCGCTACTTCCATTAATTTTGCATCCGCTTGAAAACCAGCTGGCAGTTGAGGAACTTGACCCATCTCGTAGCCAAAAATTGTGACATCGACATCATGATGACGTACCTCGTCTGAAATCACAACAGCCCCTACTTCTAACGCTGGATCATAGCCACCTGCTGAGCCTGTATTGATGACAACATCCGGCTTGAATGTATCCAGTAAAATCGTTGTAGACATGGCTGCATTCACTTTACCAATTCCACTTTTAAGAAGAACGACTTCTTTTCCTTCATAAGTACCTGTTGTGTACTCGCTATTTGCAATTGTTTGCGTTTCTGTATTTGTTAGTGTGTTACGTAGAAGCTCTACTTCTTGCTCCATTGCACCGATTACAGCGATTTTCATTCATCATTTCCTCCATTTCAAAACACTCTACTTAACATAATCAATCGAAGCAATCTATGTCAAGTTAATATGTCCCATCGAGCGTATTTAGCACCTCAACTTGTATTGGTTTCCAACCTTGTTGCTCTACCCATTCAATTGTCACGCGGTATTTTTGCACTTTATCATTTGATGAAATGACAGCGATAGCGGATTGTGCATTCCCATTATTTTTGACCGACCAGATGATCCCTTCTTGTTCATTGATTGGTACAACGGAAAAAATAGCCCCTAATTTTTCTTGATAGTCAATATGATTTGTGTCAAAAGTCGAACGATGCTCACCTGTTTGTGCCGTCGCATATGGCTGCCATGTTTCACTTGTCCAGACTTCATCAACAAGTGGATTGTCTGATGCATTGACGACGTTTGATTGGGGATTATTTTCTAACGTCTCTTCTTGTACTTCTGGTTCATCCACATTACTTGGCTCTGATGGCTCTTTCGTTGTTTCCTCCGTTTCATCTACTACGCTAGAAGATTCGTTTTCTGTTTCTGAAGACGTTTCCTCCGTTTGTACTTCTTCAACTACCTCATCATCATCATCCTGCATTGTAAAAATTATAAATAAACTAATCACAATTAGCGCCGAAACGAGTGCAATTAAATAATTTAAAACGCGATTCATTTTATCTTCTTTACGTCTCTTCGTACGTGTATTTTCTTGAGAACGGTTTAAATACTCCATTTCCTTTTTATCCATGTAGCTCCCCCTTACATCTCACTATTTTATCAATACTCACAACCGTTGCCTATTAGAAAGCTTAACTCTCCTACTAGAAATAATTACCCCTATCAAGCATTAAAAAAGTTGTTCCTGCTTAACGACAGAAACAACTTTTTACTATTATTTAATTTCTAAAATAACTACTTCCATATCTCCGCCTGGTGTTGTCAGCTTTACTTTGTCGCTGACTTTATGACCCATTAATGCTTTTGCCATTGGTGAGTCATTTGAAATACGGCCTTCTGCTGGATCTGCTTCTGCAGAACCGACAATTTTATATGATTCTGGCTCGCCCTCTGGTTCGCCATCTTCTAATACGTCAAATGTTACCGTACGACCAAGTGATACTAAAAGCTCTGTATCATCATTTTGTTCGTCAGAAATAATTAAGGCATTACGAAGCATCGATTCAATCGTTGAAATACGACCTTCTACAAAGCCTTGCTCTTCTTTAGCTGAATCGTACTCTGAGTTCTCTGAAAGGTCACCGAAAGAACGTGCGATTTTAATACGCTCTACTACTTCTTTACGTTTAACCGTTTTTAAAAATTCTAATTCTTCTTCTAATTTTGCTTTCCCGTCTAACGTCATTGGGTATTGTTTTTCGTTCGACAAAATACTCACTCCTTCATCATGCTTGAAAACATTACTATACACCTTAAATTTTAAAATGCAATCGTTTTCTTTTTAAAATAGTCGTCTACATAAGCATAAAACCCGACTACTAGCTATGTATATGATAACGCACGTCCAAAAAGACATGCGTTATGTTTCATGCTTGTAATCGAATTTTATGTGTATGTTTATGAATCATTACTTTGTCTTTATACAAATATAATGAAATGAAAAATAATGTCAATACCAATCCATCATATTATACATTCGAATCAGTTTCAAGAATTGTTTTAATTTTTGTAACCATTAAATCGATCGCTACACCATTATCTCCACCTTCAGGGATAATGACATCTGCATAACGCTTTGTGGGTTCAATAAACATATTATGCATTGGACGAACGGCTGTTAAATATTGCTCAATGACGGAATCTGCTGTACGTCCTCGCTCTTTAATATCCCGCTCAATCCGACGAATTATACGCAAATCGGAATCCGTATCTACAAATAGTTTAATATCCATCAATTCCCGAAGGCGCTCATCCTCTAATACTAAAATTCCTTCTATAATGATCACGTCTTTCGGTTCAACATTAATCACATCTGTAGAGCGTGTATGCTGCACATAATCATATACCGGCTTTTCGATTGGTTGACGATTTAATAGCGTATGAATATGCTCAATTAATAAATCGGTATCGAACGCTAATGGATGATCGTAATTTGTATTTAAACGTTCTTCAAATGTCATATGACTTTGATCTTTATAGTAATAGTCTTGCTCAATCACGACAACGGAATGATCGCGGAACACTTCATAAATGGCACGCGTCACACTTGTCTTTCCTGAACATGATCCACCGGCAATGCCAATGACTACTGGACGCTTACTCATTACTTTTTGTTCTCCTTACGCATCATGTTAAATTTCGAAAGCGGTCGATCTACTTTAAATTTTAAAATTTGTAGTGGATGACGCGCCACATCTAACTCATTGCCTTCTTCATCCCAAAGTTGGCCTACTGTCATTTGGAATGTTTCGATATCTGGACCAAAGAACTCCACTGTATCGCCCGGCTTAAAGTAGTTACGTTGTTCCATTGTTACCATCTGTGTTTCCGCATCATAATCAAGCACAAGTCCTGCAAAATCCCATTTTGGTTTTGATGCATGGAAGCCGAACATTTGCTGCTTATAACTTGGCTCAGACTCAAAGAATGCCGAAGCTGTTGCACGGATGGCACAGCGCGATAATTCTTCTAACCACTCTTTTTTAATTTGGAAGTTTTCAGGGTCTGCACAGTATGCATCAATCACTTTACGATAAACAGAAATAACTGTTGCTACGTAGTGAATGGATTTCATACGCCCTTCCACTTTTAACGAATCAATGCCCAGCTCGATCATATGTGGAATCGATTCAATTAATTTTAAATCTTTTGGACTCATGGCAAACGGTGCGTCGCCTTCATTAAATAACGCTACTTCCTCACCGTCTTTATTTTCATATAAATCATAGTCCCAGCGGCAAGACTGACAGCAACCACCACGGTTTGAGTCACGGGCTGTCATATGGTTGGATAATACACAACGGCCAGAGTAAGCGATACACATCGCACCATGTACGAATGCCTCGATTTCAATATCGACTTCCTCTTTCATTTTGCGCATTTCTTCTGCACCGACTTCACGTGCGAGTACAACACGGTGTAGACCTTCATCCTTCCAATACTTCACAGCCTTCCAGTTTGAAAGCGATTGCTGTGTTGAAAGATGGATTTCAAGCTTTGGTGCAACACGACGGCATGTTTCGATAATTAACGGGTCTGCTACGATAATGCCCGTCACACCTGCCCCTTCAATTGCTTGTAGGTACTCTTCCAGACCTTCCATGTTTTCGTTATGCGCGAAAATATTTGTTGTCACGTATACGACCGCACCATATTTTTTCGCAAACTCTACACCTTCAGCCATCTCTTCGATTGTGAAGTTATCCGCATTCGAGCGTAAGCCGAATTCCTGACCACCAATAAATACAGCGTCAGCACCGTAATGAACGGCTACTTTTAATTTTTCAAGGCTTCCAGCAGGCGCTAAAAGCTCAGGCTTTTTTGTAATGACTGTCTTGCCATCAATTGTTTCACGAATTTTTTCGTTTTGAATTAACTGTAACATATTCGCCGCTCCTTTCTAGTACACTGTTTCCTTGAAGATAAAGCCAGTATCAAGCGGGCGTAATGCTGGTTGAATTTCTTCAATTTGGGCTAATAAATCATCTTTTATATCTTCATACGCTTCTTCGCCTTGATCGAAATACGCATCAATCGCTTGACGATATAAGCTTGTTACTTTAACAATGTAGTCATACGACTGCAATACGCCATCGAATTTTAAAGAATCGATGCCTGCTTCAAATAATTCGCCTAACTCATCAATGATACACATATCATTTGGTGAAAAAATATGCGTACCGTTCAAATCTTCGTAAATCGGGTATTTGTTTTTACGCTCTTTATCATGTAAGAACATGTTTTTATTTTCTTTGCGATTTTCGATTTCCATCGCTTGATCACGATATAAGAAATAGTTCCCTAAAAGTGAACGCTTTGATTGGAACATACAAGTCATGCCGTGTACTTGTACTTCGATTTCCGCCTTGGCATTTTCTTTAATTTCGGTTACTTCTTCAAATGACAATTCACGTGCAAGTACCGCACGTGTTGCGCCACGCTCCGCCCAATAATTTACTTGGAACCAGTTTGTTGCAATCGTTTCTGGATTCCAGTGAAGCGGAATCGTAATGCCTAACTCACGTACTGCCATAACAACAGCCGGATCACCAAATAATAATGCATCAACGCCGATACGTTGCATTTCTTTTAAATAGCTATCTAACGCCTCTAAACGGTCATTATGGAATAAAGCATTCACGGCTACGTACACTTTCTTTCCAGCTTCGTGCACAAGTTTTGTCGCTTCTTCTACTTGGGCTACGGTAAAGTCTCCAGCTAAACGTAAGCCAAATTGTTGTTCACCAATTACAAACGCATCTGCTCCAGCTTTTAGTAAGTCTTGGATATGCTCAACAGATTGCGGTGTTACTAATAATTCAGGTTTTTTCACTGTTGTCACCTCTTCAAACAAATTAGCAAGCCGTCACCAATTGGGAAAAATGCGCTCGTGTAATCAGGATGCTGCATAATCCAATCGGTAAACGTCTTTAAATTGCGAATCATTGTTCTTTTTCTTCTCGGCACTTCTTTTATATCTAAATCAGATAAACCGTGCATATACATATTGTCAATGTATAATACCCCGCCCGATGGTACAAGCGGTGCATATTTCTCAAAAAACTTTTGGTATTGCCCTTTTGCTGCATCAATAAAAACCGCGTCATACGTAGACTGAACTTGTTCAACATCTACTTCTAACGCATCCCCCTCAATCACCGTAATACGCTCAGCTGCTTCAGAACGAGCAATAAATTCACGGGCATGCGCTACACGTGCCCCATCACGTTCGATCGTTACGATTTGCACATCTGGCAAAGCTTGTGCCATCCGAATCGCTGAATAACCAATCGCTGTACCAATTTCTAATATCGTCTTTGGTTGTTGAATACGCAATAATTGATTTAACGCTTCAATACCGGAAAGTTGCATAATCGGTACATGATTAGCTGCTGCAAACTGCTCCATTTCGAGCAGTAGTGCATTACGTGGTTGAATGAAGGAATGAATATAAGCATCTGATAATTCCATCCAAAAACTCCTTACCATTCACTTTGACAGTTTGTAGGGATTGCTGAAGATGAGAGAGGTAGGCATACAAAAAGAAGGACCAATGAAAGGACCTTTTCTGGTGATAGGTTCACATTGTGCGAAGAAATCAAGACTACCCTGCTCCATTGCTTCAAGACAATCGATACAGTAGTTTTAACAAGAAAAGTGCATTCGAAGTAGCCGCAACGACATACAGCTATCAACGAATGCCTAGATATCTAAAAAAAATCATTACTAATAATAGCACGAAAATAGAAGGAATGCGAATAATCTTTACTCGACTCCTTCTATTTATACATTAGTACTATTGAATATATTTCGCTACATTGCTTAAATGTTCTTCATACGTTTTCGCAAAATGGTTATTCCCTTCTTTATCTGCAAGGAAATATAAGTATTGTGTATCACTTGGACTAATCGCTGCTTCTAGCGATATTTTTCCTGGTGAAGAAATTGGTCCTGGCGTTAAACCTTTATGCTTGTACGTATTGTACGGATCTTCTACTTCTAAATCTGCATATAACACACGATCTTTATGCTCCCCTAAAGCATATAAAACAGTTGGGTCTGTTTGCAGAGGCATATCAATGTCTAAACGATTGTAAAATACACTCGCAATCGTTTCACGGTCTGTTTGAGCTGTCGCCTCTTCCTCGAGTAAAGAAGCAAATGTCACAAACTCATGCACAGACATGCCAAGTCCCTCAAAGCCCGCTTTATAATTCATCACCATCGTATCCATGGCAGCAATCATCGTTTCAATAATGGATTCGAGTGTTGGTTTTTCCTCATAGAAAGGATATGTCGCTGGATATAAATACCCTTCCAGTGGATAACGCACATTTTCACCTAAAATATCTGTTGTTAATAAATTCGGATACTCCGCCATCATCATTTCAATAAAGGCTTTATCTGTTACTTTTGTCATAAATTCTTCTGCTGTAAAATCTGTTTTTTTCTCAATCACACTAGCTATTTGCTCCAGGTTTAACCCTTCAGGTATCGTAATAGCAAAAAGCGGCTCACGATAAACCTTTCCTGTTTTTAAGCTTTCGATAATTTCATCTAGTGTCATCGCCTTTGTCATTTGATAGTTACCAGCTTGAAATTGTGATTCATTTTTAAACTTTGCATAGTATTTAAAAATACGTGCATCTTTAATAATGCCATTTTTCTCTAAAACTTCGGATATGGATGTGACCCCTGACCCCATTGGAATTTCAACGGCAATTTCTTCTGTTGATTCTGGATCAAGTGGTTTAAGCGCTGATGTAATATAGCTATAAGCCGCAAAGCCGCCAATCGCTACAATTAATAAAAAGATAAGTGCTACAATTGATACAATTTTACGCACGATTTTAACCTCGCTTTTGCGCTCTCTCATTTTTTCAAGCATTTCTTGTTTTTTTGCTTCATTATCCACGGGTTCCCCCCCTTTTTCCCTTTCAATATGATACAAGATTTTTAGTAGAGAGACAAATAAAACATAAGTTCATATAAAAAAGCGTAGCTCCAAACTGCTGAGCTACGCTTTTTAGTATAATCAAACTATACAATTTATTGTTCTTTATCCGTTAAAGAAGTAAGAATTTCTTCTACCATTGCCCATTCTTCTTCTGTTTCAATTGGTACAAGATCGATAATCATACCGTTTTCATCTGCTTCGTAAGCCGAGGCGAAAATTTCTGTTTTTTCTTCATCATCTGCTAATCCATAAAATAAATAGTTTTTGCCGTTTGCTTCAAAGCGATGAAGGACTTGGCATACAATATCTTCTCCGTCTTCACCAGCTACTGTGAAGAAGTTTAATTGGTCTTGGTCAAACTCAGCGACAAGTGTATTTAATACTTCCTCTACCATCGCCCATTCTTCTTCCGTTTCTAAATCCTCGAAACTAGCCATCTCGCCATTTTCATCTAATTCGTAACGTAGTGCTGTTATATCTGAAGTACTTTCACCATTTTCATTAATTAATGTAAATAGCACATAGGAATGCTCATCCGTTTCAAAGTTAAATACGACACGACAGCGCTGCTCTTCACCTGCGTCATTTGTTAAAATAAAAATTTGTTCATCCATACAAAAAACCTCCTTAAATAAGAAAAGCGCAAGCGCCCTCTCTAGCCCCGACATGCGTTGGAGAAAGGCTCACAGTGTGCTTGCCACACGAAGAGACTTTCGAAACGTCACGAGGGGCTGGTCCGCTTGCGCTAGACACTCTTTAAACTAGAAAAATTTATACTTTCTTATCTTTTGAAAAAATAAGGAGGAGAGTGCCCCTCTCCCCCTACATCTTATTATTCTGCGTCTTCTTCGCCTAACTCATCTTCACGTTGCGCTAAGAAATCTTCGACGAACTCCCATTCTTCATCTGTTTCAATCGGTAGTAATTCCCCATCTTCACCATTTTCAGATGGTACAAATGCATACGCATGGATTTCAACAAAGCCATCTTCGTCTTCAGAACCTACTAATGAGTATAATACGTAGTTTTTATCAAAGCGCTCAGAATAAACTGTGTCTAAAATCTCACATAATTGCTCCTCGCCATTTTCATCTACTACTGTTAAATAACGTTCTTCAGGTTGTTGTGTCATACAGTAAAACCTCTTTCATATTAGTTTTGGTGCCTATCGCTTCGCTTTCGGCACAGAAAATTTTTGCCCCTGACGCTTCACTTTCGGGGCAGAAAACACATTTTGCCCCTGCCACTTCGTTTTCAGGGCATAAAACTAAATTGATTGAGCAGGCTCAATCAATTTAGTTTTTACTATCAAGATATCCTTGGAGGATCATGACAGCAGCCATTTTATCAATGACTTGTTTGCGCTTTTTACGACTAACATCTGCTTCAATTAGCATACGTTCTGCAGCCATTGTTGTTAAACGCTCGTCCCAAAGCTTTACTGGTAGCCCAAACGTTTCCTCTAAAAGCTTTTTATAGTTTTCAGAAGCTTCACCGCGCGGGCCCACTGTGTTATTCATGTTTTTCGGATAGCCGACAACAAACTCTGTTACAGCATACTCCTTTACAAGCGCTTTAATGCGTTCAATGCCAAATTCGCTTGCTTCTTCATCAATTTTCACAGTTTCGATTCCTTGAGCTGTCCAGCCAAGCGCATCGCTAATTGCAACGCCGACAGTTTTCGTGCCAACGTCTAATCCCATAATTCTCATTTGTTCGCCTCGGTATTCTTCTTAATATAAAATTTTACGAGCTCTTCAAGAATCTCATCACGCTCGAGCTTGCGAATTAAATTACGTGCGTCCTGGTGGCGAGGGATGTATGCCGGATCACCAGATAATAAATAACCGACGATTTGATTGGTTGGATTATACCCTTTTTCCTCTAGTGCCGAATACACCTTTAACATAACTTGTTTTACTTCTTCTTCCATTGATTCTTCTGGAAAATTAAATTTCATTGTTTGATCAAAAGAACTCAAGAATCCGCACCTCGCTTTCAGAAATAAGGAGATGGACATACATGCATACATCCATCTCCACTTATTCTCATTATAACCGAACTTTTCCCTTAATTAAATGGATTTAACGTAATCATACACAGAATTTAATGCTTCTTCAAGTTTTGACGCTTCTTTTGCACCAGCCATCGCCATATCGGGACGACCGCCACCTTTACCGCCACATTGTTCTGCTACTGATTTCACGATATTCCCTGCATGGTAATCACCACCGACGATATCTTTCGTTACACCTGCGCAAAGCATTACTTTATCATCTGCAGCAGCACCTAATACAATGACCGCTTTTTCCATTTTTTCTTTTAAATCGTCCATCATTTGACGAAGTTGGTTGTTGTCTTTTGCGTCTACTTTTGTCGCAAGTACTGTGACATCACCAATTTTTTGTGCTGCATCTAGCACTGCACCCGCTTGTGCATTCGCAATTTTTTGTGACAGGGATTCATTTTCACGTTGTAATTCTTTATAGTCCGCCTGTAAGCTAGCTACACGAGTCGCTACATCTTTAGGGTTTGCTTTTAATAGGCTTGCCGCTTCAGCAAGAATTGCTTCTTCTTCTTTGACAGCGAAGTAAGCTGCTTTACCTGTAACCGCTTCGATACGGCGAGTACCTGCGCCAATACCACCTTCAGATACAATTTTAAAGAAGCCAATTTCAGATGAGCGAGCTACGTGTAAACCACCGCAAAGCTCAATTGAGTAATCCGATACTGCTACGACACGTACAACATCGCCATATTTCTCACCGAATAGCGCCATTGCGCCCATCGCTTTCGCTTCGTCGATTGGCATTTCACGAATGACTACTTCGATATCTTCCCAAATTTTTTCGTTTACCGCACGCTCTACTTGTGCCAGCTCCTCTTTTGTCGCTGGACCGAAGTGAGAGAAGTCGAAACGTAAACGGTCTGGACCTACATATGAACCCGCTTGTGCAACATGGTCACCTAGTACATCTTTTAATGCACGGTGCATCAGGTGAGTTGCTGTATGGTTTTTCAGGATTAATGTACGTTTTTCACGATCAACAGATGCTGTCATCTCGTCACCAACGTGCATTTCACCAGATTCCACTACAACTGTGTGAAGAGGTTGACCATTTGGTGCTTTTTGTACATCTTTAACGATTGCTTTAAAGCCATCCGCCTCGATGACACCTGTATCCGCGATTTGACCACCCATCTCCGCATAGAATGGTGTGTTTGATAAAATGACTAATGCTTCGTCACCTTCAGATGCTGTGTTCGTTTCTTGACCAGCTACAACGATTGCCGCGATTGTACCGCGTGCTTCCATTGCATCATAAATGTAAGTTGATTCTTGTTTTAAGTTCGCAAGCACTTCACTTTGAACTTGCATTGAATCAACATCTGCACGTGCATTACGAGCACGTTCACGTTGTGCTTCCATTGCTACTTCAAAGCCTTCATGATCAACTGTCATGCCTACTTCTTCTGCGTATTCTTCTGTTAACTCGATTGGGAAACCGTACGTATCGTATAAACGGAATGCATCCGCGCCTGGAATCACTGTTTCACCTTTTGCTTTTTGGCTGTCTACTACTTCATTGAAAATAGCTAGACCACCATCAAGTGTTTCGTGGAAGCGTACTTCTTCATTTTTAATCACACGCTGAATGAACGCACACTTTTCCGTTACTTCTGGGTAGAAGTCTTGCATAATTTCACCAACAGTTGGCACTAATTCAAACATAAATGGCTTTTCGATGCCGATTTGTTTTGCATAGCGTACTGCACGACGAAGTAAACGACGTAATACGTAGCCGCGCCCTTCGTTTGATGGAAGTGCACCGTCACCGATAGCAAATGCCACTGTACGAATGTGGTCTGCAATCACTTTAAATGGTGTGTTAATATCTTCTGTTGAACCAAAAATTTCAGATAAGTTCACTTCATTTGGACGTTTGTATTTGCGATTTGCAAATTCTTCTGTTTTTTCAATAATTGGCATGAAAAGATCTGTATCGAAGTTTGTTGGTACGTTTTGTACAACAGAAACGATACGCTCTAAGCCCATCCCTGTATCAATGTTTTGCTTTGGTAGTGGTGTATATGTGCCATCTGGGTTATGGTTGAACTGTGAAAATACTAAGTTCCAAATTTCCAGGTAACGCTCGTTCTCACCACCTGTGTACATTTCTTCTTCTGGTGTACCTACACCGTATTCTTCCCCACGGTCATAGAAAATTTCTGAGTTTGGACCAGATGGACCTTCCCCGATATCCCAGAAGTTCCCCTCTAAACGAATTAAACGCTCCTCTGGAATTCCGATTTCGTTATGCCATACATCGTACGCTTCTTGATCTTCTGGGTGTAATGTAATCGATAATTTTTCTGGATCAAAGCCCATCCATTTTTTATCCGTTAAAAATTCCCATGCAAAATGAATCGATTCTTTTTTAAAGTAGTCACCGATTGAGAAGTTCCCTAACATTTCAAAGAATGTATGGTGACGCGCTGTTTTACCAACGTTTTCAATATCGTTTGTACGAATAGATTTTTGTGCATTTGTAATACGTGGATTATCTGGAATGATACGACCATCGAAATATGGTTTTAATGTTGCAACCCCTGAGTTAATCCATAATAATGATGGGTCATTAATTGGCACAAGTGGTGCTGATGGTTCATGATGATGATTTTTTTCTTTAAAGAATTCTAAATACAGACGACGAATTTCTGAAGCTTTCATTGTTTGTTTCCTCCTTGAATTTCTACATATGATGATTTGATAGGCATATCCATGACATTTTTCCGATCCGCAAATAAAAAAAATCCCCGCCCCCAAATAAGGGACGGAGATGATTATATCTACGTGGTACCACCCTAGTTCACAAAACGACAAACGCCTTGCATCTCTAGCACTTGTAACGTAAGTGAACGGCAGGAATTAGCTGCACTCTGGAGTAGCTTTCGGTTGCGACTTGTGGAGGTTTTTGCAGCCTAAGAAACCTCTCTCTCAAACACGTGTCATCAACGTACTTTTTCCATCAATGTGTTGATTATTATTCTGCTCTTGATTATATAAAATGGGACTTATAGTGTCAATGAAAGAGGGAAAAAAATATACACTAATATTATAAAATAGCTGACTTCTGTTATACTATCAATAATTTGGCTAAAGGAGTGTTAGTATGGCTTATTTATTACAGGTGGATTTTAAAATGGACGGACCTTTTGGTGAAGAAATGTCCCAAGCCTTTCAAGATTTAGCACGTAGTATTAATGAGGAAGAAGGGGTTATTTGGAAGATTTGGACAGAAGATGCCGAAGCAAAAGAAGCGGGTGGCGTTTATTTATTTGAAACAAAGGAAAGTGCAGAAAAGTATTTAACGATGCATTCCGCACGCTTAACAAGTTTCGGTATTACGGATATTCGCGGTAAAATTTTTGCAGTGAATGATGTATTATCTACTATTAACAACGGTCCCATTAAATAACAACGAAAAGAGTCTTGCTATAAACGAAAGCAAGACTCTTTTCAATCTTATCTACTACCTAACTAAATCAGCACCGCTTGTCCCGTTGCGAATTAAACAAACATACCAGCAATCGAAGCAGATAGTAAGGAAGCAAGTGTACCTGCGATGACAGCTTTTAATGCTAGTTTGGCAATTGTTGATCGACGTTCTGGTGCCATTTGGCCGAGACCACCAATTAAAATGGCCATGGAGCTTAAGTTTGCGAAACCACAAAGTGCAAAGCTCACAATCATGGCTGTTTTTGCAGACAATGTATCAATGACAGGTGCGAAGTTTGAATAAGCGACAAACTCATTTAATACTAATTTCTGGCCTATGAATGAACCGGCCTTTACAGCCTCTTCCCAAGGCACACCGATTGCAAAAGCAAGCGGTGCAAAAACATACCCTAAAATATTTTCAAGCGTTAAGTTTTCTAAACCAAATATACCACCGATACCTGATAAAATACCGTTTAATAATGCAATTAAAGCAATAAATGCAAGTAGCATGGCCCCAACATTAACAGCTAACTTTAATCCGTCACCTGCACCTTTTGCAGCGGCATCCACGACGTTTGCTGACTCATCATCACGCTCTAGTTTAAAATCAGTATGATCCACTTCCTCTGTTTCAGGTAACATTAATTTTGCTAATATTAAGCCTGCTGGCGCTGCCATGAATGACGCCGCTAATAAATATTCAAGTGGTACACCTAATAAAGAATAACCAACTAACACGGAGCCAGATACCGATGCTAGTCCACCTGTCATAACGGCAAATAACTCCGATTTCGTCATTCTTCCTAAAAATGGTCGAATAACAAGCGGTGCCTCTGTTTGCCCAACAAAAATATTAGCTGCCGCATTGACAGATTCCGTCTTACTCGTTCCTAATAGCTTGGATAAACCACCACCAATTAATTTGATCATAATTTGCATAATACCTAAGTAATAAAGCACTGAAATTAAGGACGAAAAGAAAATAATAATGGTTAGTACATTGACCGCAAAAATAAATCCAAATGCCTCTACATCAGCTAAACTGCCAAATACAAAATTGACGCCTTCAAAGGCATAACTCACTAATTTTTGAACAGCGTCAGATAACCACAAGAGCGCTTGGCGACCAGTTTCCCATTTCAATACGATGAATGCAAATGTTACTTGAATGGCTAAACCCGCTACAATTGTACGCCACTTAACGGATCGGCGATCACTCGATAATGCGAAAGCGATTCCAAAAATAATGAGAATCCCTGCAATTCCCCAGATGATATTCATAGTTCCACCTTCTCTTAATAAACTGTTTTTTGAATATATTGACATACGACAACATACGACCTACAACTCATGTTATCAAATCAAAAAAATGATGTAAAATAACAATGAATTCTAAAATTTGTATCAAAAGTGAATATTCATGCTGTTAATTAATTTAAGAAAAAAGCTTGTTCACACACGTCACTTAGTCATTCCACAACACCGATTAACATATTCTCGCCTAAAAAAGAAAAAAACAATTACGACAAGTAGTCATAATTGTTTTTCTGTATATTTAAAGAGATTAAAAATAACGAATCCAAAACATGCTATTGCGAATGATCAAATAAAACAATATTTAGCTAGACAATTTTTCGCTCCACTACCTAACTATTTTCATCCATAAAATCATATGGCGACACACCATCCATGCCAATCATCGGATGAATATATGGTGCGGTTTCGACATTTAATACTTGCTGCAATTGTAGTGTATTTTGTACTTCTTTCACCGGCTGCGTTTCAGTTACTTTCTCTACGTTTTCCTCTACTACAGCCTCCACTTCCTCCGTCGGCATAGGGTTAAGACGTGCCTTTAAGCTTGTCAAACGCGTTAAATCATCCGTTCGAGCTAAACCATTGGCTAACACATCTGGCTCCCCACATAAAATGAGAAAGCTTTTTGCCCGCGTAATGCCTGTATATAGTAAATTGCGTCGTAACATTTTTGAGTAACCACGCACAACAGGCATAATGACTGTCTGAAATTCAGATCCTTGTGACTTATGAATGGAGCAACAATACGCTAATGTAATTTGATTTAAATCTGCTCGCTGATACGTTACTTCAATTCCGTCAAAATCGACGACGAGTAAATCTTGCTTCTCAATCGTCTCTTTCGCTTTAATAATTGAAATGACTTCCCCCATATCACCGTTAAACACATTGCTTTCAGGTTGATTGACAAGCTGCAATACTTTATCCCCGATTCGATACACGGTATCCCCAAAGACGAGTTCCTTCCGCGTACCGTCATTCGGATTGACAAGCTCTTGGATTTGCTTATTTAACGCATCAATCCCAGCAGGCCCTTTATACATCGGTGCTAATACTTGCACATCCCGAATCGTTTGCCCTTTACTAACGGCACTTTTCACAATTTGTGTGACAACGCTTGCGACTTGGTCAGCCCCTGCTTGAATGAAGGAGCGATCGCTTGTTTTTGTTGTTAATGTATCTGGTACAATCCCTTTTTTAATTTGATGGGCAATTTCGATAATGGTAGACCCATCTGCTTGACGATACACATCAGTCAATTCCACAATGGGCAGTTGCTTCGATGCAAGCAAATCTTTTAATACTTGTCCCGGTCCAACTGGCGGCAATTGATCTTGATCCCCTACAAACACAACTTGTACATCTTCAGGCAAACTTTTCATGAGTTGATGGGCAAGCCATGTATCAACCATCGACATCTCATCAATAATGACGAGACGTCCTGTAATCTCACGACCAGCTTCTTCATCTTTATCCTCTTGACCCGTAAACCCGAGTAAACGGTGAATTGTCATGGCAGGAAGTTCTGTTGATTCGGCTAAACGCTTCGCTGCACGTCCTGTTGGTGCTGCTAATACAATCGGAAACGGTTCTTCTTTCTGTGCATAATATTTTGGATCAAGCGGTAACCCATGAAGTTCTGCATATACTTCTACAAGCCCTTTGATCACCGTTGTTTTTCCTGTACCTGGTCCACCTGTTAAAATCATAACAGCTGAATTAAGCGCTGTTTCAATTGCTTGTGCTTGTGTTGGAGCGTATGTAACATTGTATTGTTCTTCTACTTCGCCAATCGCTTTACGGATTTCATCTTTTGAAAAGTGCGCATGCTTATTATTTTCTTTCACTAAATCAAGAATTTTAGAGGCAATCCCTACTTCACTAAAGTACAAAGAAGGAAGATATAGCCTCGTTTCTTCCCCGCAAATTTTACTTTCTTCCCGCATTTCAATACAGGCTTTGGAAATCGCTTCATACGGGATTTCGACTCGTTGGCTTTGCTCAAGCATCTCTTTTACTTTCGGTAATACATGCTCTGCATCTAAATAGACATGCCCTTCTGACAGTGCAGCATGCGTTAACACATGCAAAATAGCGGCTTTAATCCGATCAGGATGATTTCCTGTAATACCAAGCTTTGCCCCGAGCTCATCTGCTCGACCAAATCCGACTCCTTCTATATCTTCAATTACTCGATACGGATTTTCTGTTAGAAGTAAAATGGTTTCCTCGCGATAAGCTTGATAAATTTTCATACCGAGCTGTGGACCAAATCCCCATTCATTTAACTGAATCATGACACGCTGAAGTCCAAGATTTTGTTCGACAGCCGCGCGAATTTGTGACTTTTTATCTGCAGATAGTCTTGGCACTACGTCCAGTGCTTGCGGATCGTCCATAATTTTCTGCAAAGCGTGAACACCTAATTTTTCCACGATGGTCTCTGCTGTTTTACGCCCAATACCAGGGAATAAATCACTCGATAAATAATGAACAATCCCTGTTTCTGTTGCAGGTACTTCCTTTTGAAATGTCTCTACTTGAAACTGCAAGCCGTATTTTGGATGTGACTTCATCACACCTGTAAAACGATACATTTCATCTTCTGTCAGTTGTGGGAAATACCCGACAACAATCATTTCTTTTTCCTTAAAATCAATATTCGTTTCTTGAATTTTCACACGCACAATCGAATACATATTTGATGGGTTATGAAAAATCGACACGATCGGACGGCCTAAAATAAACAGCTTATTGATTTCAAACAAATCGACATTTTGCGCCATCCATCCTCGCTCCTTTTCGTAAATTCTTATATATTTAGAATGAGTAGATTTATAAACATATCAAGCGTATTGATTTACCTTTTATTATTAATAGAATCGTATAACAAGTTGATTTCCGCTCCATTCGGCTCGCTTTCCACGGGCATGGCTTCAGCCTCCTCGGTGCTCCTGTCGCTGCGCTTTCGTCGCAAATAAATTTTCTGCGGGGTCTTCAGGCCAACACGACGTTGGTCACGAAGGCGTTGTCACGGGAAGTGACGATTTTAGCCTTCGTTCCTTTATTGCGATTCCCGTAGGAGTCTCGCTGATTCCGCTTCAATCAACTGGCAAGTCATTTTTGATCACGTTTTGCTAAAAAACATGCTTCTATAAAGGAAATATTTTGTTTATCAATACATCTGGCTAAAAGTAAAGAAATATTCTCATTCATTACGGTAGAGGTTGAGTAATTACACTTGCAAATAGGAAGAAAATCACTTCTTTTAGTAAGAGAAATATTTTTCTAGGACATCGAGAAGCATTGACTTTTGCCGTAGCGCGCCATAGCCACAGGAGCCGTAACAGGAGATCCAAACAGGCCGCGCCTGTTTTAGCTCCTGTGTAGGCTGTGGCAAAGCGCGGAGGCTACGATTACGCCTTAGTTTAATATCTCTTACTAATTACTTGGCATTTTTAGAATATATTTTTGCTCATTATGAGTACATATTTTATCATACGTGCTGCTATGTGTCCTTGAAATTTGAAGCATTCTTTCCGTTTACAACAATTATTACCCATTTCGCAAAGGAACAATGTTATGATAGAAAAAGAATAATTATGCAAAAGAGGTGAGAAAGTATGCAATTTCGTCCTTGTATCGATTTGCATGATGGCAAAGTAAAGCAAATCGTAGGCAGTACACTAGGGCACACCGATGTCGCGGTTGTCGAAAACTTCACATCAGAACATGATTCATCTTATTTTGCGAACATGTTTGCGAAAGATGGATTAACAGGCGGGCATGTCATTATGCTTGGATCTGGCAACGAACAAGCCGCCCTTCAAGCACTTAACGCTTACCCTGGAGGCTTACAAGTTGGCGGTGGGATTACAGCGGATAATGCGCTCCAATATATACAGGCAGGTGCCTCACACGTCATCGTCACATCGTATATTTTTCATGATGGCCGCCTTGATATGGAGCGTCTTGAAAAACTCGTGCATACGGTTGGAAAGGATAAACTGGTCATTGACTTAAGTTGTCGAAAACGCGATGATAAATGGTTTGTTGTCACAGACAAGTGGACAAAATTCAGTGACTTTGAAGTGAATGCGGAATCGATTCGTATGATTGAACAATACTGTGACGAACTATTAATTCATGCGGTCGATGTAGAAGGGAAACGCAGCGGCATGCAAGAGGAGCTTGTACAAGATTTAGCACAATGGACAACCATCCCAACCACTTATGCTGGCGGTGTCCGTTCACTGGAAGACTTAACAAAATTCGAGCAAATCGGGCGTGGAAAACTTCACGTCACAATCGGTAGCGCACTCGATATTTTTGGCGGTGACTTAGCCTATAATGCAGTAGTCGATTATTGTAAATAAAGCGGATAAAACGAGCAGCGTCTTTGTGACTCTGCTCGTTTTGTTTACACGAAATATTGATTAATCGGACGACCGACACTACCGTATTGAACATCGACTTTAATTAAATTACGCTTTTCCATAAAATCTAAATAGCGTCTAGCCGTTACACGCGCTACGCCGATAGCCGCGGCAACCTCATCTGCGGAGGCACCTGCCTCGCATTCTTTTATATAATTCAACACTTTATCTAATGTGGCTCGGTTAAATCCTTTAGGTAGTTCAGTGAATACAGTTTGGGATTCTTCTACTCGTTCTGCCGCATTGCCTTTTCTCATCAATGCATCGAGCTCTTGCTGTGTCATACCTTGTGTATTTTCTACTTTTTGTTTAAATTGGCGGTAATTTTGTAACGTTTGCTCCATTCGCTCAAATGTAAAAGGCTTCATAATATAATCGTATACACCTAGATGCAAAATATTTTGGATTGTTGGCATATCATTTGCCGCCGTCACCGAAATCACATCGACCGGGATATTTTCCTTTCGAATTTTCCGCAATGTATCCACACCGTTTAGTTCAGGCATAAAAATATCCATTAATACTAAATCAGGCTGTAGTTGTTTAATTTTTTCAAACCCTTCTACCCCGTTCGCTGCCATCGCGATGATGTTAAATCCCTCTACACGTTCGATAAATTGGCGGTTCACCTCGCGCACCATCGGATCGTCCTCTACAAGCAATACTTTAATCATCCCCAACTACATCATCCCCTAACTCAAATAATAGTAAGAAGCTCGTCCCTTTTCCTTCTTCGCTCGTTACTTCAATGGTACCGTTCCCTTTTGTCACAATCTCACGGATTAAATACAAGCCAATCCCACGGTTTTCCTTTGCTTTGGTGGAAAAACCATTTTCAAATATTTGCTTTTGTACTTCCTCACTCATCCCTATGCCATTATCGCTTACTAATATCGCGAGTGTGTGATCATGCTCGTCCACTGAAATGCCAATATGCTTTTCTTCACGGTATACACCTTCTAGCGCATCAAAGGCATTTTCGATTAAGTTCCCAAATAACACAACAAAATCATGGTAATCTAAATGCTTGGGGAAGCGCTTAAAATAACTTTCTTCATCAATTTCTACTTTAATGCCTAGCTCTTTTCCCCGCCCTATTTTACTAAGCAATAAGCCTGAAATATTTTCATTATGAAAACGCTCATTCAAAAATTTCGTTAATGATTCCTCATTTTCTTTCACTTCCATTAAATAATCCATTGCCTGTTTTATATGCCCTAATTGCAACAACCCTGTAATCGTATGGATCTTATTTTTATGCTCATGTGTTTGTACGCGAAGTGCCTGTACAAATGCTTTTACCCCTGTTAATTCCTCTGCCAACTGTTTTACTTCTGTTAAGTCTTTAAAAATGGCTACTGCTCCTACATTTTTTTCAGCTACTTGGATCGGAATACGTGTACTTAAAATACTATGTTTATTAATATAGATTTCTTGGTTGTAAATAGGCTTGCCACTTTCCACAATTTCAGGGAGGCGTGTATCTGGGAGTACATCGTAAATTTTTTTGCCTATATAGTTGCTCGAATGCACCTTTACCCCTAAAATTTCGCTCGCTTTTTCATTAAAAATCGTAATATTCATCTCATTATCGACTGCAATAATGCCGTCATGCATCGCGTTGAATGTTTCCTGTCTTTCTACATACATTTGCGAAATTTCTTCTGGCTCCAAGCCAAACATTTGTTTTTTAATATGACGACCTAGTAAATGAGCGCCCCACATACTAAAAATAATCGATAGTAACACCGTAATGAGGATTTCTGAAAAATAATTTTGAAAAATTTGTAGTAATGTTGGCATTGGATACCCTACGACCACAACACCCACTTGTCTTTTTTCTTCGTTCAACATCGGTACGAATGCACGGATCATTGTGCCGAGTTCGCCTCTTGCTTTTGATATATAATAGTGTTCATTAAATGCAGCATTTAAATCTTCTGATTCGCTTCGTTGACCAATTTCATTTGGTGATGGATGGGAATATTTTATTCTGTTCATATCCATGACAACAATATATTGCGCTTTATTAATCACACGAATTTCTTCCACAATCGGATCAATTGTTTTCATTGCCTGTTCTTTGTTCTCATTGACGAGCTGATTCGTCAATTCAGGCATATTCGACACCGTTCGAGCAATGAGCATCGCACGCTGACTATAGTCTTCCTCTTGTTCACTTAATAGGTTATTTAATACAAATATCCCTGCCATAAAAAAGGAAACCATCATAATAAAGAAAGTCATTAATAAAATTTTAGCGTTCATCGTGAGCTTTCGCATCGATTTCTCCCCTTTTTTGTTATAATGATGCAAGGTATACTCTTACAAAGTCTTGATGAATATGGTGATGCATGATGAAATATTTTTTTACCGGTGTCATTTTAACCGTTGTAATACTAATCTCTTTTATAGGGTACAGGCAAGATGTGATGAATATCACTACACTCCCTTTTGATGATGAGCAAAATGGGCTAAAGGAGCAAATTATTATTCATTTTAGCCATGTTGTTGCTGAAAACACACCGAAAGGACTCGCTGCCACAAAATTTGCTGAGCTTGTCAAAGAGAAAACAAACGGGCGTGTTATCGTGCAAGTGTATCCGAATGGCATTCTATATAATGATGATAATGAATTTGAAGCATTGCAAAACAATGACATTCAAATGATTGCACCAAGCTTCTCCAAAATGACAACCTATTTACCGTCATGGCAAGTACTTGATTTACCATTTATCATTGAAACAGATCAACAATTACAACAAGTATTAACAGGTCCTCTAAAAGACCAGCTGCTTGACCAACTTGCCCCATTGCATATCAAAGGGCTTCATTTTTGGAGTAATGGCTTTAAGCAAATTGCAGCAAATGACTCGCCGATTATTCAACTGAGCGATTTTCAAAACTTGCGTATCCGCGTCATGGATAGCAATATGATTCATCGTCAGTTTAGCCTGCTTGGTGCCACACCGATTACTACAACATTTGGTGACGTGTTTTACGAAATTGAAAACAATGCCATCCAAGCACAAGAAAATACGCTATCAAACTTGTATTCAAAAGGGTTTCATCAGTATGAAAAGCATATTACACTATCCAACCATGGCATTATGGGCTATGCCATCATGATGAATGAAACATTTTGGAACAGTTTAGACTCAGATATTCAGCAACATATTACAGATGCACTAGAAGAAATGAGCGATTGGCAGTTTGAAACAAGCACGAAGATGAACGAAGCCAGTCTTCGAGAACTAGCACAAACAGAAGATGTTTCCATTCATTCCTTAACAGAAGCCGAAAGACATATATGGAAAGATGCACTTACACAAATTTATGACACTTACAAGCATGAAATAAACGATTCTTATTATCAATTATTAATAGAACAAGTGAAATTAAGCAATTAAACAAAATGAACAAAACTACACTTTTTGTCGGAAAGTGTAGTTTTTTATTCTATTATTTTCATTGTATTATAACAAAAAATATAGCCTTTAAGTCGTTACATAACAGAACAAACGTTGATTTATCAACATTTATCAAAAATTCGCCATGAAATGAACAAAATAAACGATATGATTCTTAAATACTAAATCTTCTTTTCTGAAAACTTTGCGCTATGATAGTCCCATGAAAGCGATAACAAAATAGAAAATTTAAAAACAAATAGAAAAGGAGATTTACCATCCATGAAATGGCTTAAAAATTTAACAGTTCAAGTAATCCTTGCAATCATTCTCGGGATTGTCGTCGGAACAATTTGGCCTGAATTTGGCGCAAGCTTAAAAATCTTAGCGGATATGTTCATCAAGCTGATTAAGATGTTAATCGCCCCAATTATCTTCTTAACCGTTGTAATTGGTATTGGTGGCATGGGGGATATGAAGAAAGTCGGTAAAATCGGTGGGAAAGCATTGCTTTACTTCGAAATCGTCTCCACAATCGCCCTTGCCATCGGTATTGCAGTTGCCGTCATCGTGAATGCAGGTGCAGGTATCGATACGTCAAAAGCAGCGGATGCAGATATTTCGAAATACACAACAGCAGCAGAAGAAACAGATCAAGGCTTAATGGCGTTTATTTATAATATCATTCCTGAAAACTTCATCGGCGCACTCGCGGACGGACAATTATTGCCAACATTATTTGCAGCCATTTTATTTGGTATTGCTGCAGCATCACTTGGCGAAAAGTCTCGACCTGTTATTACATTTTTCGAGCAAGTGTCTGAAATTTTATTCAAAATTGTTGGTATTGTGATGAAAGTTTCGCCAATTGGGGCATTCGGTGCAATGGCTTACACAATCGGTAACTTCGGTTTAGGTTCATTAAAATCGTTAGGTCTTCTAATGGCGGCTGTCTATATTACGATGTTCTTATTTATCGTATTTGTATTAGGTACGATTGCTCGTTACTTCGGTTTCAACATTTTTAAATTCATCGGTTATATTAAAGATGAAATTTTCCTAGTCATCGGTACATCTTCTTCTGAATCAGCGCTACCATCTATGATGCGAAAATTAGAAGGATTAGGCTGTTCAAAGCAAGTAGTTGGTTTAGTCGTACCAACAGGGTATTCATTTAACCTGGACGGCACATCCATTTATTTATCAATGGCTGCACTATTTATTGCACAAGCCTATGGTATTGAATTAACTTGGATTCAAATTGCAACGCTTTTAGGCGTATTAATGATTACTTCTAAAGGAGCAGCCGGTGTAACAGGTTCTGGTTTCATCACATTAGCTGCAACACTAGCTGCATTCCCAATGGTACCTGTTGAAGGGATTGCTTTATTAATCGGGGTTGACCGCTTCATGTCGGAAGCACGTGCTGTAACGAACTTAATCGGTAACGGTGTTGCTTGTGTTGTTGTTTCTAAATCAGAGAAAGAATTTGAAAGTACAGAAGCGGCAGCTGCCATTGCTACAAAATAAAAAGAGCGCTATGTCCCAAAAGGCATAGCGTTTTTATGATCGTTAAATAATTATTCTCTACTCCGATCACTACGTCTTTTGTTACTAGTCATAGACTTCCTCTCATCCTCCCTCTTCTATTTGCTATACCTGCAAAATTTTTCTCTACATACAGTGTAAAAACATCCATTTTTCAAAGCTGACTTTTGTAAAAATCTACATTGTAATAGATAGAATTTTCAGAATAATTATAAATATAAGGTAATTAATGAAAAAAGGAGATGAATACATGAAAGAAACAATTGCAACGAATCGGAAGCAAATCTTATTTTTACTTTTTGTCGGATATATTTTGGCTAGTATGGATCGGTTCTTTATTAATTATGCGATTTTACCTATTTCACAAGATTTAGCTTTAACGGCTACACAAACAGGGTTTGTCTTAAGTGCTTTCTTTTTAGGATATGCTTTAATGCAAATGCCTGGGGGTTTTTTAGCAGATAAGTTCGGGGCTCGTATTACATTAATTTGCTGTATTGTTGCATGGTCTATTTTCACAGGATTAAGCGGTCTTGCTTGGTCACTCGTTTCCTTATTAGTCATCCGTTTTATTTTCGGTCTTGGCGAAGGGGCCTTTATTCCAGCCAGTGCAAAGATGTTATCGATGTCGTACCCAATGGAAAACCGTTCACGCGCGATGTCACTTTTATTAACTGCCGCAGCTGTCGCTGGGGTCATTACACCCATTATTGCGACGACGGCATTACAAACTTTAGGCTGGCGTACACTGTTTTATGCGTTCGGTGTCATCGGGGTAGTAGCAGGGGCTTTATTCTACTTCCTATTAAAACCAAAATTTGTTTATGTCGATAATCCAGAGCAGCCCATAACGGTTCATGAGGCAGCAGATCAGAAATCGCAAGGAAAAATTCCTTATGGCCAAATCTTAAAAATACCGCTATTGTGGAGTCTATTTATCGCATCCTTTGCTGTATGTGCCATTAACTGGGGGACTGCCTCTTGGGTTCCGACCTATTTAGTATCTGTACACGGATTAGACTTAACTTCACTCGGCCTTTTACAAATGATTCCTGCTGTCACAAGTATCGCTTTTATTATTTTTGCAGGCTATTTAGTGGATAAAGTGTTTGTTGGTAAAGAAAAATTACTTGGCGTCCTTTGTGGAGTAGGCTTAACCATCATCGTCTATTTTATGTTTAACGCTTCAAGCGCCGGTATGTTTGTATTTTATCAATCCGTTTTACCGATTTTTACAGGTACTGCCATTGTCCTTGTCACAACATTGCCCATTAAAGTATTTTCTCAGCAAATAAGCGGCTCTGCGGTTGGTATTGTACAATCTGGTGGACAAATTGCAGGGTTCTTCGCGCCAATTTTAATTGGTTACTTAGTCGATTTAATGAATGGTTCTTACACAGGAGCTATTTGGATGTTACTCGGCTGTGGGGTCATTTATGGGGTCATGGCATTAACAATTTCACTAAAAAAAGGGTCTTTGCTTACGGGCAATCAACCACCAACTGCAGAAGAAGAACCTGTCGTACAAACAACATAAAGAAGTGCATTCGTTTTAACTTACAAAATGAAAAAGGCTATTCTGTAATTGTTCTTTACAGAATAGCCGATCAATTAAAAGATTAAATTTAAAATCGCGTAGAAAATGGCTGCCATTACAGCAGAAATCGGAATGGTAATAATCCACGTGAACACCATTTTCCGTGCAACACCCCAACGTACACCTTTTACGCGTTGTGCTGCACCAACCCCCATAATCGCTGAAGAAATAACATGTGTTGTCGATACAGGTAATGAAATTAATGTCGCACCAAAAATAACCGTTGCAGATGAAAGATCCGCAGCCGCTCCGTTTATTGGGCGAATTTTCATAATTTTACCACCAACTGTTTTAATAATTTTGTAACCACCAACTGATGTACCAAGCCCCATCGCTAAAGCACAGGCTACACGTACCCAGTTTTGTACTTCGTCACCAGATTGGAGACCACCCGCAATCAACGCCATCGTAATAATCCCCATTGCTTTTTGCGCATCGTTTGTACCGTGCGTAAAAGATTGTAGCGCCGCTGTACCAATTTGCATCGTACGGAAGCCTTTATTTGTTTTGTATAAAGGCATGTTTTTAAATAGCACTTTAAATAGCGTCATCACACAAAAACCAACCGCTAAAGCGATGAACGGCGACATAATTAACGCCTGTAAAATTTTTAGGAATCCTTCATAATTTAAAATCCCAAAGCCTGCAGCACCAATCGCTGCACCAGCAATAGAACCAATTAATGTATGGGAAGAACTCGATGGAATGCCGTAGTACCAAGTCAGTAAATTCCACGTAATCGCTGAACATAATGCGGCTAAAATAACGACAGAGCCCGTCACATCGCCTTCAAATGCATTTAATGCAAACGGGTCCACAATATCGCTAGCAATCGCCTTGGCTACTCCAACAAATGTTAATGCGCCGATAAAGTTCATTGTTGCTGCCATCATCACCGCCACACGTGGCTTTAGTGCACGTGTCGAAACTGACGTTGCAATCGCATTTGCTGTATCATGGAAGCCATTAATAAAGTCAAATGCTAGAGCAAAAATGACAACTAATATCGTAATGAGTAATATTGTATCCATATCGTAAGTCTCCTGCTAATTACGCGTTACGCATAATAATTGTTTCAATCGTATTTGCTACGTTTTGACAGTGATCTGCAATCTCTTCAAATCGCTCATATAAATCTTTAAACTTGATTAAACGAATCGGGTCTTTTTCATTTAAGAATAATTGCTTAATGGATGAACGTTGGATTTCGTCACATTGACGCTCATAATCCTTCACTAAAATGGCATGCTCACGCATACCTAATAATTCTCTTTTTGTTAACAGCTCCATCGCCTTTACGATTTCATCCGTTGCTTTTGTAATATAACCTAAAAAATCACGCATTGATTGATCGATTTCAATGAACGAATACATATCAAAACGTGCAATCGTACCTTCTGTTTCATCTAAAACATCGTCCATGCGAATAGCTAAAGCTAAAATATCTTCACGTTCAATCGGTGTCATAAACGATTTGTTTAGCATAACGATTAACTCATGAATTAATTTATCTCCAGCTGTTTCATATTCCTTCATTTTTACCGAGATTTCTTTTAAATCTGCTACTGTATCGATTCGATAGTTGTTTGCGTAGTGAACGCCTTCTTGTACATTTAACGCAATTTTATGAAGCGCTGTAAAAAATGGATCTTGTCTTTTTGAACTAAACATGGACTGTTGCCTCCGAAAAAAATAATGTTTGCTATATTTCAGCCTAAAAAATTGTAACAAATTCTTTTTAAAATTTGTATTGTTTTCAACAATTCAACTACAATCTTTACAATTCTGTAATATAAAAAAATTCACATTCATATAAGTAAAAAGGCTTGTATGTATTTTGCACTTATATAAATCTCTTATACATTCCTTGAAAATGCCTTTATATCAACTATTTATTGCATTCGATCAAATGTTCCCTTGAGAATAAAGCATAAATTCAGCAATCCTATTTGCAATCCTTGCTTCATCAATTGTTAAGGGATTGTAAAGATAAATTTACAAAAAGGAGACACCTTGCAAATACAAATATATCTAATATTACCTTATTTTTATAATAAATATCTCACTAAAAACTTCCTTATTATGGTATTTATATCAATTTTTCATCATTCTCATAAAAAAGAGACGCCCTAGAATAACTTCTTGGACGCCTTCTATACTTATCAAGCTAGTATAAAAAATGAATAACGTGATGAAATAGCACACAACACGTGTATTTTGATTTTTACACTACCACTAGTTTTGACGTTGACACAGCATGTCGTAAATGTAACGCGCTTGATCGAATTCTGGTGCTAATGTATACGCCTGCTTTAAATGATACTTTGCATCCTCGATTTGATCCGTCGATACCGCATAAAGGACGCCTAAATTGTAGTGTGCATCCGCATTATTTATATCTTGCTCAACTACAAATTCAAGCTCTCGTTTTGCTTGGTCAAACATCTCAAGTGTACAAAGTAAAATGCCATAACCTAAGCGAATTTCGATATCATTTGGCGCCAGTTCCGCTGCGCGTTGCATATATGGTAAAGCTAACTTCTGATTTCCTTCACGCTCAAAGCTTTTCGCCAGCATAAAGTAGGCATCCGCTCCTTCAATCCCGTGTTCAATTGATTTTTGGTAAAGCTTCGCTGCCTCTATAAAGCGTTCTGCATTGTAATATAAATTCGCTAATCCGTAATAAGCCGTCGCCGCTTGCTCATCTACCGTAATCGCTTTTTGGAAAAAGCGCTCTGCACGCTCTACATCATTCATTGCCGCCAGTAAATTGCCGAAGTTGATGTACCCTACTGCCTCATTTGGGTTTTGCTCAATCGCATCATTAAATGCTTGCGCTGCATCCTCATAACGCTTTTCTTGAAATGCTTTAATTCCTACTTCATTATAGTCCACTACCATCTAGTTCACCTCATAACGAAAGACAAAGCCAGATTTGGCTTTGTCTTTTTCCTATTTACCCTACATACGTAAGCTTTTCGTTGTTTTTGATTACTTCATGAATTGTACCGCCGCCTAAGCATACATCACCGTCATATAAGACAACGGCTTGCCCTGGCGTAATAGCACGTTGTGACTCCGCAAACGTAATCATCGCTGTCCCGTCTTCACGCATTTCCACCTCAACTGGTGAATCGGTTTGACGATAACGGAATTTTGCTGTACAGCTAAATTTCGCAGGTTTTGGCTTATCTGATGTAAAACTCATCTTCACTGCTGTTAATGCCTCAGAATACAGTTTATCATGATGGAAACCTTGCCCTACATATAAGACATTTCGTTCTAAATCTTTGCCTAATACAAACCAAGGCTCTCCGTCACCACCGATCCCTAAGCCGTGGCGCTGCCCTAATGTATAATACATTAGACCGTCGTGTGTGCCTTTTACTTCCCCATCAAAGGTTTCCATTTTGCCTGGCTGTGCCGGTAAGTATTGACTGAGGAACTCTTTAAAGTTACGCTCTCCAATAAAACAAATGCCCGTAGAGTCTTTTTTCTTTGCCGTGGCAAGACCAGCTTCTTCGGCAATTTTACGTACTTCCGGTTTCGGTAAATGCCCGATTGGGAACATTACTTTCGAAAGTTGTGTTTGCGATAGCTGATTTAAGAAATACGTTTGGTCTTTATTGTTATCGACACCGCGTAGCATCACTACTTCACCGTCACGCTCTTCCACACGTGCATAGTGACCTGTTGCCAAATAATCTGCCCCAAGATTCATTGCATGTTCTAGGAATGCTTTAAACTTAATTTCCTTATTACACATGACGTCTGGGTTTGGTGTGCGACCTGCTTTATATTCATCTAGGAAATACGTAAATACTTTATCCCAATATTGTTTTTCAAAGTTAACAGCATAATACGGAATACCAATTTGATTACATACAGCAATGACGTCTTCATAATCTTCCGTTGCTGTACAAACACCATTTTCGTCCGTATCATCCCAGTTTTTCATAAAAATACCGATTACATCATAGCCTTGCTGTTTTAACAAATACGCCGCTACAGATGAATCTACACCGCCCGACATACCCACTACGACACGAATTTGAGACGGATCTCTTGTTTCTACCATTGTTTCTTCACCTTTTCTTAGACAAAATCGCGTAAAAGGCGCGCAGTCTTTATTTTGTTACTAGACAGTTCATTATTTCACGAGCCGCTTCACAATGCTCGCTGTTCGTTTACCTACTTCTGTGATGTCTTCGTCTGTTAATCCTTGCCCGAAGCTAAAGCGAATAGAGCTACGTAACTCCTCTGCTCCTTCACCGAACATCGCCACTAATACATGCGAAGGATCAATAGAACCAGCCGTACATGCAGAACCACTCGATACAAGCACGCCTGCCATATCAAGATTAATTAAAAATGATTCCACATCTGTTCCCGCAAATGACACGTTCAATACATGTGGTAATGCATCATCTAGTACACCATTTACTTTATACGAAATTTTTGCTTCGTCAAATTGTTTGATTAGCAGCTGTTTAAAGCGTTGATATTTCGCGCGATTGACTTCACGCTCTGCTGCTTGAAGCTGTATAGCCGTCGCAAAACCAAGTGCTGCCGGGATGTTTTCTGTACCCGCACGACGCTTTTTCTCCTGTGAACCACCAAATAATAAATTGGCTAGTTTCACACCATGTTTTACGTATAAGAAGCCAATTCCTTTTGGTCCATTAATTTTATGTCCTGAAACACTTAATAAATCTACACCAAGTGCTTCTACATCTAAATGTTCAATGCCGTACGCTTGTACCGCATCTGTATGAAATGTCGCTTGGTGATTTTTTAACAATTCGCCAATAGCTTGAATCGGTTGAATCGTCCCTACCTCATTATTCCCGTACATAATTGTCACTAAAATCGTATCTTCTCGAAGCGCAGACGCCACATCTTCTACACGTACACAACCCGATTGATCCACTGGCAAATATGTAACATCAAAACCTTCTTTTTCAAGCTTTTCACAAGCGTGGAGAACGGCATGGTGTTCGATTTGTGTTGTAATAATATGTTTGCCTTCTTTTTGGCGGGCAACTGCCGTACCAAAGAGCGCCATATTATCTGCTTCTGTCCCACCACTCGTAAAAATAATGTCGTTTGCCTTTGCATGAATGGATTGTGCGAGCACAGCTCTTGCTTCATCTAAATGCTTACGCGCTTCACGACCTGCTGCATGGATGCTTGATGCATTGCCATACACATGCGCCATCGCTTCTGTCATACGAGCGATGACGTCTTGTGCCATTGGTGTTGTTGCCGCATGATCCAGATAGATTGTATTCATTTGTTTATAAACTCCTTTAATGCTGACCTTAAATGTAGAACATATAGCCTTCGTGGATTGTATTATCCGTATACTTTGCTAAATCTTCTAGTGTTGTTGTATCTAATACATTTTTTACCGCATCACGAATGCGTAACCATAACTCGCGCTGTGGTGCTTCCTCATTTTCAATGCCTTCCACTGGCTGAATCGGCCCTTCTAGTACACGAACGACATCTGCTGCCGTAATTTCCGTAGGCGCATTCGCTAACATATAACCACCGTATGCACCACGCACACTTTTGACAAGTCCCGCATTACGAAGCGGCGACACTAACTGTTCTAAATACGCTTCTGATAATTCTTTTTCTGCTGCGATTTGACGTAATGGAATCGGTCCTTCTCCATAATGTTTTGCTAATTCAATCATAATCGTTAACCCGTAACGACCCTTCGTCGAAATTTTCATGTTAACACCTCTACTGTTCTAGTTCATGTATAGGTAAGTATAACACATATCCTTCTAATCCTAGTAAAAATACTCTATTATATGCATATATAAAGTGAACAAATCGTTAAAGAACAGGGAGGTAAAGTCTTCGTTTCTTCGTGTCGCTGAATCTGAAAATCATATGATCGGTGTTGATGTTTATGGGAAGGAGGAATTGCGTCATTTTAAACCGGTATTGGAGAGCGAGCAGGGAAAGATTGAACGGTTTCAGGGAACGAAGAAAATAACCGTTACCCATGACGAAATGAAATCCGAGGAATTAAATATACAAAAGGAAAAAAGTAAAAACCATGGGAAATCAATATAATCGTGTTATGAAAAATCCGTTAGCCTGTCTTTTAAAGGCCAACGGATTTTTGCTGATATGCACTTTATATTCAGGTCTTACTAATTTGTTATGACAATATGGTAACCTGAAATTACTCTTTTAGATTCTATTTTCAATTAAAGTTTTCGAATTAAAATTAACTCAGGTAATTGAAAAACGCCTTTATATTCCTTTCGAGTGTCTCCTGTTTTATGAAGTTATTCAATTGATCCGCACTGATCAAAAAGCTTTCTTTAGTGGTTCCATCTATTTTTGAAAATAAATCTGGTATCTTACTATTGGCAACTTGTTCTTTCCAATCCGAATAATTTTTAATCTGCTCATCAAAAATCTGAGGATTTTCTTTGTGCGTTTTTTTGCTCCAGTTTAATGCATGCTTCATGGCTGAAATCATGCCTTCTGTATCGCCGCTTTTTACCGCTTTATTCATCAAGTTACTGTATTCATGCCAAGCCGCGGGATCTTTCTTTTTCATCACGTCAAATTCGTTGATATTATCATTAGGCGCCCCTACTAATGGTCCCCGGGGAATATCATATTGAATGACGCCGTTTTGATTTTTGCCCCCATTTACCGCAATTTTCGCGATTTCTTCCATAGCACTCAGGAAATCGGTTGCTTTTTCTTTTGTCATATAGTTTTCCGATAAGTATTTTGCTTTCTCCAACCCTAAGGAAATTAACGCCTTTCTTTCTTCTTCAGTTGTGGCACCATCGCGGATTAATAAATTATCATTGATGATACTATGGGCAGCATCTATAACTTTTCCATCTGAACCGTCCAGACTATTTACTAGTCTTTCATTCAACTGAATGTTAGGTATGATACGTTTTTCTACATTTTGAACGACTGCACCTGATTCTTCCCAAATCTTTTGGTTTTGAAGATGGTGACTTTCTAGCCGTTGTCTCCACTCTCCATCTAAAACTTGAAATTTACTTTCTCTTGATTTCGCTAATGTATCTTCTGATAATTCTACAATAATATTTCCAATAGATTTCCCTAACTCTTTATTTTCTTTTTCTTCTTTTGCAATACGACTACTCTGTGCTGCTTTCAAAGCAGTGTACGTTGAAACGGCACTTTTATGGTAATTGTTTATACTATTCACTATTAGCCCCTCCTACATTTGTATCGTATACAACTTTGAAACTCTCTGTATTGTCAAACAATTGTTCTCCACTTGCGAAAGCATTTGAAGGTATTATCAAGCAAGTGAATATTACCATACTACTTACGATCCCACTGATAATCTTATTCATAGTCATTTAATTACCTTCCGATATAATTGTTAAAGTGTTAAAAAGATAGATCGTGATATAAAAAATTTGAGCATTCAAAAAGAATGCTAATTATCGACTTACCTAATCACCTCCTAAGGCTCTGCTTTATGTATTTCTTTAAAAGGAATGTGGACACAACGATGTTTTGTGAACTCTCAGCAATGAGAAAATTATATTGTCCATTATCTTTAAAAGTAATTTCGAATGAAAAACGTTATTCAATACATATATCGGTAATAAAAGGTAAAATTTTACCAATTATCTTCTTTTATCAAAGAGCATTCCATTCATACTAAAGAAGGAGGGGGGCAACAAGATACGCTACTTCCCCATGTAATAAAAAAGTTAGAAGGATAATGTAGTTTATCCTTCTAACTTTTATTTAGTCTTTTTAATTCATCTAACCTTGAATCTACTCTAGATAAATATTTTTCATTACCTGATTCCTTTGGTTTATAATACTTTTTATTTATTAATTTATCCGGCAAGTATTGTTGTTTAACCCACGAATTTGGATAATCATGAGGATATTTATAACCTACTCCATGCCCTAATTTAGCCGCCCCATCATAATGAGAATCTTTTAAATGAGCTGGTATTTCACCAACCATACCATGCTTAACATCCTCTATAGCCTCGTCTAAGGCTTTATATGCGCTGTTTGACTTCGGAGACAAACATTGCTCAATAACAATATTCGCAAGTGGGATACGAGCTTCTGGAAGTCCTAAGCGCTCTACTGCATCAACTACAGCAACGGTTTTCATACCGATATCAGGGGCTGCTAAGGAAATATCTTCATAAGCTATTACAATTAACCTCCTACAAATAGAAGTCAAATCCCCACCTTCTAATAACCTTGCTAGATAATGTAGGGCTGCTGAAACGTCACTACCTCTTATTGATTTCTGGAAACTAGAGAGCAACGAATAATAGATGTCCCCGTTCCTATCATGTGAAAACCCTTTCCCCTTTACACAATCTTTTACAATTTCTATATCAACATTTATCGGTTCTAGACTACTTTCAATTGACGCATGGACTACTTCTTCAAGAACAGTTAAGGCAGAACGAGCGTCTCCTCCTGTACTCGATGCTATAACATTTATTGACTCTTCTGAGATATTAATCTCCATTCGTCCTAAGCCTCTTTCTTCATCCTTCAAGGCTCTATACAATAATTCCTTGAGGTCGTCTGAACTTAGTAGCTTCAATTCTTTAATTTGACCACATCTACTTCTAATCGCTGGATTCACATCATGAAATGGATTTTCTGTCGTTGCTCCAATAAGAGTAATTAAACCTCTCTCTACATGCGGTAATAAATAGTCCTGCTGTGCTTTGTTAAACCTGTGTACCTCATCTACAAACAGTATTAATTTCCCTTCCTGTTTGGCAATATGTACTGCATCTTCAATATCTTTTTTACCAGCAGTAGTTGCATTAATTGCTTCAAACGGCGTCTTTATGGTTCCTGCTATTGCTTTAGCAATTGAAGTTTTACCTACACCCGGAGGACCATATAGTAACATTGATGGAACATAATCATTCTTTATCATTTTATATAAAGCAGTTCCTTTACCTAATACATGTTTTTGTCCAACAACTTCATCTATATTCTGAGGTCTCATTCTGTATGGTAAAGGCTCTTTAATAAATGCATCAAATAACAAAATAATCCCCCTCTTTCATATTTGTATTTAAAATTCTTTTATAAACTATTTTTTATTTTATCAAATGTTGAACATGAAATAAAAAATATTATCTACATCTTATGTTCCTATTTAATATCAGTTAATTTTCTTTCTGTTAAAAACTAATCATATGCTATATAAGGCTTCAGAGTTATTTTATCTCTAAATTTCATTTTTTTATCAAAAGTATTAATATAAATGCAGCCCTTTATTATTTAGCCCACTTACTCGAATCCGGTGATTTAGTGGCGGTTTGTAGAAGATTACTCGTAATGGCATATGAAGATATTGGTCTTGCTAATCCCGCTGTTGGTGCACATGTCACAGCAGCCACAGATGCCGCACAGCGACTAGGGATGCCAGAAGCACGTATTCCACTTGCAACAGCGGTTGTCGAGATGTGCTTAAGTGACAAATCCAACTCTGCCTATAAAGCACTTGATGCAGCTATTCAGTCCATACACGAAGGTAACGTAGGGGATATTCCAAATCATTTAAAAGATGCCCATTATGCTGGCGCCTCTATGCTTGGTCATACAGGCTACAAGTATCCACACGATACACCCATCGGTACATTTGGCGGCTGGACTAACCAACAATATTTACCTGATCATTTAATGGATACGGAGTTTTATCAACCGGTTATCGCCGGGGAAGAAAAACGTATGGCGGCCATTTATGAAAAGTTAAAATCCTTTAAAAAATGAGGAGCTCAGCAATGCAGCTCCTCATTTTTTAATATGGAATTTCGAAACAGCCTGTGCAAGTGTCCCAATCACAAGTGAGCTCCGTTCTGTATCGTAACGTGCTTGTTGTGTTAAATCGCTCATTGTTTTCATTGCATCCTCTACAGCCCCTACTACACGCACATTTTGCTCACTACTTGCGGCAATATTTTGCATAATATCTCGCATTTCATCTGTGCCATTTGCCCGTCCATTCGTTCCTGCTGACATCGCATATAACACTTCTTTCACCACTTGAATGTATTGCGCTCCCTGCTCTACCTCATCACTGTTTGTTCGAATGGCTTGTTCAATGAGTGTCGAACTATTTTCGATCAATTTCAACGTTTCATCGATTTCTTCCGTTGCTGTTTTTGTTTGATTCGCTAGCTTTCTAATTTCATCTGCGACAACCGCAAACCCTTTACCATGTTCCCCTGCACGTGCTGCTTCAATGGATGCATTTAGTGCGAGTAAATTTGTTTGTTCTGCAATGGCATTAATCGAAATGACTACTTTACTAATGCTCGCAGATGAATCTGTAAATGTAGACGTTAAGGCAATCGTATTTTTCACTTTTTGTACGATGTCATTCATTTTATTGTTAATGCCTTCTACTTGTTGTTGTGCTTCGATTAGTTGTTTAACGGAGGCTGCTTCCATTTCATCCATCCTCATCGAAATGTGATCTATCGTTGTCATAGCTTCTCGTACATCTTGTAATTGTCTTTGAATGGCACTGAGCATTTCATCCATTTGATTCATCACATGCATAGCGTGCAACTCAACGTTTGACGTACGTTCCCGTAGTTGCTGATTCGTTCGTTGTACATCACTAGATGAGATTTGCACTTTTGCCATTAAACTTGCTTGCGTATCAACAAAATTATTCACCCAGCGCCCCATCTCACCTGTTTCGTCATTAGATAACATATTTTTATCCATACGAATCGTTAAGTCACCCTCACCTTCTGCAATTTTTTGAATCATACCTGTTACACGATTGATCCGTTCAGTAATTGGTTTAATTTGATGCTGCATAAAGTAATATGTGCTACCTAATCCGTATAGTAGATTAATTCCTAGCACAGCTAGTGGTGGCATAAACTGAAAGGCCGTTAACATTTGAAATAGCAAAATATTTATCAGCATAAATACAGTAAAGCTAGTCCCTAGTCGAAGACCGATGGAACGTGTGCGGTATACTTCCTCTAAATCCGCCTCACACATCATTCCCCACACATCAGGGCTATGTGGTAATTGGAATGTAACACCTTTACCAATAACAGGAATATGGCGATAATCTGAATAGCCTGGAAACGCAACAAATAAATTGCCGCCATTTTTAATCGTGTTCGCTACCCCCAGATGCAATTGTTTTGTTGCAGGGTCTGTAAAGCGAATTTCAAATTCTGTATGACGCTTTATTTTGACGATTCCCCATTCTTTTGTATGGACACCCGCTTTTAAATTTTCACCAAGTGTAAATGTTTCATCTTCAAAACGACTGCGAGAAAGAGCAATCCCTTCTTGAATGGCAGGATCTAAATTTGATTTTGTCATAAAGAGATAATTATCACCCGAGTCTGGATAAATATGACCTGCCTCCCGCTGGATTAAATCGGATATGACATCATTTGGCACACGGGCTGCCAGTATATAAGCTAATTGTTGATGTTTAAAGATCGGTTGTAGAAATAGGAGTGTCACTTCATCGTGAAATTTTGAACTGCGAGGACCGATATGCAATGTGAGTGCATCGATAAACGGACCGTATAAAAGTGGTTTTCCTGTTTGCCATACCGTTTGAATGGCTTTCTGGTAAACAGGCGTAGTAGCTGTATTGTAGCATTTGCCAATATGCTCTGGATAGCTCGAAGCAAACACTTCACTATCCCGATTAATTAAAAAAAGCTCGGTAAAATACGAACTGCGATTTTTAGATTGTATTAAAAAAGAAGCCAATTGTTCTGGAAATTCATCGTACCGAATCATTTCTTCCGCGCGTGAATCCAGCGATACCCAGCGATCCATTGTCCACGAATGTAATAAACGAACTCGCGTTTTCGCAATACTTTCAAAAATCTCCTCTTTTGTCGCTTTCGTCTGTTTATTTAATGTATATGACCACCAAAGTGGTAAGCCTTCTTTAAAATCTAACCATCCAAATAGGCCCATAGAAACTCCCCCTCTTACCCAATTCAATACAACTTTTCACACATGTATAATGTAAATTGTAGGCAACATATACAACGTTTTCAATGCTAAACATCGTTGTGTCATGTACTTGAAATAGAGGGTTTAAGTCCTTTTCACTTGCTATAGTTCACCAAAATAAAAATAAAAAATTTTTTCTCCCTCACATCTATACGGTACATAAATCCTATTAATCATCTACCGTTGAAATAAGCGAAGTATATTTTTCTAAAATAAAAACTGTCCATTCAATGAGGACAGTTTAAAATATATTATTATAGCGTTTTTATATAATCATAAAAGTTTTGTAAGCATTCTGTTAATGGGTACGAAACCTTTTCGACTGAGTGGTTACCATTCGAAATTTGTTGCAAGCTTTTGTTAATTTCTTCAAACAGCTCTTCGTTTTCTTCAAATTGCTTATTCGGTAAAATCTTTGCGGCTACTTCATAAGCTCTCGTAATATCGCTTCGAGTTGCTTCATCTAAATCTGATACAGTATGTTGTTTAGCGAGACTGTTAAAATATACTAAACGGGCTGATATATCCATAAACAACACCCAGTAAGGGTTACTGTTTGGTATAGCACCACCATTGCTATCTACATGTACTTCAAAATATTCCCTAACTTGTGCATAGAGCGTGTACAGATTTTCCTGTGCTTTTCCCCAATTTTGCGTCGTATCTACATAATCAAAAACTGTACGATCTAGCTTTTCCTGTAAATCCGCTAAGTTTAAAATCTTATTTGTTACTTCAATACTCATCACCATTTTCTTTCCCCCTTCAAATCCCCTAAGTATACGTTTTGTACACACAATTAACTATATCAAAAAAAAATTCTAGATAATTCAAAAATTATAATTAACGGAAAATATGCGATATTTGTGTGAAATTTTGTATAAATGAAAGGATGACATTTATCCTTATATTCAAAATTTTTTTATTAGGAATATCTAGACATGCTCGGCTAGTCTATAAACATACTTTGGATATAACTTCGCCTCGATTAATGACTGCTCACTTTTATGTAACAAATCTGCTATTCCTACTACCGTAATGTCTTGCCCGTGAAAGCATTTGACCGATTTGTTTGAGCTGTAAAATTGCCACGTCAAACTACTCATCCATTCATTCATATTAGATTTTCTTTTTTCTACAAAAAAATACTTTTGCTTCAATACTTCTGCAAGCTGAAAAAAGCCCTCACTTAGCTCGTAATTTTTCTGTTTAAAATTATAGGTCGGTTCTACTACATAGTTCGTATCATATATGTGTACAACGTCTAATACCTCATCTAACGCGATTTCAACCGAACAAACTTCATCTAGTAAATTTAACCCTTTATATTCCATCTCACTTAATTGCACTTTTTACCTACCTCACTTATTCAATGAAATTGTTTTTATAATCATAACATCCTATTATATCATGCGAATTTTAGCGAACAATTTTCCGTGACAAGCGAAGAAATTTAATATATAAAAGAGAAAATATAGTAAATTAGTATTTCGTTAAACTATTAAGAAAAAATAATAGGAGGAATTCATCATGGAAGCGAAAGTATTACATGGGAAAGATTTAATAGAGAAAAATACTATATTAATGCTTGTATATGGATTAGCCGCCAATTTAGGTGCCATCGCTCAACTCATCCTTGGTCGTCCAATCGGTATTGCTTTATCTTTATTTATTCCTGCACTCATTACTTTAGGGATTTACGTTTTGCAACGAAAAGTTGAAAAAATACGCCCCCTTTTCCCTTTTGTAGTATGTATGGCTGGGACCGTTACAACATACGGAGCAATTGTTACAAATCATGTAACGCTCGCTACAATCGTACTTAGCTTCTTCGTGCTAATTATCAGTACTATACACGGAAAGTATTCTGTACTTGCTGCAGGTTATATCGGTTCCACACTCGGTTTAATTTTCAACTTCACGCTTGATACAAAAGGATTTGCGGTAGACCCGGCCAATGTATTTGTGACACAAGCATTAATGACACTCGCCATCGCGCTTCAAGTACGACAAAGTAAACGTCTATTTCACAATATTGAAGAACTCATGATCGATGCCCATGAAAAAGCTCAGAAAGAAGAAGAGCTCCATACTCACCTGGATGCTGCTGTGCAAACGATGACAGCGAAGTTAGAGCTCATTATTACCGGCACAAATACCGCCTGTATTGCACAGCAAAATATGATGAATGCCGTTCAAGAAGTGAGTATCGGTGCTCATCGTCAAACGGAACATGTCCAAGAAATTGTGCAAAATACACAAGCCACAACAAATGAAATTGAACAAATGGTCAACCAGCTAGAGCAAATTGTGGAGGAAGCAGAAGGGGCGAGTGCCAATGCATCAAATGGTGCAAAAGCAATGGATACTATGAAGCATGAAATGGATGCATTTACAGCATTTTTCAATCAACTGCATGCCACTTTTATTGCGCTTTCAAGTACAATTAACGAAACAAATCACTTTGCTACGGATATCAAAAAAATAACAGAACAAACAAACCTACTTGCACTAAATGCTTCCATTGAAGCAGCTCGTGCTGGTGAACACGGGAAAGGATTTGCCGTTGTAGCAGAAGAAATTCGGAAATTAGCACAAATGACAGCACAAACACTCATTAAAATTGACAACAATTTAAATAATGTAAATAGCTATAATCAAGATGCATTGGAAAAATTGCAAAATGGGCTAGATCAGATTACGATGCAAGTAACCGTCACAGATGAAGTCAATCGTACATTTAGCGAGTTATTTCATTCTATGAAAAAATTACAACTTGATTTAGAGAAGTTCTCTAAAGCGACAACAGAAATTGAAATAAACAGTAAATCGATTCAAATGAGCACAAATGAGTTTGCAGCCATTATTGAAGAAAGCTCACAAGCTGTAGATCAACTAAGCACGATGCTACAAAAAGTGAATGATGAACAGCAAATCATCACTAAAAATATCGAAGAAACTTACCACAATGCTTTAAGTATTACAGGAAGTTAGCAAAAAAGTAGCGATTTGCCTCATGCAAATCGCTACATCTATTTCATAAAAATTTTAACTAAGCAAAGCTTTTGAAACAGCACTATCCTTGTACACGTGTAATTTTTATATCTTTTACAATTTGGTTAATGACCCAGCTCGCAGCAATTAACCCCGCAACAGATGGGACAAATGCATTCGATGAAGGCGGCATTTTTGCTTTACGAATATCCGCATTAGGATTCCCTACTGTTTCCACTACATCTGGGCGAACAACAATCGGTGATTCGTCTGAAAAGACAACCGTTACGCCTTTTTTAATGCCCTCTTTTTTCAGTTTTGTCCGAATAATTTTGGCAAGTGGATCTGTATGTGTTTTGGAAATATCGGCAATTTTAAAACGCGTCGGGTCCATTTTGTTTGCTGCACCCATACTCGAAATCATTGGAATACCGCGCTGTAAACATTCCTTCATAATATGAATTTTGTACATCACTGTGTCTGATGCATCAATAACATAGTCAATCCCTTGTGCAAAGAACTGTTCATATGTTTCCTCTGTATAAAACATATGCATATCAATGACTTCACACTCGGGGTTAATATCAGCAATGCGCTCTTTCATTACAGCTGATTTCGATTTACCGACTGTCGAAAGATAAGCAACGAGCTGACGATTAACATTCGTAATATCAACATTGTCCTTATCTACTAAAATGATTCGGCCAACTCCACTGCGGGCACAAGCCTCTGCCGCAAATGACCCCACACCTCCGACACCTAAAATAGCTACTGTCGTATTTTTTAATTTTTCAAGTCCTTCTTGACCAATCGCTAACTCATTTCGCGAAAATTGATGTAACATGTGGAAACCTCTCACTCCATTTATTTTGAAAGTTATTTGAAAACGCTTTGTTGATAAGTACTATTGTACATACATTGAAACAAAAGTGCTTATCGATCGCCTCAATCTTTATTATTCTACTCGGAATTATACACACTAACGATTCGTCCTGCAACAAAAAATAAAAACCCTTCTACTATTTGTAGAAGAGTGAACAAGTATTTGTATGGACAAACCCTAAATGTGCCGTTCTATATAATATCGTCTTGAACCCACTCTTTAGCAGGGAGGTGTCCTCACTCTTACTTTAAACGTCCCGCTCCAATGGGGCATGTTTGCCACAAGAAAATATCGAACTCCCAATTATCTTATGTTCGGTCAAAACTGATAGGTATTATTTAAAAACGTACACTTTAGGGCTGTTATTGTTATTTTATCATCATTAATCTGAATTTTCAAACTAAAAAATCAAAAAAACTTAAAAATTATTAAACACTTATTTGTTTACATAGTGACACATCTTTGCTCATAAATTAAAAGGACTTGCACAAGGCAAGTCCTTTTGTTTTATCGTTTAACGGCTGTAACACGTAAGTTTAATTCTTCTAGTTGTGCATCTGATACGTTTGACGGAGCAGATGTTAGTAAACAGCTTGCTGTCGCCGTTTTCGGGAATGCAATTGTATCGCGTAAGTTTGTGCGACCTGCTAGTAGCATCACAAATCGGTCAAGACCGAATGCTAAGCCGCCATGTGGAGGCACACCGTATTCAAATGCTTCTAGTAAGAAACCGAATTGCTCGCGTGCTTCTTCCTCTGTAAAGCCTAAAAGCTTGAACATTTTGTTTTGTAGCTCTGGCTCATAAATACGTAAAGAACCACCACCAAGCTCGTAACCGTTTAACACGATATCGTAAGCTTGTGCACGAACTGCTGCTGGGTTTGTATCCATTAGCTCAAGATCTTCATCGAATGGACGCGTGAATGGGTGGTGCGCCGCATAGTAGCGCCCTTCTTCTTCGTCATATTCGAATAATGGCCAATCAACAATCCATAAAAATGCAAATTGAGATTCATCAATTAACTCTAATTCTTTCCCTAATTTTAAACGAAGTGCGCCTAATGCATCCGCCACAATGTTCACTTTATCTGCACCGAATAATAATAAGTCGCCTGCTTCAGCACCCATACGCTCAATTAACTTATCAGCCATTTCACCTTCAAAGAATTTCGCGATTGGGCCGTTTAAGCCTTCGTCTGTTACTTTTAACCAAGCAAGACCTTTTGCTTTATAAATCGCAACAAATTCACCAAGTGCATCGATATCTTTACGCGAGAATTTCTCCGCAGCACCTTTTACGTTGATTGCTTTGACTTCGCCACCTGCTTCAATTGCACCTGTGAATACTTTGAAGCTAGAATCTTTCACGATATCAGAAAGTTGTACTAGCTCTAAGCCGAAACGTACGTCTGGTTTATCTGAACCGAAACGATCCATCGCCTCTTTGTAGCTCATACGTGGGAATGGTGCTGTTACGTCTACACCTTTCACGTCTTTCATAACCGCTTGAATTAAGCGCTCGTTCATCTCAATGATTTCATCCATCGTCATAAACGATGTTTCGATATCGACTTGTGTGAATTCTGGTTGACGATCCGCACGTAAGTCCTCGTCGCGGAAACAACGTGCGATTTGGAAGTATTTCTCGAAACCAGATACCATTAATAATTGCTTAAATAGCTGTGGTGATTGTGGTAACGCATAAAATTCACCATCGTGTACACGAGAAGGTACTAAATAATCACGTGCCCCTTCTGGCGTTGATTTTGTTAAAATTGGTGTTTCTACTTCTAAGAAGCCTTCTTTTTGTAAGAAGTTACGAATTGTTACCGTGACGTCCGAACGCATTTTGAATGTGTCAAACATCACTGGACGACGTAAGTCTAAATAACGATATTTTAAACGTAAGTCTTCTGCTACTTCTACGCGATTTTCAATTGCAAACGGTGGGTTTTTTGCTTCATTAATAATCGTTAAAGAATCTGCAAGAACTTCAATTTCACCTGTTTTAATATTTTTGTTTACTTGTGCATCGTCACGAAGCACGACTTTCCCTGTTACTTCGATAACGTATTCATTACGTACTTTATCTGCTACTTCAAGTGCGTCTTTTGCTTGATCACCGAAAACGACTTGTACGATGCCTGTACGGTCACGCATATCTACGAAAATTAGTCCGCCTAAGTCACGACGTCGCTGTACCCATCCTTTTAATACTACTTCTTGACCATGGTGAGCAGCTGTTACTTCACCACAAGCATGTGTGCGTTGTGCCATTGTTATTCCTCCAAAACTTCTATCTATTTTTGTAAATACGTAACTAATTCATTAAAAGCAACCTTTTCTTGATTACCTGTTGCCATTTCTTTTACATTGACTGCTTGCTCCTCAAGCTCTGAGTCTCCTAGTACGATGACATACTTTGCTCCTTGACGATCGGCTGTCTTCATTTGTGCTTTCATTTTGCGGTCCGCATAGTCCATATCTGCTGAAATACCGTTTGCACGGAATTGGCTCACTAGCTCGATGGCTTTGGCTTTTGCCTCATCTCCCATTACAACGACATACATATCAAGGGCTTCGTTCGTTTCAAGCGTTACACCCTCTGCTTCAAGCGCTAGTAGTAAACGTTCAATGGATAATGCAAAGCCGATGCCCGGTACATCCGGTCCACCGATATCTTCAACTAAACCATTATAACGTCCGCCACCACAAAGTGTTGTAATCGCGCCGAAACCACTTGCTGTAGACATAATTTCAAATGCTGTATGGTTATAGTAGTCTAACCCACGTACTAAATTCGGATCGACTTCATACGGAATCTCTAAAATATCTAAGTAATGTTTTACTTTCGCAAAATATGCAGCCGAATCATCTGTTAAGTAATCCGTTAAAGCAGGAGCTGTTGCCATTAATGGATGCTCACGATCTACTTTACAATCTAAAATACGTAAAGGGTTTTTCTCTAAACGCTTTTGACAGTCTGAACAAAATTCCCCAATAGACGGCTCAAAGTGGTTGATAAGCGCTGTACGGTGTGCGTTACGCGTCTCTTTGTCCCCTAATGAGTTAATGACTAATTTTAAATCTTTTAACCCTACTTTTTTGTAAATGTCCATCGCAAAAGCAATCACTTCTGCATCGATGGCTGGGTCTGCTGAGCCAATTGCTTCCACCCCAAACTGCACGAATTGACGATAACGCCCCGCCTGCTGACGCTCATAGCGGAACATTGGCCCCATATAAGATAGTTTGACTGGTTGATCTGGCTGACCAAACATTTTGTGCTCCACGTAAGAACGAACAGCGGCAGCCGTTCCTTCCGGGCGTAAAGTTAACGAACGTCCCCCACGATCCTCAAATGTGTACATTTCTTTTTGTACAATATCCGTTGTATCGCCAACACCACGTTGGAATAATTCGGTTGACTCAAAAATCGGTGTACGAATTTCTTTGTATCGATACACATGGCAAAGTTCACGTAAAACCTCTTCTACTTTCCGCCACTTTTCCGATTGCCCTGGTAAAATATCTTGTGTTCCACGAGGTACTTTAAAGCTCATGTATGACACTTCCTTTCTCTCCATTGTTAAACGAAAATAAAAAAAGCTTCCGCCCCTTGCGTATTTGCAAGGGACGAAAGCTTGTTACTTCCGCGGTTCCACCCTAGTTGATGCGTATGCATCCACCTCATAATCGGATAACGGCCGATTCCGTTTTTCCCTAGTAAGCAACCCGTTCAGGAAAAAGCCTCCCAAGTGTTATTCGCATCATACATACTGCAGGAAAATTTTCAGCCTAGGATTTTCCCTCTCTTGTCAGTAGTGGTATTTACTACTTGCTTGATCATTAGCATTTCGTTTTAGATTATACATAATCTTAATGTCGAGTACCGTTCTTGTCAACTGTTTTTTAGTAAGACATAGTCCAACAGTACGAAGGTAGTAGGAATATCGTATCTTCTTTTTCAATAATTACATGCCCTAATGACTGCTTATACGCCAAAAAAACTATAGATTTTACTATATCATTGCTTTTAAAATAGATATAATATGATTCGTTAAAGAACTACATATGTGGGATTATTTTCTCATCCTCAAAAAATTATTCTCTCGAGAGGAGACATCTTATGAGAAAAACAGTTCAATTGCTGATTGCGCTTGTACTTATTCTTTCCATATCTATGCCAAAGCTTTCAAATGCTGCAAGCGACGATTTAGTCGTCACTGGAAAAATCCTAAATTTACGTGAAGGTCCAGGGTTATCTTATCCAATTTTAGACGAATTGAAAGAGGGCGATACACTTTCTACGATTGAAAAGTCAGGCGACTGGATCCATGTAAAATCAGGAAATACGGAGGGCTGGGTTGCTAGCTGGTTAACGAAGCCACTTACCCAAAAAGAAAGTGCAGAAACGTCCAAAATCATTGTCGCACAGGTGGATCATTTGAATGTTCGAGCTGAACCATCTCTTTCTGCAGCAGTATTAGCCCAACTCTTTTTAGGGAATGAAGCGAATTACATAAAGTCAGAAAATGATTGGATTCAAATTCAATTTGGCACGGTAACAGGTTGGGTATCTTCTCAGTATATAACAGTAAAAGATAATATTGTAGAAAGTAATGCATCACCTGTGACATCAACTTCAAAAGGAAATGTATTTATAGTTACAGTCGATGCCGTAAATGTACGAAAAAAAGCGGATTTAACATCTAAACGACTTGGCGTAGCCTACAACGGTGAGCAATTTACCGTACTCGACCAAGCAAAAAATTGGGTGCAAATTCAATATGCAGATAAAACAGAAGGTTGGATTTATAGCTTTTACGGGACCTTTTCAACGAATAAAAGCTCTTCATCATCAAATGGACAAACTTCTGATGAAAGTGTAACAATTCTTCATGAAGGTACAAACTTACGTGAAGAAGCTTCCACTTCAGCTGCCATTGTCCATCGTGCAAACGTAGGAGAAACATACCCTATTCTCTCTACAGAGGGCGATTGGTATAAAATTGCGCTGAAAGATGGACAAGCAGCCTTCGTGGCAAACTGGGTTGTCTCGTTAACTAATACCGTTCAACCTGTATCGTCTACAAAAAAAGATAGTAGTGACCGAAAAAAAGGCACATTAAGAGGGCTAACAATCGTCATTGACCCCGGTCACGGTGGAAATGACCACGGAACAACAGGCGTTCGTGGAACAGATGAAAAAGATATTACGTTAAAAACAGCCGAACTTTTAAAATCCAAACTACGAGCTGCAGGCGCGGATGTAGTGCTTACACGTGAATCGGATGTTTATGTCGATTTGCGAAAGCGTGTAGCAATGGGACATCAAGTAGAGGCCGATGCTTTTATTAGTATTCATTATGATGCAACGGAAAATAGCGCTGTTTCAGGTGTAACAACGTATTACATGAATAGCTATCAAAAACAATTAGCTGAATATGTACATGCTGGTCTATCAAAGAAAGTATCGATTCGTGACCGTGGTGTCCAGCCAGGAAATTATTTAGTATTGCGTGAAAATAAGCAAGAAGCCATTTTGATAGAGCTAGGCTTTTTAAGTAACCCAAGTGAAGAACGTAGCATTACAACAGACTACTATCGTGAACAAGCTACACTAGGCATTTATCAAGGCATACTCAACTACTTTGATGCACAATTATAATAAAAAAACAAGAATCCGCTCGCTTTCTAAATGAAAGCGTTGCAGATTCTTTTCTTTGTATAAGCCATGAACTTACTTTTTACATATTTGATAATAACCTTTTCGCAATCATTTGGAACTCTTCTGGTCCAATACCTGGTGCAAATTGTTCAGGTAAATCATCTAAATCTGGCATTTTTCCACCCTCCGGTATACCTTCAACGACGATGAGCGGTGCGTTTGTCGTTGGATGACAACCTTTCCAAATCTTATCAATATCCTTGTAATCTCCCTCATAATTCCATGTAAATAAGACATTACCGTACCCGCGATCCTCATACTTTCGTGCCGCATCAAAAACCCGATTATCGAGATCTGGAATAGGTAGCATCCTTGTCACATCGACCCCTGTTGCCATTTCAAGCGCTCTTGCATAAGCAACAATATGTGTACCACCTCTGACTAATAAATAACCAATCATTTCACGGGCTACAGGATGATCGGTCATTTCATATACTCGCATTTTATGGGTACGTGCCCCGCATTCTAAAAAGAAATTATGCAATAAATCGAGCACTAAATTGCCACTTGAAAATACATTTTCCCCTGTCCACGCCTTGCCCATCGAATCGACTGGGAGTGAGGCTTGCGCTGCTGCAATAAAACTTTGTGTATTGCGCATATTTTTAGCATTTTGTAGTGGCGTTAAATCCGGGGGTGCTGTAAAGGAACTACTTTTATTGAGTAAATTAATCGTTGTTGAAACGAGCTCAACATGCCCAAATTCCTCAGCAGTAATACTTGCGACTAGGTCATAAAAAGGCTTTAATTTTTTCTTTCCACGGAAGTTAAACGATTGATACATGTAATTATTTAATGTAGACATCTCACCAAATTTACCACCTAGTAACTCTTGTACGGCACTTGCAGCATTCGCATCACCATATTCGACATTCGGTAAATCAATCGCTAAACGATTGACACGTTGAAACATAAAAAAACACCTCCGTCTTGTCTCTGTGTAACATATGACAAGCCGAAAGTGCTTATACGTATTAATTTGAAACCCTAGCTAGCGTAATCCAAACAATTTCATCCATTCGAATAAAGAATGGTGTTTTGCAAATTTCGATGACAATATGATCAGGTAATACGGACGTCAGAACGCCCTGCTGAATATTGTTTCCTGTTTGCACGACAATTGGTTGCCTCATTAAACCTTTTAACGTCTCAAATAAGTATGGATTGGATACTTGCATCGATTGATTCCCCCTACCCCTTCAAATATACTCTCACTTTCATTGTATGAAGGGATATAGGAAAAGTTTACTTGGCAGAATCGATGACAATGGTTACTGGTCCATCATTGATCAGTGCAACATCCATCATAGCACCAAAAACACCTGTCTCAACATGTAAACCATATGACCTTAAGGCTTCATTAAACGCATCCCACATCGGCTTTGCTTGTTCGGGACGTGCCGCCTCGATAAAGCTTGGTCGTCTCCCTTTTTTCGTATCCCCATACAATGTGAACTGTGAAACAGATAAAATCGCACCACTCGTTTCTAAAATAGAGTGGTTCATCTTCCCTTCTTCATCTTCCCATAAACGAAGTTCCGCTACTTTTTTTGCACAATAAGCAATATCTTCTGGTGTATCTGTATGTGTAATACCTACTAATAAAACATATCCTTTATCAATTGCACCTGTCACTTCTCCACCTACTGTGACCGATGCTTGTTTTGATCGTTGAATCACAACTTTCATCTTTCGTACCTTCTATCTTTTTTTAATCACTAATATTATTTTTAACTCATAACGAGCAAATCCCGAAAAATATATTACCATTTGAGTAACCGTTGCTTTCCGCTGCGGCACTCGCTTTCCACGGGCGAGATCAAGCCTCCTCGTCGCTCATCCTTCGCTCCTGCGGGGTCTTGATTGTCTCGCTTTTCCCGTAGGAGTCTCGTGCCTCCACTACAAGCAACTATTGTTCAATAAAAAATGAGTTGCTAAAAAATAATGAAATATCCTAATTAATTATAGTAGAAGTTAGGCAACGATATGTGCAAATGGAAAGAAAATGGTCTCTTTTAAAGAAGATAAATGTTTTTCTAGTATATTGAGAAGTATTCACTTTTGCCGTAGCGCGCCATAGCCACAGGAGCCGAAACAGGAGATCCAAACAGGCCGCGCCTGTTTTAGCTCCTGTGTAGGCTGTGGCAAAGCGCGGAGGCTATGATACATACCTTTTATTATTTACCTGGTATTTGATAGGATGCGTTTTTGCTCATTACGAGTTTTAAGCAAATCTAATTAATAACACGTTGGACCGAATAAATGTCTGGTAGTTGTTTAATGCGGTCGACTACTTTATGTAGTCCCGTTATATTCGTAATGGATATCGTTAAGTGAATTGTGGCAATTTTGTCACGGTCCGCGCGACCCGATACGGCTAAAATGTTTGTTTTTGCATCACTTACTGCCATCATGACATCATTTAAAATGCCTGGTCGATCGAATGCAGAAATTTCAATATCTACTGGATATTCTTTGCGCTCTGCTCTACCATTTTCCCATTCCACTTCAATTAAGCGATCGGCATTCTCATCTTCTTGAATATTTGGACAATCTGCTCGGTGCACAGAAACACCGCGACCTTTTGTGATAAAACCAACAATGTCATCCCCAGGAACCGGCGTACAACAGCGTGATAAGCGAATTAATAAATTATCAATGCCTTTCACGACAACCCCTGTTTCCGTCCGTTTTTGCTGGACAGGCTTCGCCATTTCTTTTGCAATCTTTTCAAGCGCTTCCTCATGTTCACGCTCTCTACGCATTTTTTCGGCCAAACGATTCACAATTTGTTGCGCTGTAATACCGCCCACTCCCACGGCAGCATATAAATCATCTTCATGTGTATAATTGAGTTTTTCAATAACCCGTTTAATATTTTCTGTCGTTAATACTTCTTTTAAATCAAACTCTTGGGCTTTAATTTCTTTTTCAACTAAGTCGCGCCCTTTAACGACATTTTCTTCACGTAAATTTTTCTTGAAGAACTGTTTAATTTTATGTTTCGCTTGCGAGCTTTGGGCAATTTTAATCCAATCACGACTTGGACCAAATGATTGTTTAGATGTTAATACCTCAACAATATCCCCTGTTTTAAGCGGTGTATCAAGCGGTACCATTTTGCCGTTTACTTTCGCACCAATTGTCTTGTTCCCAACCTCTGAATGTACACGATACGCAAAATCGATCGGTACGGAACCAGCTGGCAGTTCAACGACGTCACCTTTTGGCGTAAACACATAGACCATATCGGAGAATAAATCAAATTTTAAAGATTCCATGAATTCTTCCGCATTGGATGATTCATTTTGAAACTCTAAAATTTCCCGGAACCATGTTAATTTTTGGTCAATGCTTTCACGTTTGTTTTCAACATTTTTACCTTCTTTATAAGCCCAGTGCGCTGCAATCCCGTACTCCGCAATTTTATGCATTTCCTTTGTACGAATTTGTACTTCTAGCGGATCACCATATGGACCAATGACTGTTGTATGCAATGACTGATACAAGTTTTGCTTCGGCATCGCAATATAATCTTTAAAACGACCAGGCATCGGCTTCCAGAGCGTATGCACAATGCCAATGACAGCGTAGCAATCTTTAATGCTATCAACTAAAATACGGACTGCTAGCAAATCATAAATCTCATTAAACTGCTTTCTTTGCAACGCCATTTTACGATAAATCGAGTAAATATGCTTTGGTCGTCCGTAAATATCTGCATCGATTTCAACATCCGCCAGCTGTGATTTAATCTCATCGATGACATTATCTAAATACGCCTCACGCTCATTGCGCTTTTTTTTCATTAAACTAACAATACGATAATATTGTTGTGGATTTAAATAACGGAGCGCTGTATCTTCAAGCTCCCACTTTACTGTACTAATCCCTAAACGATGCGCAAGTGGTGCGAAAATTTCAAGCGTCTCTTTTGAAATACGACGTTGTTTTTCTGCTGGTAGATGCTTTAACGTCCGCATATTGTGCAGACGGTCTGCCAGTTTAATTAAAATAACGCGTATATCTTGTGCCATGGCCACAAACATTTTTCGATGATTTTCCGCTTGTTGCTCTTCTTTCGACATATATTTAATTTTCCCGAGCTTCGTTACACCATCAACGAGCATCGCGACTTCTTCATTGAATGCACTTACTAAATCTTCACGTGTTACCGCTGTATCCTCTACTACATCATGCAAAAATCCAGCAGCAACCGTTTCCGGATCCATTTGTAAATCCGCTAAAATCCCTGCTACTTGCACAGGATGTATAATATAAGGCTCTCCCGAACTACGGAATTGCTCTTTATGTGCTTCCTTCGCTACTTCATATGCTTTTACAACAAAAGCAACGTGCTCATCATTCATATACGATTTAACGAGCTCGAAAACATCTTCGGGCGCTAAAATTTGTTCTTTCGCCATAATTCGTCCACCTTATTCCGATTTTTTTCTCTATTAAGTATCATAACTTTAATTGTATAAAATAGTCGTACAAATTGTAAAGACATACTAGTGTATACTTCACTGTAATAATAATATATGGAAATTCAGTGAAAATGAAACATTTTTATGGAAGTTAGTTTTTTATTAAAAAAGCAGCCTCAACCTGAAAGAGACTGCTTTTGCGATTAGTATTGGATTAATGTTTTCACTGGGTATTTGCCGATTTTTTCGCGACCTTGTAACTCTAATAATTCAATTAAAAATGCACACCCTACGACTTCTCCGCCTAATTGCTCGATTAAGCGAATCGTTGCTTCTACTGTGCCACCTGTTGCAAGCAAATCATCACAGATTAACACTTTTTGACCTGGCTTTACAGCATCTTTATGCATCGTTAATGTGTCCGTTCCATATTCTAAACCGTAATCAGCCGTAATGACTTCACGTGGCAATTTTCCTGGCTTACGTACTGGAGCAAAGCCAATTTCAAGTGCATAAGCAACAGGACAGCCGATAATGAAACCACGTGCTTCTGGACCAACAATAATTTCTGCACCTACTTCTTTTGCATAAGCAACGATTTGATCGGTTGCATATTTGTAAGCGGGACCGTTATCCATAATCGTTGTAATGTCTTTGAAGCTGATACCTTCCTTTGGCCAGTTATCAACTGTTGTTACATATTGCTTTAAATCCATTATTTTTCCTCCTTGAGGGTTTAGCCCTTCATTCGTTCATTAAACCAATTTTTCAGCTCTGTATATGTAGCATATAAAAGCTTTTGCTCTAATTCTAATTGTGCTGAACGCATTTTATATGACGGTGCCTCTTCTAATGCTTGTTTTGGTGCATTTTCGACAACAGTCGTCAAACCATCCTCTATTTTAACAAATCCCAGCTCAAAAAACACCTTTGTCATAAACTTAATTACATCAATATTTAGTCCAATATGTTGCGATAATTGTTCAATATGCGCTTTTAAGTTAAATGTCGGACGTTTTTTCAAAAATGCATAATACCAGCTAAAGTGCTGACGAGTTGGCATCCCATTGAAATACTGTGAATTCGCTGTATAAAAATGGACATAAATGCGTTTGAATTGCTTTTCTTTCAACATGTTTTCTAGTAATTGTACATTTTCTGGTAAATCAAGAATAACAATATAAGGACCAAGCTGTTGATACGCTGTTTCATTTTCGATTAAGTGAATGGCATGCTGAATTACACTTTGATACTGACTGATTGTCTGCTGTTGGAACGCGACAAAATCAACTTGCTCAACTGGTAACTTCGATAACCAATTGGCCGCTTGACTTTTCCCTCGATAATCATATAATTGCCATTCTTCCGTCTGCACATCCTCGATCATAAATTGCGGCTTTTTGATGCCTTGCCATTCGTTTATTTGCAAATCTCCGACAAACGATACTTGTACATCATAGGAAATTTCATTAAACAAATACCCTTTGCCAAATCCAATAGCATCCACTTTCCCATACGCATCTTCAAGTTCCATTTTTAAATGGTTTTCTTGCGTACCAATACGACGCATTGACGCAACATTCATTTTTTCTAACGCAAATACTGGCTTTGCAAACTCTGTACCAAATGGGCCAAGCTTACGAACTTCTTCAATTGCTTCGATGGACACTTCACTTAAATCAACGGGTACATCAATATAAAGTTTTGGTACAAGCTGCTCTTCTGTTAACACCGCTGTTGCCTGTTGATGAAGACGTGTACGCAATTCATCGACATGCTCAAGTGGCAATGTCATACCCGCCGCCATCGGATGCCCACCAAAATGCGGTAAAATATCACGGTTTTTCGCTAGTTCCTCATATAAATGAAAACCTTCGATACTACGAGCAGAACCTTTTGCTGTTCCTTTTTCTTGATCAAGTGAAAGTACAATCGTCGGCTTATAGTATTTCCCTACAAGCTTGGATGCAACAATTCCTACAACACCGGCGTTCCATCCCTCTTTTGCGACGACTAACACAAGGCTATTCTTAATGGCTTCATCAGATTCAATCATCGCCATAGCCTCTTCTGTAATCGTACTCACGATTTCTTTTCGCTCGTCATTTTTCTGATTGAGCAATTTCACTAATGTGTCTGCTTGTTGTTTTGTTTCACTCATTAAAAAATGAACCCCAGGCATTGCATCCCCTAAGCGACCGATCGCATTGAGACGTGGTCCAAAATAAAAGCCAATCGACTCCTCATTGATTTCTTTTTGCTTTACACCGGAAGCCTCACAAATGGCTTTTACCCACGGACTTTGTGAAGTATGTAGTGCTTCAATGCCGCGCTTGACGAAATAACGATTTTCACCTTTTAACGGTACTAAGTCGGCGATCGTCCCAATGGCAACCAATTCAAATAAATGCTCCGGTACTTCACCATATAAAGCATGAGCGAGCTTAAACGCAACCCCTACACCAGCAAGCTCCCCAAATGGATAATGCCCTTCAGGTACACGAGGATGCAAAATGACGTCTGCTGGTGGTAACACCTCGCCTGCCTCATGATGGTCCGTCACAATCACATCCATTCCAAGCTCCTTCGCTACACGAATCGGCTCAATCCCGCTAATCCCATTATCGACTGTAATAATTAACTTTACGCCATTTTCATACGCCTGGCGGAATAATTCTTCATGTGGACCATACCCGTGTGTGAAACGATTCGGAATCATAAAATCGACATCTGCGCCTAAATCCAATAATACATTAAGCATAACCGTCGTACTGGTTATGCCATCGGAATCATAGTCACCATATACTACTATTTTTTCGCCTTCTTCAAGCGCTTGATCGATACGTGCTACTGCCTGTTCCATCCCATGCATGGAAAATGGGTCGTGAAAATGACGCTCATCGGTTTGGAGCAGTGAGACTGCTTGCTCCTCTGATGTACAACCACGTGCTACTAAAATTTTTGCTGCAATTGCTGAAATCCCTAGATCTTTTTGTAATTGTTGCACTACATGTGCGTCCGGGCGTTGCACAATCCATTTTTTTGCTGATTCTATCATTCTTTCACTTCCTTTATGATGTCCATTATAGCGGTTTTTTATTTTAAATAGGGGAAATATGAATAGATTGTTATTAGAAAAACATCCCTCACCTTAAAATTGTTGTAGATGGATTTAGTGCTTTTTAAAATATGTATACACGCTTTTTAAGCATAAAAAAGCGATAAAATCCTATAAACTAGATTTTACCGCACCGTATAATCTTTTATCTATATCCATTTTTATGTTCCAGCCATAACGATTGACTGTAAAAATCAACCTCCATATTGCAAGCTTATCGCCTCATTTGCTTGCAATATGGCTAAAAATAAATGTATTTTAACGGTTCTGAGGATTTTGACTGGATACGGCAAGATTTTACTCTCACTGGGTAGTTTTGACCAGATGCAGTGACTTTTTGCTCGGATACCATAGTTTTTTGACTGTTCAATGTCGACAGTTTGAAAATGATTTATATATCTACACGACTTCACTTTAAAAACGGGTTGTGATACTCACGGTCCAATTGCTCTTGCATCTTTGTCATTTGTAATTTTAAGCTAATATACTCGGCATTTTTTTCTGTTAATTTGCGATCCATTGTGTGTAGCTCATTTTTTAACTCATTCAATTTATACCGCATAGCGAATAGACGCACAGCTGAAAAACAAGCTGAGATCAATATTCCTATACAAGCTGAACCGACTATAACAAAAAATAATGGCCACTCCGCTTTCCCAAATACATAATTCACAGATACTTTTTCTATGTTAACGTAAGCAAATGCAGCAATCATAAGAGCAAAAAGAAGTCCCGCCAATATTGTCCATTGTACCTTCATAAAAATGTTCCCCTTCTCCATCTATATGCATGCCTATTTACTCAATATGTAATGTCAAAAAGAAAAAAGTGTGCCAAGAAAAAACTTGACACACTTTACTACTTGCTTTATACAACTGGCTCGTCTGAACCCCATTGTTTTTTCTCTTTTTTCACAACTGCTGTACCCTTTTTACCCATCTCACGTGACTTCAACGTATACCAAATTTGAGCAGCGATACAGATAGATGAATACATACCTGTTACTAAACCGATTAATAAGGCAATCGAGAAGTTTTGAATAGAAGGAGCACCTAATGCAATTAACGCAATTACAACGATAATAACCGTTAATACGGTATTCACAGAACGCCCCATTGTTTGACGAAGTGATTTATTAACGATTAACGCTAAATCCTCTTTCGTCGTAATTTTTTCTGAACGCTCGATATTTTCACGAATACGGTCAAATGTTACGATTGTGTCATTAATAGAGTAACCAACAATTGTTAATACAGCGGCGATAAATGTAATGTCTACTTCTAAACGTAAGAAACTGAAAACTGCGACAATGAAGAAGACGTCATGTAGTAATGATACAATAGCGCCTAGACCCATACGCCATTCAAAGCGAACTGCTACATAGATAATGATACCAAGTGCAGCAATCAATAATGCCTTAATTGCATTTTTCACAAGTTCCTTCCCAACTGTTGATGATACGGCGCTGACATTCGGCTCAAGACCATAATCTTCTAGCACTTGTGCTTTAAAATCTAAAATTTCTTTTTGTGTAAATTCTGTTTTATAACGTGCTGCAGCCACATTTTGTTCCTCACCTGAAATGACTACATCTTCAGTCGGATGACCGATTGAATCTAAATAAGTAATCATCTCTTCTTTTGTGACAGCTTGGTTTGTTTCAATATCGACCCGAGTACCACTTGAGAAATCAATCCCTAGATTTAAACGATATATCCCAATAATAACCGAACCAACTAATAAAATAATCAACGAGAATGCGTAGAATTTTTTACGGTTCTTCACAAAATCAAGACGATCAAATTTTGTCGTTAAATCCAGTGTACTAATATTTTCTTCCGGCTTATGTTGCTTTGATTTCGAAATACCAAACCAAGCAGGGCTATTGAAGTAACCGCTATTTACGAGCAAGCCTAGTAAAATACGAGAACCCCATACCGCTGTAATGAATGATAATAAAATCGAAATAATTAACGTCGTTGCAAAACCTTTAACCGAGCTTGTACCGAATGAAAATAATACAACAGCGGCAAGTAATGTTGTTAACTGTGCATCAACAATTGCAGATAGTGACTGCTTCGAACCAAGTTGGAACGCCTCTTTCACTGTACGACCAACACGCAATTCTTCGCGAATCCGTTCAGCTGTTAAAATGTTGGCATCTACAGCCATCCCAATACCAAGTACGATGGCGGCAATCCCTGGTAAGGTTAATACAGCATTAATCCCATTAAATACAACTAATACTAAATACGTAAAGACTGCTAATGTAATAATCGAAATGAAACCTGGTAATCGGTAGTACAATAACATAAATACAAAAATTGCCACAACACCGACAATCCCTGCAAATACTGTATCATTCAGTGCATCTTTACCGAACTGTGCACCAACGGATGTTGAGTATTTCTCTGTTAATTTAACAGGTAATGAACCTGAGTTTAAAATACTTTCTAATGTTTTCGTTTCTTCTACAGTAAAGTTTCCTGAAATTTGAACATCTGTTGAATCAATGACTTGTGAAACCGTAGCCGCTGATGCATACTTCGGCTTCTCACCTTGAGACATTTTTGCCACTTCAGCCGCGTATGAATCCACACCTTCTTCAAAGTCTAACCATACAACTAATAAATTTTCGCCAGCAGGACGTGAAGCAAGCTCACGTGTTACAGCAGCAAATTTATTTGCATCTTTTAATTTTAATGTTACGATTGGTTGGTTTTGCTGGTCAAATGCCGAAGCAGCACCACCCTCTTTTAAATCTGTCCCATCAAGTAATACGTTATCGTTCACATCACGAAACGTTAACTCCGCCGTACTTGATAATAGCTCACGGGCGGATGACTGGTCATCTAAGCCGGCAAGTTGTACACGGATACGGTCTTCTCCCTCTACTTGAATGCTTGGCTCACTAACACCAAATCGATTAATACGATCATTTAAAGCGGTTGTCGTATCAGTCAATACTTTTTGCGTAACGTCTTGGCCATCTACAAGGGATTCGACTTGATACAGTACTTCAAAGCCGCCTTGTAAATCTAGGCCTAGTTTTACGTCTTTTAAAATGCCTTGTACCGTTGTACCCATACCTGCGAATAGTAGCCCTACTACAAGTATAAAGGTCAGGATACGGTTTGCTAATTTCATCTGTAAATCCTCCTCAAAATGCATGCTGACGCACACGAGAAAGAGCGCAAAATGATTTGCGCTCTTCCTTTTACTTATGTAGCAAATATTACTGCTAAGCTATACTTTTCCCTTCACCTTACTATTCTAGAAATACGAATAGCAATGTTGATTAACAGAGAAGTTTGTAAAAGAAACGTGCAATAAGCTTATTATGAAATAGGTCGCGTTCGCTGTCAAATGAACATTCCATAAATAAGCATTTTTTTACTAAAATGTTATTCTTTTTTCTTAGGTCCTAGTAATGCTTCCAGTTCTTCTGCATTTAAGTCAATGATTCCATCATTGAACTGTAGTTCTTTGATTTGTACATGATTTAACAGTTCTGATGGGGTGATTGAAAAAATCGTTGATACTACTACATGTAACGGAAGTTCCTCTACTACTTTTTTGCGCCATTTCTTTTCAACACAATATTGCCATAACTGTTCCATTGTAATGGCATCATATTCATAAAGTTCAAACTCTTCCAGTTTGCTTTGTAAAACTAATTGCATTTTACGATAAAGCGACTCATAAGGAACTGCCACGACAATCCACCCCTAATCGTTAGTTTTAATGGTCGGTGTATTCGCATACCAATATTGTATATGAAACATAAAAAAAAGAGAAGGGATTGCACTGCTCATGGCTTCTTTTGTTAAAGGCACGCTTCTGTTGACCGTCGTTATTTTTTTATCTAAACTATTTGGTTTTGTTTATCGCATGCAGTTCATGCGTATTGCGGGAGAAGAAGTTGTAGGTATTTATATGACGGCCTACCCTGCTTTTATTTTCTTTATCTCTTTAGTGCAACTCGGCTTACCAATTGCTTTAACAAAAGTGGTAGCAGAACTGTATGCAAAGGGGAAAATTACCGATACAAAAAGCGTTTTAAAAACGTGCCTACGTATTTCTACCGTTTCCATTTTAGTTTTATTACCGGCTCTTTGGTTTATTACGCCAACGATTGCAGAAACTTTATTACAAAGTGAGGGGACACGCTATCCACTAATAGTCGCGATTTATACCGTACCAATCGTGGTGTATGCAGGAATTATTAAAGCTTATTTGCTCGGGTTAGGGAAAACGACGCCTACTGCCTGGTCTTCCCTAATAGAGCAAACGATCCGCATTGCTGCTGTTTCCTTTGCTCTGCCGTACTTATTAACCGATTCCAGTACGACAAATGCGGCATTTGCCATGGGAATGACTGCGCTCGGTGAATGTGCCGCACTCATTTACTTACTGATTCACTATCATTTCGTGAAAATACGGACAGACAAAAAAGTAGGTACTTACCGCAGTGGACCACTGTTCCGTATTGCATTACCTTCAGCAGGCAGCAAACTATTCGGTACATTTACGTGGTTTTTAGAGCCTATTATATTTTTAAAAGCACTCACGATTTCAGGTTTAACGGCAACAGCGGCGACTACTTTATACGGGGTGATTTCAGGGGTACATATCCCACTCCTACTCTTCCCAGCATTCATACCGGCAGCACTCGCGATTATTCTCATTCCTGCGATTAGTAATGCCGCAGCTGTTCAAAACGTTCGATTACTCAATCAACGAATTACAATTTCATTGCGCCTTTGCTCACTAATAGGTTGCTATGCTGCGACATTTTTCTTGTTATACGGGGACTTTCTTGCAGTAGAACTATTTCACTTAAAAGATGAAACAAACTACATGAAAATACTGGCACCTATTTTTTATTTTTATTACATTCAAAGTCCGCTCCTGTCCATTTTACAGGCGTTGGACCAAGCCCGTGTGGCGATGATGAATTCGATTTATGGTGGGATTGGGAAGCTTTTATTAATGCTTGTGTTGGCGGCACAGCCAATGTTACAACAGTACGGTGCTATTATTGCGATCGGGTTTGGTGTTTTACTTACTTCGTTTTTACATATTGCATCCGTTCGTAACAACCCAAAAATCGAAGTGGGCTTCCGTTTATTTGCTGCATCCTATGGTTGCTTTGTCGTCACATGTATTGTGCAATCAATGATTTCTTACAATTCCATGATTACAAGTATCGCGACAACATTTGCTGTATTAACCACTTTACTTGTCTTGACAAAACAAATTAATCTATCCGATTTCCGTTACGTCCGTTTACTTTTTTCGCGCCTTTAATTGATAATGAATCTTCCCACCTTCATAACAACAATAAAACACATCATCCGTAGTATGAACACCTTCGTCGCGTAACTGATCTTCTAACCATTTGCGATCTTTCCCGATAAATTTCAAATGTTTATCATCCACGTAACCATCTATGACGATTGGCAGGATGAACGGTTCATCCCCTTTTTTAAAAACTGATAGTTTACCAGACGGTTCTAAAAAAGCATAAGCAATACTTTGTACAGATGAAATACCTTGTTCACGTAACTGTTGAAATAAATCATCTAAATTATAGCGCTGTTTACGCATTTCAGCTTCTACAATTACACCGTCACGAATAATAATGGTCGGATCACCATCAATCGTATCACGCATTTTCTTATTTTTTAAAATAAAAAGGGCATTTAAATACTGGATGATAAATAGTAAAACAATCGGTACAACAGCTAACACTAATGACCGATCTAAATTATCGATTGCTAATGACGCTACTTCGGCAATGAGTACGTATACAGCAAAATCAAGCAAGCTTAGTTCTCCTACTTCTCGTTTTCCCATCAAGCGAAAAACAAGGAGGACGATAATATATAAAACGATCGTACGAAAAGCAATGATCCAAAACTCAGCCATTTCCCACACCCCTTTTTCATTTCAGTGTGGGCGAACAAGTTAGGCATTATACAGAAAAAAGGAAGGGGATGTCCAGAAAGCTTTTACTTTCCAGACATCCCCTTGGCAATATCCATTACGAAATATTGCTCCTGGGATGGTCGCATCAACATGCCACCACCCTCCTTTTTATTATTCTACAACTCTGCCGATTGCTTGGCGTTCAAATTTTACAGTTGTATTATTAGCAATTTTTAAATAAATCGCTGTATCTTCAATTGCATCAATTTCGCCATGTAAGCCACCAATTGTAATGACTTTGTCACCTTTTTTTAGATCGTTTTGCATCGCAACTGTTGCTTTTTGTCGCTTTTGTGCTGGACGGATTAAAATAAACCACATCGCAACAAACATCAAAGCAATCATAATCAATTGTCCATATGCTGCATCCATTTTATATAGACTCCTTTCGAAAATCTTATCTTTACTAGTATAGTATAAATTCTCATTATATGGCGAGATTTTCTATCGAATTCTTGAATTTTTCTATCATAAGAAAGGAATTTCTACAAAAACGATTAGAAATTCTTCGCATCCGGTTTATTATAACCGTATTTTTCGAAAAATTCTTCTTTAAAATCCCCAAGACGATCTTCTCGAATCGCTTGACGTACATCTTCCATGAGCTTAATTAAGAAGCGCAGGTTATGATACGACGTTAAGCGTAGACCAAATGTTTCTTCCGTACGTAATAAATGACGAACATAAGCACGTGTATAGTTTTTACATGTGTAGCAATCACATGTTTCATCAATTGGACGGAAGTCACGCGCATATTTCGCATTTTTAATGACCATACGCCCTTCTGATGTCATTAATGTACCGTTACGGGCAATTCGCGTTGGCAATACACAGTCGAACATATCAATCCCGCGGATAGAACCATCAATCAGCGAATCGGGTGAACCAACCCCCATTAAATAACGCGGCTTGTCTGCTGGCATTAATGGCGCTGTAAAGTCTAATACTTTGTTCATGATGTCTTTTGGCTCACCAACGGATAAACCACCGATTGCATAACCTGGGAAGTCTAGCTCTATTAACGCTTCTGCTGAACGACGACGCAAGTCTTCATATTCTCCACCTTGAATAATCCCAAATAAGCCTTGCTCATCTGGACGCTGATGTGCTTCTTTACAACGTTTTGCCCAGCGTGTTGTACGATCCACAGACGCTAGCATATACTCATACGTCGCTGGAAACGGCGGACATTCATCAAACGCCATCATAATATCTGAGCCAAGGTCATTTTGAATTTCCATCGCTTTTTCAGGAGATAAAAATAATTTATCGCCATTTAAGTGATTACGGAAATGAACGCCTTCCTCTTCAATTTTACGGAATTGACTGAGCGAAAACACTTGGAAGCCGCCTGAATCTGTTAAAATGGGACGATCCCAATTCATAAATTGATGCAATCCGCCCGCTTCTTTGACGATATCATTGCCTGGACGTAGCCATAAGTGATAAGTATTCGATAGGATAATCCCTGCATTCATTTCCTTTAATTCTTCTGGGCTCATCGCTTTTACTGTTGCTTGTGTCCCAACCGGCATAAATGTTGGCGTTTCAAACGATCCGTGTGGTGTGTGCACAATTCCAAGGCGCGCACCTGTTTGAGCACAAGTTTTAATTAATTCGTAACGAATTGGTGGTTGTGTCATAAATAAAATCCCTCTCATTTCTAAAGTAAAAACAGTACTTCGATTGAACTCGTAATATTGTATCACAAAAATTTAAAAGTGCATGGATAAAGCATTTTTATGTTGAAGGGAAATTAACTGTTTTGCATTTTTGTATATTTAAATGAAATGGTTTGGGGTACATTTGGGGTACCTCTGGGGTACTGATATTATTTTAATTAATAAGACCGCTTCCTATTTATATGGAAAGCGGTCTTTCGGTTTTGGTTATGAGTTTCATCTTATTTAATATTCAATATCTTTAACACTTAAAATATCCAAGAAGTGAACTTTATGCATATCCCCCCACTTGTTTTGTATATGTATCAACTTGGTGTTAGCATCCATTTTCGTGACTATGCCTTTTAAGGGTTCTTCTTTTTTATATATAGTGAAAACTTTATATTGCTTTTCTTCCATTGCTTCAGTCAATGCAGCAGCAAGTTCCTCTAATTCAAACTCATCACGAGTCGGATGCTTCGGTTCTTTCTTCTTTGATGCAATTTCTTTTTTAGCTACCATTTCCATCTACCCTTCCTATATAATGTTCCGTTCTCTTTGAATAACCGGAGCAATGGCAAGAACATTATTTATAATAAAAGTCCGTTTTGCCTGTCTTGTAAAACAGTATGCCTGGAATGTATCACCAGCCATTTTAATGATTTTTATACGGCGCTTTGTAATTTTACCGTCCTTGGCCAGGTACATCATATTTGCTGGTTGCCCTCTTTGCATTACCTTTAATAATTGTTCTTTCATTATTCCATCCTCCTTCAAAAAAGAACGTTTGTTTGTATTTATATTAGAACATTCGTTCTTATTTGTAAATAAAAAAATGTCATCCACAATGATCTGTGGATGACTTTAATTTTTATACTTGCTCATATGTAATGTCCTCTCGATGCTTAATACCAACTGCATTGACGATACCTTTTTCTTTTAACATCTTCAATAGTAATTCTTCTGTGGCATACTGTTTTTCTTCCAAAGTTTTAAATTGAATATTTGTTATACCTTCATGCAATTCACCGGCGTAGACATAGTAATACTTAACAAATTGTTCCATGGTCCTCACCTCCCTCTTCGACATAATTCGGGAGAGGAAAATAAATCCCTTTATAAGTGTTCAAATTTAAATTTTGACCGAATCTATTGACAAAATAAAAAAAGAGAGCGATTGCTCGCCCCCTTTCCTACCACGCACTCAGGCGAATAGCCAATTCACCTATTTACAATATATTACACTTTTTGTACATGTACAATACTAGCCAACTTGGCATTTTTAATTTTTGTAGCACCTGTATTAGCAGCTTCTAATCCTTTAAATGTACCTGTTTTTACACGCCACAAATCATTTACTTGATCTAAATAACACGTCCAACCAAAACGATACTTCATAACATCGATAACATTCTCTGCATCCTCACGTGATTTATATGTTCCTGTAAATAAACGATATAGCACATTGGTATCTTCTGGAGATTGAACAGGTTTAGCAATCGCATTAGACCCTTTGACCATTTGCAAAAATGTTGTCCAAGGAATCTTATTGCTTCGTATTAATTTAGGGCAATTCTTACCTGTGTAATAATTGTGTTGTACTACGTTAGATAAAGGAATCCCCTCATCTTGCATAATTTTAGCCACTAATGCAGCAGCGTTTTGCACAGCTTTTTGATAGTTTCCATCTGCATTAACGCAGATTTCAATATGAATCGCTTCATTATTACCACTACCAGCTGCCCAACAACGTATGTCATGCGTAAATGATTGAACTGCTTCATGATCGTCTACTTGCCAATGCCAGGATGCTTGTCTAGTGTTACCATTCTTTTGGAGTCGGCTATGTGCATCTGCATCTGCACCAGCACGTGTATTATCTGTTTCGTGTACACAGATACGTTTTTTACCATTGCCCTTACCATATGACACTTTATCCACAATTAACTGATGTACTAAGTTTTGACGAATTTTCACCATTACTTATCACCACTCTTTACAACTTTAGTAAGGTCAAACGTACCGCAAGCAGCCAAACCACCAATTGCACCTGCTAAAGCCATAATGTATATCGAGTACTCTGTGATTGGCCATACTGCAATCCCAATTAAAATACCGACTGCCACAGAGACAATCGGTACATATTGGTTAGCTAATTGAAATGTTGTTTTTACGACCTGAACGAATGCGTTAATAATTCCTAAAATCGCTACTGCGACGATGAATAATACTGTTAAATCCATGTTTATGCACTCTCCTTCTTATAAGCATATTTTTCGATACGGTCAACGCGCCCCTCTAAAGTTGAAAGGCTTGTATTTATACCCTCTAAAGCGTGAGCCGTTCTTTCTTGTGATTCATTTGAGCGCTCTAAATGCGACATTAACGCCTTTTCACGTTCTTTTGATTCCTCTCGATGCGACTGATCAAGTTGGACTAAATAATTGAAAATGTAGCGCCCAGCAAACATTGCTGCGAAAATTAATACGATGGATAAGTAAATCCATGGATTTGAACTACTCGCTACTTTTTCGGCGATACCTGCCCCCGTTACTACTAATAATTCCAATGCCCTCACCTGCCCATAAAAAATAGCACTGCTCGGTACAGTGCGTTGCTTGGGTCTTGATGCAATATAAAAAGCACTCTCGAGTGAGAGTGCAAAAAGAAAAGAACGCCCAAATGGACGTTCTCTTTCAAGTTATTCGATTTACAACAACTGTTACAGTAACATCTTCGTAGCCTGTTGCTTTAATCGTCCATACATGTGTCCCAATCGTATAGTATCCACCAGACGAAGCTGCGATTTTTCCAACTGATTTTTGAAATGCCGAAATCATATTACTTCCTGTAGGTTTTGAATCGATAGTAGAAGTGATGCTAGTAATGGCGTTTCTCCAATCTGGATCATCTGGAAATGTAAACTCAACAGGACTTCCGTATAAAACTGGTGAATCTGCATACATAACTGGTGCTACTTTCAATCCATTGCTATTCTCGTCTTATCCCTCTCTATCTCGGTTTTATAACGAGCCTTCACCGTGCAGGCGACTTTCATCGCACACGGCGATCCGTCAGCGATAGATCTTCTAAACTTATCTCCCCAATTTTAGTATACTCTTTCAACATTAAATTTACGTTAAAAAATATTTTTGACCATAAAAAATAACGCTAGCTACTGCTGCGTTTAAAAGTCTTGCTTTGTAATTTCTTTGTACTCTTCGGCAGTGATTTCACCAAATGGATTGCTCTCAGTAAAAACAGCTGAACGCAATTGTTCAGCCGTCACCCACTTTAATTTATAAGCCATTTCCCAGAATTCCATTAGGACGCACCTCCTTTCAACTGCATAATTTCAAGTTTCATTTGAGCTACTTGTGTGCCAAGTCCGTTGATAATTGCTTCTTTATACATATTAGCTAGTTTTTCTTGCGCTAATTGAGCACCTAAAGCAGCAACTTTTTCTCTTTCAGTTAAGCCACTAAATATTTTGGTTGGTGGCTTTAAGTTACCAAATTCATCTCGTTCACGGATTTCCATTAGTCAATCACCCCTATCAGTACATGGATTTTTTCATCGGCTAGTAAAGAAGATTGCTGTAAGTCTAGTTGTAAAATGATGTGATCAGCAGGTGTTGCATTTTCATAATGGAATTGATCCTCAAACATGCCCGGTACATTCGCTACTGGTGCTGGCTCTTCTTTTTTAATCATTGGCACAAAGTTTTCAGCCTCACCTGTCTGCGTCATGCTGATAGATGCAGATACTACTAGATTTTCATCACGTCGTACCCAGATAACGACTCCTTTTGCAGTACCGAGTGGAGGTAGGATTTTATAGCGTGCAGTTGATTTCAATTGTTCCGTTTTAACTTCGTTTTTTTGAAGTTTTATAGTACGGCTTGTCTTAGCACCGTAGCTATCAATCACCTCAACGACAATATTATTCAAACCAACTTTGAGCTGGCCAAGCTTTATTTTAAAATCGAAGTGACCATTTGTACCAGATGCGACTTGGACACTGTTGCCACCGTTGATACGATAAGAGACAGTCGTTGTATTGTTGTCCAAATCGTTGTAAGAGCCAGTAATCTCAATCTCGTCACTGTCAATGATACCAGCTGTAACAGGTGGGTTAACAGTTAGTGATGGGGCCCGGTTTGGAACAACGTAAAATGTACGTTCAACAATTGTTGATGTACCGCCTTGGTCATCTGTAGCCCAAACTTTGAGTGTGTGGGCTACACCATCTGTTAAGCCACTGACAATAAGTGTTTCACCGTCGTAAAGATTCCCTCTACGGAATGTTAACGTTTTGCTAAACGCCTCTGCTGTGCCGTTGGAAACAAGCGCTTTTATAGCGCGTACAGTACCAGCATTAATTTGGTACCGTACTGTGACGGTGTTGCCGTTATCTGCGTCGGATGCTGTGCCAGCAATATTAAGTGTGTCGTTTTCGTAAAATGTGTTGCTATTTTGAGTATCTAGTTTTACTACTGGGTTATTATTAAACCAATCTATAGGAATACTTATAGGGATTGCTTGATAATTACCTGCGATACCAGTATCGACTCCAAACCCGTCAAAAACACCATTACTTGTTCTTCCCCCTTTTATAGTGAGCGCTACCTGGTCGGGAATTTTATTTTCATCTAAGTCAATAATAGGACCTAAGAAAACAGACGGATTGTTAGGGGAATCCGCAACTGTATATAATGTATAGGTTTTTTCTCCGTTTTTATAATATAAAGCTGCATAAAAAGATGAAAAATGAACAGCAGTGTGATGATCTAAGCCTACAATTAATTTCAGCCGTACTTTTCCAGATGATACGTAATCTAAGTACGCTTTAACTCTATCACTTCCTATATTTGTATATTTTAAAGGTATTGCTATACTAACAACAGTTGGCATCTCATACCACCTCCACTAACTCAACATTAAACGTCACAAACGGCGCGACATCTAATGTTTGACTTGTTGCATTAACCGCTGCCGTACTACGCGCTACTTTCGCACCTTTACTGTAATCAGCTGTTAAAGCCGCTACCGTAATTGTATTTGCTCCTGTATCAACACTTTGAATCGTTACATGCTCATAGCTATCGGCGTCATAAATTGTCACTACCTGTAACGCTTCGAACAATGAGGCATTTGCTACTGGTATCACTGTATCAGCACTTGTTACAGTAGCCGTTACATCCGTTTGTGCAGTCAATCGCTCAAGACGCGACAAACCATTGCCATCATCAAAAATATCAGCAAATGTACCGTTGTTGCCCGGTGCGCGACCGTCAAGCTCCATTAAAGCTTGCATTTTTTCTATCTCTCGGTACATAAATCCAAGCAGCATATAAGCGTTGTAAATCCCCCACTCGATGTTATTGGCATACTCTGCCCAGAAAGTTGTACCTTCTTCTAACACTTCACTCGTCACTGGATCCACTAAGTCATCTTCCCATTGGGTACGAGTGTAAGGATTATTTTTGGGATCAATTGGGATGGGTCCATTCATTAATGACATTAGCTTTTCACCTCAACTTTTTTCGAAACAATCTCTAATTCAAACGGGAACGATACGGCATAGCCTTGTGAGCCGATAGTGTGATTCATCGTTTTCACGTACCATTCGCGACCCAAACTATCGACAAGCGCCACTTTCGTGACTGTCCCTCGTTCGGTCGTAAACTTCACATACTTACGCAAGCCATGCTTTCGGCTAACGTGCGATATTTCCTTTTCGTATGTGACACCATCAACAGTCACTTTGGCACTAACCGTATTGGCATCTAAAAAATCAATCATGCTATCAATCGCAATTTGTTGTAGCTCTGTAGCCATCTAAACACCTCCAGCACGAAAATGACCACATCGTTTACGGTTGATACCGAACGTGTAGCCATTGTCATTAATATTAACTTTTTCACTTGTAACTGCACCCGGACGAGTTTCCGTTTTAAAATGACCGGTAATCGGCGCATCGAATGGGAATGTATAACTTGGTTGCATTTGATAGGGTGGTAATTTCCCGGCGTTTCCTGGGCGAGATGCTGTTTTAAATCGACCACAAATGCGACCGTTGAATACCCAGCCGTATGTGCCGACAATTAGTTGCAGCATATCCTTTAAAATACCTTCTGCAATAATCATATAAATATTTAACGGCACCATTGGCTCTAAAATATCCAATAGCTCACGATAATAGTTCTGTTCGCTGGGTATCAATAATTCTAAAACATACTCTTGTGCATCTAGATTGATTTGATAATTACCTTCTCCGAAAATAGAGTTCAATAATTGTTGTAACGAGCGCCATGTGTATGGTAGCTTGTTATTAATTTTTGCCAGAACCCTCATTCTTCTTGTTTCAAGCGTATCTGTAGTACGCCGTTTTAATTTCAACATCTTTTCCCATCGAGCAATACCAACTTCATCTGTATGATGAACAAATCGCATGGCAAAAAGTTGTAATAACTCCACTCTCACTCGATTGAAATTTGTATTTTCAACTTTTCCAATTTCAATAAATTCCTCAAAATCACTAACAGTCGGTGGATAACGTTTTGTCATATCAATCTCATGTGTTAACGGTTCATACATTGGTTATCTCACCCCTCGCTGGTATAGCATCACTATCTAAAATAAAGTTATTGGCTACCCCATTGACTGTCGTATTTTGTACATCGATTATGCCATTAATTTCAAGCATTCGTGATTCTAATTGCACAATACGAACAACGAGTTGCGTGGTGTTCTCCCATGTTTTTTTCAGCTCCAACAAATAGTCATCTACCATTTGCTGCACATCTAATTCAACGTCTGCCCAACCATACCCATCCTCAAAAATGATGTTCGGGAAATTAATATCTACTGTAATCCGATTGACACCCACAATTAAAACGGTATGACCGATTGGTGCGATACCTAAGCCCTCTCCTTGGTTGGTCACTGGATCAATGGCTGTCTGTAAAGATTCTAATAGCGTCGGTGATGGCACATTATAAGTTGCGTCTAACACAACCAATTTCACATTGTAAATCCCTTCTCGGATGCGATACGCCTTTACGCCACCTACCCCTTGTAATTCGTGGACCTTCTCCATATAATCTTTCCGATTCCCACCGTAAGCAAGTGCTTCAAAACTTTCCAAATAGCGTTTACGTAAACTTTCTGTTTCTTCCTCATCTTCACCGGGGATTAATAGTTCAGTTAATTCAGCTTTTGTTAAACCGTCGATATACTCAATCGGTATTAATTGCCCAAAATAATTGTTACCGACCGAACCAGGTGTTTCGCATTCTAATTTAAAAACACCGTGACTGATTCTCTCAGTGACGGTGTAATTAAGCATATCCAGGTTAAAGCGGCTCCCCATTGGTACATCCATATTAAATTTGCCTTTTAAAATAGCCTTTTCAGCTGGATATGGTGTGATCCCCCTGTCTTTACATAAACGGATTAAAAATGCACGGGAAGCGGTATCACCAAACATTTCTCGGAGCATACCTTCCATCGAAAAATACAATTCATACAATTGAATCGTATGAGGTGAAAGAGCGTCCCAAACAATCGACCCTTCTCGCTTGTCGATGTTTGTTTTGACCATATCAAGTGCATCCTCAAGTAGCTGCTCTTGTGTAATATGTTCAAACATCAGATATCCACCTCCTTTTTAATTTGAATGAAACCGTATATGGTGTTGGCCATAAGTGACATAAACACCTTGTTCCGTTTGTGACTAAAGGAGAAATCATCTGCCGAAATAATACGATCGTCGTGAAGTAATGCCTCTGTAGTAAGTCGCTTGAGTTCACTATAAACATATGGAATAGGCTTCCCCATAAGTTTGGCGATTTCAGCACCATAGTTCCAACTGTATATAATTTCATTGTATCGATAAGTACTTAATAGCTTATATATTGCTTGTTCCATCGCTTCACGACCATCTGTATAGCCGACAATACGTTTCCTTTCATGGTCCATTCGGTACGTCCTCGATGTTTGAGTGGGTGTTTCTTCAAAATCCATTGTTAAATCGATATTATTTTTGTTTGATGGTAGCATCCTTCACCCACTCCTTATCGAAAATGACATATTTTTGGCCACCCATTGCACGCAGCATGTACACCACATCGCCTTCTTCAAGTGCATTATGGATTTTGTAACGCCATGGCGGTGGTGGGAATGTCCACTCAGGTACCCCATCGGTTATATCCAACTCATGATCTAATACAGCTCTCGTTAAAATTAATTGAGGTGCATATAGCGTTAATTTCGAATCCACCTTAACAGTAAGTGGACTTGTGCTAATAACAGTACCGTAGCAAAAATCAGCTAGTTTCTTACTGTTAATATAGTTGTCTACCACGGTTTTGATTGAAGCAATAATATCATTTATGTTACGCACTAAAACCACCTCCTATTAATGCAAGATCCATTTCGTAGTGACTTTCATAAAATCGATGTTTCGCCTTTTCAATCACCATAAAATTAGCGACAGTTGCATCACCTAAATACAATTGCACTGCGACAGAAGCTCCTGCACGAGCTGAAGTATCTCCGAAAACATCTTTCATGTGCAAAGTACGTTTTTTCTGGTTATACAAGGCTAGTAATCCTGCTGCTCGAGCAGGCGCATTCACCGTATCATCAATCGTTTCAGTATGCTGTAAAACGCCCCACTGATTAATATTGCCACCATCTTGGACAATAGTGACTTCCCGTTTATTGTTCTTTTTATCTTCATAAACAAGTTTAATTTTGTTATATACACCCTCATCAATGGATGTTGTATATTCAAACGATTCACCGGATGTTTCATCAATTAAAATGTTTGTACGAAGTGACAATAGGTTTTTCAAGCTAAGCGCGCCGAAATCATCAAATAATACGTAGGTCGTTCCTGTATGCCCTGTCGTTTCACTCAAGGCATTATTGATTATACTGAACAATTCTTGATTGTCCTCCACTCGAGAAGGGATGACATAACCAGTAGATTCGATACTGCCTACATTCAATCCAAAATCACTGGCTATCATTTTCAATACTTGGTCTGCTGTTTTGTTCATATAAACATAAGTATCTTTATTTTTGAAATAGCGTAATTGATCATATGCCGTTACTTGGATGAAACGATTATTTGTACGTTTTTTCGTAAAAACAAAACCGTAAAATACCTTCTGTCCATCGTACTCAAATCGGACAGCATCCCCCTCCTGAAACCCGAAGTTTTCCCAGTCATCTTTTACAATTTCAAACGTGAGCTTACCGGGCGCCTTCTCTCGTTCGGTTTCCCAAACGATACCTTCCTTAACTGCACATAAATACATGCGAGAACCACTTGAAATGTATAATCGAGCCTTCTTATCATTCAAAACGGATCACCTGCCCTGGATAGATAATTCTAGGGTTTGATATATTGTTTAATTTAGCGATTTCTTTATACTTGCTACCATCTCCTAAATGCTTTTTACATAAAGCCCACAAAGAATCACCTTTTTGAACGGTATATGATTTGGTTGTTTCTTTCCCTGTCGTTGCACGATTATTTACAACAGACGCCGTTGTCGTACCTGATGAAGATGTTTTCAACTCGATTTTTTTATTTCCATAAGCACGAAATTGTTTGAACTTTAAAACCGCTGTTACATCAAAGCCATCTTCAGCACTTTCTTGAATTTGATAATCTTCTAGACCTACCGTTAAATTCGTATCAAATAACAAATCGCCATTCGGTTTTAGCCGATTGACGATTAATTGGAAAGGCTTCTGATTTAATTTGAGTTGTTCGAATTTATCTAGAAAATAAGCAGCTGGTTGAAAACCATCAGGATAAACGGCAAATGGATACTTCACATTGGGCAACATGACCGAAAACTCCACATCCGTTAAGCCAGGTTTTTTTAGAATATTAATCTCGCCTTCATCGATTAACACAACTGTTTCATTTTTATTGGTAATCGAGATTGTCATTTCAGATGGGGCAACAGGTAGTTGCAACCCATCAACATAAAAGTTATACATCTCCTGTTAGTCCCCCTCTGCTATATTCGCTGCGGCCTCTTCCATCTTCTCACCGAAACGATCAATAACCCCGTCGATATCCATATCGGAATTGATAAAGTTTTCGTTCTTCATATCCACTTTAATTTCAGCAGTTGTATAGCGATTGATTGAGTCACGGGCAGCAATATCGCGTAAATACTTCAAATCTTCTTCTAACATCGTGACGCTATCAGCTAGTTTCCCTGTATTATTCGCCGTATCTCGACCTGCAGCATTCCCTTTACCAAGTGCATCCTCAATCCCCCCTAAACCAGCAGCTAAATTATCTAAATCCAAGCCTGCTAAATCGGTGAGATCGGTGAAGGAGTCGGTGATGGAAGGTATACCGAATTTAAATTTATCAGCATTAAATAAATTCGCTCCCCACTCGTAACCTTGCACAGCGTTATCTAATGGTGATGTGTAATCGATTTGCGGTGCCTTCCAATAGTTATCAGGGGCTTCCCCTACCCAATCATTAATGGTATTTTTTAGTCCGCTATAATCGGCAACTAAAGATGCCCTTTGACTTACCTCTCCTACCTTACCTATATCGATACCTGGAACATTATTTAAGGCATCAATTACCCAATTTATAGCCTTTATAGCCATATTGGCACCAGCAATAAACATATTCGCCAAGTTCGTTGCAGCACTATCGAAAGAACCGATCATAGAAGTAGCCATATCAATTGCGGTAGTCGCTAGATTTGCGAATAACCTTTTTATAGCGTACACAGGATTTGTCCATACATTTACCCAGAACTCAGCGAACATTAATATCAAATTCAACATAAATACAATGATGTTATAAAAAGTTGAATACATAAACATAAATCCAGCAACAATTATGCCTGTTGCACTGATAGAGGTATCAGCGAAATGATTCACTACTGCAATCGCGGCGTAAAATAATCCGATTAAGAGAATTATTGCAGCGATAATTAATCCAACAGGATTTGCCATCATAGCTGCATTTAATTCCCATTGCGCTATAGTAAGTAAAATGGTCGCTAATTTAGCGGCCGTTAAATAACCGATAAACGCAAATAATGCACTCCCTGCCAATTGAACAACAGGAGCAATAACTGACCAATTAGTGTATACAAACGAACCGATGCTAGCCATCATTTGTAATGCTTGCATAGCATATTCAGCAAGTAAATACAATTGCCCTTTCATATCTTGTAAAAAAGACTTCATGTTATCGCTATTTGCTATGCTATTTATATACGAAAGTACATCTCTAAAAGCCCATAATGCATCGTTTTTCATATTGGTCCATATTTGTGACCACGTTGTAGGCATGGAATTAAATTTATCGTTTATTTCATCAGATGCTGCAAACATTGCGTTTTTTACAATATCTGCAGTAATAGCCCCTTCTGTAGCTAATTCACGTATTCGACCTATCGGTTCACCTATATAGTCCGCTATAGTACCAATTAAGTTTGGAGCTTGCTCAAAGATTGAGTTTAATTCGTCTCCACGAAGTACACCTGATGCGAGAGCTTGTGATAACTGTAATGTTGCATTACCCGCTTCAACGGCATTTGCACCAGCAATACCGAATTGTTTTTGTACAAGTTCAGTAAACGCGATTACTTCTGATATACTCCCGAATGCATCTCTAGCATTCGAGCCGATACGAGATACCATGTCGGCAGTATCTTTAAATGATGAATAAGATCGTTGGGCTGATTCAAAAATTAATTGTTGAGCTTGTTCAATTTGGCTCATGCCCGTTACTGCCACATTCACATTCATAGAAGTAGCTTGTAGGGCATTCACTTTTCCTTGTACATCATCAAGTGATTGTATATTCTCTACCGAAAGTAGTACGTTCGCTTCATTGGTTCGAATCTGCGAAAGATTAGATGATAGCTCAGCCAACTGCTCGCCGTCTGTTTGCACATCAACATTAACAACTGAATTATCTAAAGCCTTAAGATCTTGCTGAATCTGAAGATCATTCCAATTCGCATTTAGTGTCAGAAGAGTATTTAAATTATCGATATCATGTTGCACTTCGTTTATTCCTGATGATTTCATATCAACATTGATGAATTGGTCATCGATTACTGGCATATCATCAATAAGAAGTTGTATACGAGCTGTAGTATCTGTCATTTGGTCTGACATACTTAACGCTTGGCCGATACCCTGTATAGATAAATACGTACCAGCAATCGCCCCGATTGTGCCAAGTAAATTGCGTGCTAAATCATTCCCGGCACGAATGTCGCGGTTAAACCTTTCCTGTGCATCTTCTGATTGCTGAATTTCATGTTCTAACTGATTGAAGGTGGATTCTAAGTTTTGTAATTCACTATGAGCCTGCCTTAAAGCAGTTACATCAATCGCGTTGCTTGAAGCACTCTCAATCTGTTCAAAAGCATCTATTACACTCGTCATCGCCATATTCATGGCATGAAATTGTTTGGACATCATATCTTCAATCATGATAGATGTATGAATGGTCGCCAAAAGTATCCCTCCTTTCAGACATAATAAAAAGCCACTCAAATACGAGTGACTTTCTGTAATTAATTTAAATTTATAGTACCTGTCTCTGTTCCCCAAAAACCTGTTTTCACTTGTAAATCTAAACCTGTTAATCCAGCTGGTACTTCAAACACTACGTTACCAGTAAGCGCGAGTCCTGGATTGATACCTTCGAAGGTAAAGTATTTATCATCTGCTACGATAATCGATGATGGCGAATATTCAGCTCCATTTGCTGCTTTTAACTTAAAAAAGCTTGAATCCGTTTGAATCATTTCATTACCATCGTTACGTACAGTTACATTCACATTTAAAAATACTGCACCATCAACATCAGGAGTATATTTCATATAACCATTAGCAGCACTGATTTCGTTAACTTCACCGATAGAATTTACTTTAAAAATCACTTTACCTACAGCAAGTTCTTCACCGATGCTAGTTTTTTTATTTTCTTCGACTAAAGGTTTGTCGCTTTCTTCTTTAGTTGTATTTGCAACAGAATCTTTTTCATTTGGATTTTGACTATCATCGCCAATTAGTAGACCGATAATTACTAATAAAACAAATAAAGCAATAGTACCTCCACAACCAAATTTCACAAATTTCTTCATAAAACTATCCCTCCTCATACACAATTATACATGTAGGAAGGTCTACTTTCTACCGCTTTTTACTAGTTTTACCTTTACGCCCTTGCTTCTTTGCTTCCTTTTCCTGCTTCTTATCAGCATCCACTTTAACCTGAATAGAAGCAATAACAAAGGCACGTTCATACCGATCTAACGCTAAATATTGTGACGGCAATAGCTTTAGCTTATGTAACGCATAATGCGCGATATTAGCATCACTATCACCGTCGTTAATTAGTTTTTTGCTTCTTCTACAAGATCATCCATCGATAAATCAAAGCCGTTTACTGATTGAGCGATTTCTTTTGCTTTCGCCAGTTCACCTGGTAACAACATTTTTTGCACTAATTCTTCAGCACCCATTACACCGTAAGAATCCTGTAACTCTTTATTGTGTAAGTCCGGGAATGTAACTGTCGCTGTCACTAATTTAAGTGAGTAAAGGTTGCTATCGAGTTCTGGCATCGTTAAACCTTTTTTCATCGGTACTGGTACACGACGAGTACATTCTTTACGTAATGCAGCATCCTTGTCACCGCCGATTGCGCCGAATTGCCATTTCACAACACCTTTTTCATCCTTAAACCGATTAGATACTGCATGTTCCTCAATAGTTGGGCGCTCTACGTTTTGCGCCATGAATGCTTGTAAATTCATATTTTCCACCTGTCCTTTTTGTATTTTTAATAAACCTCACTAACTGTATAATTTTTACAGAAAGAGAGGTGAGAGTTGTGAATAAATTTGAAAAACATTTACTACAATTTGCTTATGAAAATTACAGTACGAATGGCAGTTCTTATACGGAATTTCAACCACGAAATTCGACGGATGCGATATATTATTCTGATGCCATTGAATACTTAGAAGAAAGTGGACATGTACTATCACATGTCAATAACTTTGCTGACGGTCCGGTTAATCCTTTAAACAACGACACTCTTATTTGTTATGAATTAACCGAACAAGGGGTAGAATTTGCGAAATCTACATTTGTTCCTTAATCTCTAGTGGAAAAGAGAATGTAATAGTACATTTGGGTCCTTCCTTATGAAGAAGTATTTCTTCTAAGTAATTTTGTAATTCGGACGGGGTAGTAGTTTGTAGTTCTTTAAGCAACAATTCGCAAGTAAGCAATTTCGCTTCTGCGGTTGTTGCTTTTAAAAACTTTGCTTCCATAACCCCATCCACTACATTTCTAATATTCATTTCATTCGCCTCCACTTTCTCGGCTATCATAAAAGCCTACCGAAAAATCGGCAAGCTCAATTATCCTTGCATTACATCAAGAATAGAAAACTCTTCTGGCATATCCCAATCTTCAAAAGTAAATTCGAAATCGTCTTCAAGATATTCAGAGTCTGCATCTAACAAGGCAATAATGCCCCCATCCAAGTTACAGTCGATAAGAATTGTAGTCTGACGGCCAACTGTGGAAGTATTATCTTCATTGGTTGTTTGAATATCGAAATAAATATCCTCACCTGTATCTTTGTAATGTTTTAAAATCTTACGGAAAATCGATGTATTAAAGTGGAATGTAGCTGAACCTGTGCCCTCCCATCCTGTCGATTTATTCCCTTTACCTGGACGTCCCATGATTGGCACTTTTGTTTTTGTTTTGTCCATACGTGCCTCTAAATTGATAAGTTGTGCAAATAAATAGCGCGTCTCATCAATCGTTACGTATGCACGACCTTGAGCACCGTGAATTGAGTCACGCGCATGCATTGTGTCTGTTGCACCAGCAAAGAACTGTAAGTTTAACGTTACTAATGGCTGAAAATCCTTCATGTTCCCCCTCCTTACGCTACTGTCGTTGTGACATAAAGTTGCGTCATTGCAACTGTTGGAATGACTTCTTCGTCCACAACAACCGCTTTCTTCGAATTGCCTTGCTTCACAATTAACAGCTCTGGATTGTAATTTTGAATTGCTCGAATACGTTGCATTTCCTCACGGTGCGCTTTTAAATCGTTTCTAAGCGAGATACGACCATCATCATCGTTCGGCACTTTACCTAAGTATCGCTTGTTAAATAAATGCGCCGTATCGATAGCGATTTGATCAAGTACACGGATGACCTGATTCATGCCGAAGTCCTCGTTTTTATCAACTGTAAACGATACGAACGTATTAATATCTTCAAGCACACGAATTTCTTCACCAACATGATGGAAAATAAATTTCCCTGATGTTAAGAGTTCCGTTAACTGTAATTGAGTTGTCGCACCCTCAAAACTAATTTCAAAGTTACCGTCATACAATTTATTGGTATTCGATTTATTTACTTGGCAACCTGCTGCAGCACCACCTACCCAGTAAACTAATTCATGTGTACCACCGACAACTGAATTGTGTACGTCAATAATTCCTTCGTGATCTGTGTTGCCTAAGTTGTGACCGATTAGTTGGAATTTCGCACCTACCGAATCACGCATACGTTTTGTATAAGCGATAAACAGCTCTTTAATACCTTCATCATCGGATGGACAAATTAAGCCGTTAAAGCCTAATGATTCAAATTTATCCAGTGCTTTTTGCCACGGTGTACCTGTTGGTGTTGTACCGTTTGAACCACCGATAAACGGCGTACCAGCTGTTTCTGCTAATGTTGCATTTTTCTTAAATACAACAAATTCTGTATCAACCAATTGCTCTGCTGTTTCAACGGTTTGTTCATCCACTAGCGATGGACCGAAATAAGTCATTACATCAAATTTTGATGGATTGTCTACGTTAATTGAAATAACAATCGTTAAATCATTACCACGAATCCCTTTACGTGCAGCTGTACCATACGCATTAGATGCAGCAACACCGTTTTCATTAATCGGATGGATAAATAACGTATGTGAGTTTTTGAAAATGTCTTTGATGCCGTCTAATTTATCGCTAGTGTAGTCGTAGCCAAATAACGACAAGGAATCACTTTCAAATGCTTCAGCTGTAATAGTCATTGCTCCCTCTTTATACCAATCAAACACATCTGGTAATGCAACATAGCCACGGTCAGCTAAGTTAACAAATGCACGGGCCTTGCTGATGAAATTATGATAAACACCGGGTAACTTCTTATTTTGGGTTAACCATGTACCCCCACCTAACGCCATTACTTGTTCCCTCCTTCATAAAATCCTTTCAAGATTTTTTCTACTTGTAGTTGCGTATATTGCTCATCATCTTTTAATAACACCTTTAAGGCATCACGACGATGGGCGTATTTACGAGACTTCAATAACTGCTCTTTTGAAAATCTCGGAAATGTTTGTTCAATCGCTTCTCCTACTTGTTCAGCTGTAACACCAGTCATTTTTTCAGCCCGATCCATCCAATCACCCTTTCGTTTTTTGATAATGCTCTAACGAACCCATGAGCACTTTTGCTTCGATTTCCTGTAAGAAGAAATTAAAATTCATGAAGTTATGACCGATACCATCAACAACCTCACTTGACTTACTTGTAGCACGCATAAGCGAACCATTTAGGAGTGCTACTTCTTTCAGTGCATGTTGCACCTTCAAACTCATATTGGCGCTCTCCGACGCACCGTTTCGTGGGAAATACTGCACGTTAAACTGCGCTCTTATCTTCCACCGTTTGCCGATTTGTGGAATGTGATCTAAATGCAAAAACTGAATGAAAAAAGCAGGAGTGGAAAACCCCTGCGGTATTTCATCCATATATTTTTTGTAGTTGTTGCCGAACACTTCATGTAGCTTTCGTGAAATAGCAACCATGATATCGTTAATTTCCATCGAAAGCCTCCTTTAGCATTCGTGTTAATTTTCGTTCGATGATTGCTGGTGCTTGCCCTTCTAATTCGTTTGCTGAAATAGTCATCATGAAGCGCCCGTTTACCCAACCTTGATGATTAACAGTACGGTGTCCAAATTCAACATACATAGCGTATTCTGTTGGATTAAACACTTCAATTTGATAATTATTACCAACCTTTTTAACGGTAGTATCAGCAGTCCAAGCATTTCTTAAAGTACCACCAGTACGTCCATCTTCATAAACCCCAACAGGTGTACGCAACTTGACCTTACGTAACAAACGAGCCGCAATCTCTTTCGTCATGGATTCAAGGAACTTTTCATAATCCTGTCCGAGACGTTGTATTTTCCTCTGCATACGTTGTAGTTGCCGATAATCCACGCGTGCTCCACGTCTAGCCATCAAGCCCACCCCTTAAATAAATCGAGTACGATTTCTTGATGGTCCATGAAGATACCAGGTTTACCACTACGAGTGTATTCTTCCATCACATTGTCTTGGGTAACGATGATTTTACATCCTGCCGGTATCTCATATTCATTTCCAAGCGACAGTTTAATTTGCTTTGTAATCATTGCTGGTCCACCGGTTGACGATGTGCTAGTGAGCTTTTCATGGGATAACTTACATTTGAGATTTTCATGAATAGTGGCCTCTCCAGTTGTTGTAACATGAGTGATTGGATCCTCAACTTCTTGCCATGCAATAACAGTGCATTTACCACGCCATAGCTTTTCAAGTGCTTTACGACGAGCGCTTACCATGTGAGCACCCGATATTTCACGAAATCGACTTCGTTATGTTGCAGATAAGTAATAAAAGCGTTGAAGCGTGCTTCTGGTGTGGATTTTGCATCAACGGCAAATTCAACATCGGTGTCACCGTCTTTGACGCGCTTTTCAACAGCATCAAAATTCAACGTGCTAATATCTAGTAAGCCCATGGATTTTTTAGTAAACAAAAATTCCCCAACGGCCATATCGATAGCGACATGTTCTAACCCTTGAGGAATCTCATATAAATTTGTTTGATTATTAATATGGTCAGTCGTTTTTTTTACTGCAAAAGTAAGCAAATAATCATCTGTAGATGTTGGCTCATTAGACACCGCAACACCTAATGCGGCTAAACGTTCTTTTACTTTTTCGAGCATGCAATCACACCCTATTCTGCTTTTTGAGCCTCTTCGATTTTTTTGATAATCCCTTCCTCAGTGGAAGCCTTACCAATATCGATGCCGCGCTCCTCGGCATAAGCTTTTAATTCCTCAATGGTTTTCCCTTCAAACGGATTAACAAGTTGTGGATCAGCTGGAGACATTTCGTCCTTCTCTACTTTGTAACCTTTTGAAGCGAACCATTTAATTAAATGCTCATTCTCCGTTTCACCTATACCATTCACAAATGGTACTGTAGCAGATACCCCCGTATATTTTTTATTAGGTGCATAAATTTTAGCCATGGATTTCCCTCCTTACTTCACCTTGATTTTGCGCATTACACCCGCGGCTTTGGTAGCCTTTAACGCAACGCCCGCAACCATCTCAACCTCACCTTTTTTCACAGCTCCGGCTGTTTTAAAATCTGGTAGCCATGTATTAACAGGTGACTGATTTGCCATTGAAATACCGTGGAAACCGTCTAAGCCTAAACGAGCGGCATACAGGGACGTATGACCATCTATGTCAACTCCTACGACATCTGTATTCGATCCTGGTTTAGCACCAAAATCAACTAACGGAATGCCATTGTAGTACTCAACATTCACACCAAAATCATTTTTCGTAATTTGGTATGCTCCTGCACGGCGAGCTGCCGCGCGGATTTTTGCAATTAGCTTCAAGTTACCACCAATGAAATCGGGCTTACCATCAAGCCCCATTAAGAATTCATCAAGCTCATCCAAGAAGCGAGAATAGTTTGTGTCAACTAATGCTGAAGTAGACAAGTCGATAGCCACCGCTGGGTCGTATTCAGTAGACGATCCAGTTAGTGCTTTATCCAATCCATCAAAACAATTTGCGTCAACAGCTGTGTCACCGTTAATAACAGTGTCATTGAATAATGCAGAAGCTGCTTTGATTTTTTGTTGCATTTGTAATGTTGTTTCACTCACGATACCGCCCATATTCGCAATAATACGGTCAATCTCGAACGAACCACCGAATACTGCTAGATCAGTAGTGATGCGCTCCTTTTGTACTTCACCAGGTGTATACTCATTATTCACCGCGCGGAATCCAGCAGTTGGCTGTGTCTTTAAACGAGTATAGCCATATGTTAATGTTGCGCCGCCACCAGTTGGCGTAACAACATCATCGAATGTTAAATTGTCAAAAAGAAATGAGCTCTTACGGAACTCATCAATTACACCCATTTGTAAATCATCCTGTACATTTAATTTTGCTTGCGCTAATGTTACTGCCATGTGAAATTACCTTCTTCCTTAAAGTTATTCGCCCTTGCTGAAATAAGCGGCTACAGCATCACCTAGGGACTTTGGCTGTGCGTTCGGCTGCCCTGCACCACCGTCACCGGCAGGAGGAACAAAACCTCTTAAATTTGTTTGTTGTTGCTGTGTTTCCTTTTCAGGCACAAATAAAAACGACTTCGATTCTTTCAAAGTCGTTAACTGATCGTCAAGACCACCTTTAATAGCGCACTTGTCATCTAATTCAATTTTCGCTTTGTCTAGCAAGCCTGCTACAATATCAACATCTTGCACCTTACCAGCTAAAGATAATTTAACAGCCGCGCTTAAACGCTCTTCCTGTAATTGCTGTTCATATTGCTCCTTAGCTTGTTGCTGGGCTTCCTGGAGCTTCGTAATTTCGGCTTGCAATGTTTCATGACCTTTCGCCTTGTCCTGCAAATCCTTCAACTGTGCATCATGCGTTTCAATCTGCTTTTCAAGTGCCTTTTTTGCATTGTTTACCTCATCAAAGCGCGTCTTAGGGATAACAACACCTTGTGCATCCAATAGCTGTTGCGCTTGCTCCTCCGTATAGCCCATCGATAATAAAATTTCTTTCGTTAACATGTGCATCCTCCTTCGACTTTAACGTGCAACGGCACGATGGAATGTTTGCTCTATTCGCTTTTTACGCCTGTTTGAGCTTTTGGCGGAAAGTATTTCATATATAGGGTAATCGTATGGCAAAAATAAAAAGCCTTTCAAATTAATGAGTGACTTAGATTGATTTATACAACAAAACGCTCATACCATTCCGGATATTTAATCTTGCTATCAATATAATAAATTTCACCGTTTCGACCACGAGCCACCCTTTGACTATAATCGTCATCAAAAAACGGAGCTGTGGTCGTACGACAAAAGGGTGGAAAGGATTTGCTGTAATGCCTGGCTCAAAATCGCTCATTTTGAATACTTTCCCGTCCATAGACTGGCATATGTCACTGGTCTTGCTGTCCAATGTGGCAATAATTTCGTACTGCTCAACATTTAGCTCTCCAAATGCAGCCTTTTGCGCGGCAGCACTAAAGAAGGAGGATTCCGTCATGACTAAACGGCGCACTTGATTTTTAGAAGCAGCCGAACCAAGCTTTTGATGCACTGCACTCACAATCTTTTCTGGTCCAATGCCGCGTGCAACAGATTGTCCTAGCTCCTTGTGTAACGTGTCAATTAGCAAGCCACGATCACGCCAAAGCTTTGAGCTGAAAGTCAGGTTATCTGCTGTCCAAGGCTTACTAATCACTTGCGTTAACAACCTTTCATCGAGCTTCTGTAACGTAAAACCAACACCAAAAGCACGCTGCACTTCAAAAGCTGTATGATAGTATTGGGACTGATAGCTTTCTTTAATAAACTGTTCAAAGCCTTTAATATGCCCGTCATACAACTTTTCAATGTGCTGCTGTATTTGTATCTGTAGGGACTCTAATCGGCTAATATGAACCCGCGCGGAGGCATTTTCAAGCTGTTTCATCCACTGCTGATTCATCGCGTTCTTTTGGCCATAATCAATGTATTCTTCTACTGTCCAACGAAACTCGCGCAGCTCGTCAGATTTCAACAAACGTTTAGCCTCATCTAGTGTAATTTCGTTATTGTCAGCGAACCCCGCATACCACTTTAGAATATCCTTCTCAAGCTCAGCCATCGTTTTAATGTATATCTTCTCAAGTTCAGCATAATAAAAAACGGAACGGCGGTGCTGGGCATCTTCTAATAGCTCAAATCGTTTGCGCCAATAATTGCGCGGCTTTTTTACCATTCAATCACCTACTTTCATGGCAATAATAAAAAGCCACTCTATTGAGTGACTTCATTGACGTTTATATTCCCGTACTGTGAAATGTTCTTCTGATTCTTCAACCGTAAAATCAGAACCGAAAATAGAAGTAGATTTTCCGGTATCATAGGTTCCTTTAGGAGATGAGTTTTTTATATCCTCATATAGTTCTTTGCTTAAAACAACTTCCGCTTTTTTGCCCGGGTTATTAGCATAAAAATCTTTTAATTCTCCTGAAATTTCATCCAATACATCACCAATAATTTTATTCTTCGACAATTCAAACGCCCCCTAAAAGTGTTTTCTAAATTATACCACCTTCAACACCCTGCTTCTGCTTAAAAGTCTCATCATAATTATCAAACATATTCATTTGTTCCTGCTGCTCTTGCTTCTTGCGCTTCAATTCTAGTTGCACATCTTTTACATAAGGATGCTGAGCAATCTTTGTTTCCTCAGATAAATACGTTGATTTATCTAAGCCCTCAATAACCTCTGTTTCATTGATTAATACATCACGATTAAAGATGATATCCACTTGCTCACCGTCAAAGTCACCTAGTCCCTTATTAGCAAAATCCTGATTGATGAACCATAACAAGTCCTCAAATGCGGCTTGATATTCCGTTTCGATCGCATTAGCGTCTAGATCGATATCCAAATACATTGATTGAATATTCATCTGATTCATGTTGCCGCCCATACGCTCGTCCTTCATATCTACACCTTTGCCATTTTCAATAATGGCCCGCTTGAACAATTTCAAAATGGACTCATAGTTATCTTTATTTACGGTAATTTCAAGTGTACGGACATCACCGCGGCTCCCGCCATCGGAACGTACTTTTACCGCGCCATACTTCGCAAGATTATGACGGAACTCTCCTAGGTTCTGCCCATCGTAATTTTCTAGTACGATAATGGTATTGTGCGTGTCCTCATCCATATGGTTCTCGAAATTTGAAAGAATTTTATTGTATGCGTCCTGAAGGTTTTTCACACGCTTAATCAGTGGGATAACCTTGTGATTGTATTTGAACGGAATGAGCGGCAGGCGCTCCCAATTCAAATAATCCACCTGTAGCTCGTCACCGGCATAGGACTCCAATGTTAAATAATACGAACGATCCTCTGCTGGAATAAGCGCATTATTTACCCATTCATAATGATCGATACCGTCTAGCTGATAATGCTCTACCTTGGTCACAATCTTTTCTTTCGTCCCATGCAACTCGACAATGTTGTAAATACGCATAGCCGACTTAACATTAGTCTTATCACCGTCCTCCCAAAAAGGAAGAATTTCATGCGCAGGGAACCGCTTAAACGCGAGCTGACCCTTTTCATCATAATAAGGATGCAGCCAAGCAAGCCCTTGATTTAACGAAGCTTCACCTACATTACGCAATAACCGATGAAAACGCTTGTTTAGCACCTGCTTGAGCGCGGCATGATATTGTTCGTTTTGCGTTTCTACCGTCAATGGTTTGGCGAGTAAATAGTTCACCTTTTGGTCCACTAACATCGCATATTGATTATCGACGCGGCGGTTATTCGGTAAATGTTCGGCTTGTACTTGCATGCCATTCGGTCCGATAACTGTACGCTCACGCTTCAAAATATCATGCTCTCCCTCATAGTAAGCCTCACCCAGTAACATCAATTTACGCTCATCTGATTTTAAAAATCGTAAAACCGCGCGCTCAAGTGCTTTCAAATCATCAGTAGCCATTGGCACGTGCTGAGATATTAATTGATTTAACTTATCTGTCTCTGTCGTATTGCCCTGAAACGGGAAATAACCTGTCATACATGTTCACACCTTTCTTAATCGAAACTGAATGTAGATGGACGCATATCACCTTCAAATGCATAACGTGTTGCATCGATCGTATGATTGTCTTTGTCCTCTAAGCGCGGCAACGGATTGCCATCTTTATCTGTTTGATAATCGATATTTTCAAATTCTTTGGCGATATCTGGTGTACGTAATGGGTCAATGTAAATAGCATCTAAATCATCTAGCCATTCCTCGCCATATTCAACGCTATCAGGACCTTTTTTCACACCGTAAATGCGCGGGATACCTAACTCGTCACGAAGCTCCGCAATGGACTTTGGCTCCGCACTATCTGCTGCAATGCGGTCATTTTGATAGCCGCGCTCCTTTAGCTTTTTAGCTAGCGCGCGGTTACTTATTTTTACACCGTATACCTGGTCAATGGCATAGATAGCATTTTTCTTTTTATCATAATGCCAGCGCACAAACGCTAATGGATCCGTAGCATAACCAAAGTCAACAGCGTTACGAATGTTATCGAATGAAGCTACCATCTCATCGGTAATACATCCCTTCTGAACGACTAAATTATCGAATGGTACAACACCTGAGCCAATCGCTTCGCCACCATACTCCCAGCGATAACGTAATGGATTTCGTGCTTTTGCAGCTTCTGCCTCTTCAATAAATTGCTTTGAAATGTACGGATTGTCATGATACGTAGAATGATGTACCACGGTATTATCTGGCTGGAACGAGCTCTCATACTTTTTATTCACCCAAGATTGCTTTCTTTTCGGTGGATTATATGAATAGAAAAACTTATAAAAAAGACCATCATCCAGCTCGCCGCGCAAAAGCGAGTTAGTGATAGTCGTAATTTCATCTTCATTTTTAAATTCAGCCATTTCCTCTACCCAGCATAATGCAAATGGAAATTCGGCACTTTTCAAAGATTTGATACGTGCAGGATCCTGTGCGCCTCTGAAAATCATATAGTTACCGCGCGGCATATATGTTACACGCATCGGACTCTTATTAATCTTAAATAAATGCGCCACCCCTTGCTCATGAATGGCCCACTTAATTTGCTCGAAAATCGATGCTTCAATTGTGTTGTCAACCTTACGAATCCCCACAGCATTGACTGGATAACGCATGAGTAGCTGCACAAATATATGCGCTATATTCGATGACTTACCGCTACCACGACCGCCCTTGCAAACAACATGTAAAATATCCTTCGCAAGCGCGGCATTCCATAGCGGGTGGAAAGCTTTCGGAATGAGTTCAGATAACTTCTTTGTCGTCATTTTTTCTCACCGCTTATATCATCAACGAATATCGGCGTAACAGTACCGTTGATTTCCTGTTTATCCGTCCACATTGCGTATCGCTTGCCCAGAAGTTCTGCAGCCTTAATACGTTCAGCCGTTGTCGGTGGCATCTCTTCATCGATTGTTTGAGCACCTTCGCCGATGCCGCGCAATACTGCTGATTGTGCCTCACCACGTAATACTGACGTTAGCAGCTCCAATATTTCCTGCTGATCCGCTACACGTTCCGACTTCAATTCTTCCATACGTTCGGCTATATAAGCGGAAACGTTAGCATTTGTTAGCAATCTACTCGCATTCGCTTTAGCTGTTGTTTCCTTCTTAACATTTGGATATGCCTTTAAATACGCTTGTGTCGCATTTCCTAGCTCGATATAGGCATCGGCAAACGCTTGTTGCTTTATTGTTAATTTATTTACTTTCCCAATGGCCTCACCTCATTTATGTTAATCACTCAATAAAAATAATTTAAAAAGCCACGCTCATAGAAACGTGACTTATAAATATTGAAACTCTTATATATAGGTAATCGTATGGCAAAAAGCAATAAATACTTTATGCAATATCAAACAAATCCTGCTGAGTCCCATTTTCAAGGTTCTTACGAATTTTCCTTTTAGCTCGGTTATAATAACTTTGCACTGTACTTTTTGTTACAACTAGCATTTTTGCTACTTGGCTAAACGAACTGCGGTCAGCTTCGATTGCTACAAATACAGCCCGTTCATCGTCAGTCAACCCTTTTAGCGCACTGTTTATCTTCTGCTTATTATCTTCAGCTCTGCGCCACTCTGCCTTAAAACGCTGTTCATGCTTGTGAGAGCTTAAATAATTTTGTAAATTCATTAAGGAATCTAACATTTTATCCTCGTCGTTAACATAAGCCATATATGTTTGCATATGATATGGGTCTACTGGGTACGAATCAATCCGAGTAGCCGCGCGATACTCAGCTGGATCATAACCAGTTTCCATCCACTTAATAGCTTCCATCAAGTCCCGCTGCATACTTAGACAACCACCGATCTCTCGTAAATCCTTCAATGACTGCTTATATTCTTCGATTAAATCTGGAAAATACATGCCCGTTGCCCCCTTTAAAATAAAAAAGAGGACACAAAGCTAGAGACTGCCCTTGTCTCTAAACTTCATGTCCTCCGGTGTTTTCCGTAAAAGACTATTTAGTTTTAATACGGCGACGTTTACTTTCGCTCACCTCGAAAACTGAACCATGTTGCCAATTAATAATGTCCTGCCCGTATTCTTTCGGTAACAGTACATCTACAATTTTACCGCCCTGTACAATGTGCACACCGTCTTCTAATGTTATTGCTTGTTGAGTTGATTCTTTGCCCATGTCGCCCACCTCGTATATAATGGAGTTACGTGTATAAGTTTGATAGATTTTGAGGTGGCTCGGCTGATGCTGGGCTATTTTTTATGGCAAAATACTTTCAACTATGGATAATACAAAATCCACTAGATCATGTAACATGCTTTTCTTTTTGCTACGTTTCCCTCTAGCCATTTCTATAACTCATGCAAGCGTGACAATTTAATGTTTTTATCGACGCATTGATCAGAGTCACAATAAATTAAATCTTGGTCTGTAGTTTCGTAAACCTCGCCACAATCGTCGCATTCGTATTTCAGAGTCTCCATTTATCACAATCACCTTCCTACGTATAATTGACGGAATGCTTAGTTATCTTTTTCTCGTGCATCATGAATCTTATTCCAAATTTTCTCCAACATTTGATGTTCGGGTTCATCTTGGCTGTAGTCACCTTGATCTACATGCTCTACACATCGAAGTAACAAGGACAACTCATGGGATGTAAAATAAATACTCTTCCCCAAAAACTCACGTCCTTTCCTAAGCAAAATGTTTCAATCAAAAATAGTGCCGATAATTCTTGATCTAAAATGAACGTTAGCAATCAAATTCTCATCGCCCGCCATAAACGCTCCCATATGCATACTCACTTCTTCGTTCCAACCTTCATCCGAGTCTTCATCATCGAATATCCGAATAATGTGACCGTCATAAATCTTGTTACCGTCCATGTCTTCATAACCGCTATATTGTAAAAGCTTAAATTGATTTTCTTTTGCGCTTTCTATTAGCTCGCCGAACCCCATTTCAAATGCTACGCCGTTAAATGTAATCTGTTTATTTTTAAAGTCAATCCATTCCACATCAACAATCTTCCCAGCGCTTAAATGTGATTCATCGATGATTTTTGCACGAAACTTTATATTGTCCATATCAACCCTCCAATTACTGCGCAAAATGTTTATGCTGCTCATCTTCGTAATCTATAAAACAACCACAACCACCAATATCCCAAATATCACACTGGATAGGTTTCTTCTCCAGCTCGTTTAATGTCATAGTCTTGATGTACGAATACGGTTTATTGATTGGCTTTCCTTTACTGTCATTACCAAACAACCTACGCTCTGAAGCTAGATAATCGGCATTCGCTAAAATGTTCTTTATTTTATCCGATTTGACACCATTCGAAAGGAAAGTGTATACATCTTCGAATAGATAATCTTTACATTTACCACTCTTTATTTGTGGTTGTTTTGCATACCGGATGTATTCGCTTATGATAATTTCCTGCTCTTTTACTTCTTGAAATGTCTTCTCATCTTTCATCAGTAGATTTTTATAATGTCCTTGCCCTGCCTTAACGCAGCGTCCCTTGCAGTTGTTATGAACAAAGCCCATATCATAAAGTCGTGGTCTGCGTATGCTATATAATTTCAATATTTCCTCGTTGTCTACTACTTCCTCAATTAATGGCATTTGCACATCGAATGGCGCCCAGTTCTTTTTAATAGCTCCTTCTCGATGCATTTCATCCCACCCAATGCCAAAATAAACAGAAGTATCGGTTACAAACTCTTCACTTAACGGCTCAATCGGTGCTTTCAAAAATTGATCGTTATACCATTTTTCTATAGCTGGTTTGATGCCCTTCTTGAAAAATTTCGCTGCTGGTTCCATCTTTAATTTTTTCGAACAATTACCAACGCGACTGTTATATAAAAATCGCTCTCTGGCCATCAACTGTGGTGGCGTTAAACCTACTGAATGGTACAACATCGGAAGTTCCAATTTGTCACTAGCTTCGTAGATGAAGCGATATAAGTCCTCATCCTCCCAAAGGGTATCTGTAAAATAAAGCAATATGTTATCGTTCGGGAATCGCTTTTTAACTAAGTGAGCGACTGTAAATGATGATTTGCCTCCGCTGAAAAATATGACATGGTTCTTCAAAATCGCTCACTCCCTTCTTACCTCCAGTCAATAGGTTTTATAAAAACAATTAATGCGAAGAGATGATTTTTTTTGTTTAGGAGGGGGTACC
>NZ_JBYQFK010000015.1:0-109925 GCF_057837305.1 Lysinibacillus sp. RU7 | reverse complement strand
AGTATAGTAAAACAGGTGATGTTGTGCATTTTATTTTTCATAAATTGTATGAAAACCCCAACATTTATTATAGAACCTAAATAAAAAACGGCTATGCAAAATCGCATAGCCGTATCTATGATATAAAGTTTAAAAAAACGTTATGTCATTTCCAATAAAACATTAAACTAATGGGCCGCCTTTTTTCACGATTGCTTCATCAACATTTGTGAATTTTTTAAAGTTATTGCTAAATAACTCAGCAAGCTCAGCTGCTTTTTTATCGTATGCAGCTTTGTCAGCCCAAGCATCACGTGGGTTTAATACTTCTGTTGGAACGCCTTCAACAGCTACAGGGATGTTTAATCCGAATACGCCATCTTGAATTGTTTCCGCATCGTTTAATTTTCCTTCGATAGCCGCGCGAACCATTGCACGTGTGTAAGAAAGTTTCATACGAGAACCTACGCCGTACTCGCCACCAGTCCAGCCAGTGTTTACTAAGAATACTTGTGAACCGTGCTCGTCAATTTTCTTCCCTAGTTGATCAGCATACACTGTTGCTGGAAGTGGTAAGAATGGAGAACCGAAGCACGTAGAGAATACTGGTTCTGGCTCTGTTACGCCACGCTCTGTACCAGCTAATTTTGAAGTGAAACCACTTAAGAAGTGATACATTGCTTGCTCTTTTGTTAATTTAGAGATTGGAGGTAACACACCGAAAGCATCCGCAGTTAAGAATACGATTGTTTTTGGGTGACCTGCAACAGATGGTGTTACGATATTTTCAATGTAGTCGATTGGATACGCTACACGAGTGTTTTCAGTTAATGAGCCATCATCGTAGTCACATACACGTGTTTCTGCATCAACTACTACGTTTTCTAAAACAGCACCAAATTTAATAGCATTGTAAATTTCTGGCTCTTTTTCAGCAGAAAGGTTAATTGTTTTTGCGTAACATCCGCCTTCGATGTTGAATACACCATTGTCAGACCAACCGTGCTCATCGTCACCGATTAATTTGCGGTCAGCGTCAGCTGATAAAGTTGTTTTACCAGTACCAGATAAGCCGAAGAATAATGCTACGTCACCAGCTTCACCAACGTTTGCAGAACAGTGCATTGGGAAGATACCTTGCTCTGGTAATAAGTAGTTCATAATACCGAAGATGGATTTTTTCATTTCACCAGCATATTCAGTACCACCGATTAAAATGATTTTCTTTTCCATTGACGTAATGATGAAAGTCTCAGATTGTGTACCATCAACAGCAGGATCAGCTTTGAAAGATGGAGCTGAAACGATTGTGAAATCAGCTACATGAGCAGCTAATTCTTCAGCTGTTGGACGGATGAATAATTGATGACAGAAAAGATTATGCCAAGCATACTCGTTTACAACTTGAATTGATAGCTGAGAGTCTTTGTCAGCTCCTGCAAATCCTTTGAATACGAATAACTCGTCTTTCTCTTTTAAGTAGTTAACCACTTTTACGTATAGGTTATCGAAAATTTCAGCTGAAATCGGTTGGTTTACTTTGCCCCAATCAATTTTGTCCTTTGAACCTTCTTCTTCGACCATATACTTATCTTTAGGTGAACGACCTGTATATTTACCAGTTTCAGCACGTAATGCGCCGTCAACTGTTAATGTAGCTTCACCGCGTGAAGTTGCTTTTTCAACTAATTGTGGTACAGAAAGTTGTACTTGTACATTTGTCCCGCTTAATAAATCCTTCAGTTCGTTGTTGATTTCTACTGAATTCATCGATTAAATACCATCCTTTTTTATATAGTTCCCTTAGATAAGGGCAGTTTATTCTTAATTCAAAAATAGTATAACACATTGCTTTTAATAATCTATACTAATTCTTAATTTATTTTGTGAATTTTTTATAATTCTTAAAACGATTATAAAACGTTTGACATAATAAAACAAATTTCGTAATATGGGAAATTGAACGGATACTCTTATCCCGAGTTGGTGGAGGGTCAAGGCCCGATGAAGCCCGGCAACCTGCAATACGTATAAACGTAACGTGTTGGTGCCAACCTGATGCAAGGACATATTCCTTGAACGATAAGAGTGAAAGGTAACGAAAAGTTAATTCCTTTCGCTCGATGAATGAGTGAAAGGGTTTTTTGTTTTTATAAGAAAAAATTCAGCATTTGGAATTTTTTCATTATTATAATGCTTTTCTAAATCCTCGTGTAAAAGTTAGCAACGGGCTTGAGTTTCAATCCGTACGGATAGACTTACATGGGTAATGAGTACCGTATCAATATTGCGTCTTTGCGCAGGGCAATTTTAGGAGGAAAACAAATGACAAACCGTCGACTGTTTACATCAGAAAGTGTAACAGAAGGGCATCCAGATAAAATCTGTGACCAAATCTCAGATGCTATCTTAGATGCGATTTTAGCCGCAGATCCTAATGCACGTGTAGCGTGTGAAACGACTGTCACAACAGGACTTGTATTAGTATCTGGTGAGATTACAACTTCAACGTATGTTGATATTAAAGGTATTGTGCGCGATACAGTAGCAGAAATTGGTTACACACGCGGTAAGTACGGTTTCGATGCTGAAAATTTAGCTGTATTAGTTGCAATTGGCGAACAATCACCTGACATTGCACAAGGTGTGGACCAAGCGCTTGAAGCACGTGAAGGTTCAATGTCTGACGAAGAACTTGAAGCAATTGGTGCTGGTGACCAAGGTTTAATGTTTGGTTATGCATGCAATGAAACACCAGAGCTTATGCCGCTGCCGATTAGCTTAGCACATAAATTAGCACGTCGCTTAACAGAAGTACGTAAATGTGGCGAGCTATCATACCTTCGTCCAGATGGTAAAACACAAGTAACTATAGAATATGATGAAAACAATACGCCTGTACGTGTTGATACAATTGTATTATCTACACAACATGATGAAGATATAACATTAGAGCAAATCCAAAAAGATGTAAAAGAACTTGTGATTCATGCTGTTGTACCGGCGGAGTTAATTGATGATAATACAAAATACTTCATCAACCCAACTGGTCGTTTCGTAATTGGCGGACCAAAAGGGGATGCTGGTTTAACAGGCCGTAAAATTATCGTGGATACATACGGTGGTTATGCTCGTCATGGTGGCGGTGCATTCTCTGGTAAGGATGCAACAAAAGTTGACCGTTCCGCAGCATATGCAGCACGTTATGTAGCAAAAAATATTGTAGCAGCTGGTTTAGCAGATCGTGCAGAAGTGCAGCTGGCATACGCAATTGGAGTAGCGCGTCCAGTATCAATCGCAGTTGACACATTTGGCACAGGGAAAGTAGAAGAAAGTAAAATGGTAGAATGGGTACGCGAATTATTTGATTTACGTCCAGCAGGCATTATTCAAATGCTTGATTTACGTCGTCCAATCTATAAACAAACAGCGGCATATGGTCATTTCGGTCGTACAGATTTAGATGTACCATGGGAAAAAACAGACAAAGCAGAGCTGTTACGCGAAAAAGCAGGATTATAATTACCATACCATTTCTTTGCAGGGAATAAGGTAAAAGCCGTCACAAATGTGGCGGCTTATTTTTAATTTAAGTGAAAAATTCAGAGGGGGCGATTATACAAATACTAGAAGGTACTAAGCGTGCTATTTTAGTGGAAGCCGTGCCTGCGGAAAGCGGGTCAGCCTTAGCGGAAATCAACACGCTTGATATTATAACTTACGCTATAAAGGCTCTTTCTAAGGAGTAGATGCTAACTTGAAAAGAGTGCTATTCATATAAAAAGATGCAATAATTTGTAAGTGTTATTCCGAAATAGCTAATCATGTAAAAAATAAACAGGGGAAGGTTGGTAATGAACCAAGCTCTCCTTTATAATAGAGAGCATAGAAGGAGAGGGAATTATGAATATAAAAAAAATTGGCTTAATACTAGCGACAGCAATTGTTTTAGTAGCTGCAATCATTTATGGTGGTACATATGGAACGGTTCAGCAAATCGAAATCGATAATACAGCCATTCAATTAGAAATTGACGGTTTTAAATTAAAAGAAGTGACAGTTTCTCAGGAAGAAAAAATTCATTCATCTGATCACACTTCTATCTATAAAGTAAGACAAGGTGTTTTTCTAGCGGGGACGTTGAAAATTGTCGAGAAAGTCATAGATAATGGCGATAAGGTTTTGTTTTTTGAGTTTATCAATGGGCGTGGCAACCAAATGGATTTACCAGTTACTTTAACGGTTAAAGGAACAGACCGCTATGAGAAGTTCGATATGATGGCAGAGGCGTATACATCTACAGATGAAGCTTATGGGGTAGATGAGACAACCAATGTCAAAGGAATCTATAATTTATATAAAGCAAATGATTTAACGAAATCAATGCTGCTTTCTCATAATTATGTATCTAAAAAAATTACTGAAGAAAATGATACTGGAAATGTTTCGAAAGTACGACAGTTAATAGAAGAAAATCAGTTTGGAGAAGTCGAGCAATTAGACGGAGGGTTAGTCATTCCTTTCTCAATGAAGACAACAGCTAAAAACGACATTTCAGAAAGTTGGATGATGATTTCAGCAGAGCCGCTTTTTGAAAATGAAAGTAATGCGACAGCATATAAAGAGCTATCAAATGCAGAGCAGCACAGCTCCATAAAATGGTTAACAATAAATGGTATGATGTCAAAATTACATACGGATACTGAGCCAGCTTTAGAAAATGTATACGGTAGAAACTTATTCAATATGGCGAATGATGCGATTTTAGAGAACTATCAAGAAACAGAAGAACGCTTCTACTATAATATGCTAGTTGTTTTAGTAAATAAGCTAGTAGAGTATAAAGAATCGGGTAAGCAAGATGCATTTGTCACGGAGTACACAAGCGGTCTTTTAAAGGAACAGTATAATATACAAGCCCCTTATATAAATGCACAAGAAAATGAAGTGATACATCAATTTTTATACGATACACAAGATGTACTACATGATGAGGCATTAAGTAGTGCCATGCTTGATTATGCTGATTTTTTAGCTGCGCAGAGAGCTAGAGGAAATGTGATTCATACACGAAATGGTTACTATATTACAGATTATATGGCCCTTCGGAAAAATAAAGAAGTGAAAAAATCACATGCTTCATTAAAACAGATTATTTCCAAAATGAATGTGTTATTTGAGGCTTATAAAATAACGAATGATGAAAAATATTTAAAAGCCGCTGTTTCGATGTTAAATGGACTTGAAGATTTAGGGGAACGATGGGTTAACCCGACAACTGGTGAACTATGGGGACAAACTACGTCAACATATGAATTCAGCGACAGCGCAGACAAAATTACTCCATCAGAAGCAATGAAGACCGTGGAATATTTAGAGGAACTAAATATCACATATAAAGGTGTTTTCAATGAATTAGTCAAAACACTTCAATAAAGAAATGGGCGTCCGTAAAACGCCCATTTTTTATTTGGATATGTTACTATCTAATCATTTGACCACTATTTAATGAATATTTAATATTTTTTTGATAAAATGAAATATATTAGTCTTTTATTATATGTTCAATGCATTATTTTTGAAGTGATTTATAGAACTGTCCTTTTTCAACGTATTCGCGAATAATGCGGTCCATATCTTCGCGATCTTCAGGCGTAATGTCACGCACGACTTTCGCAGGACGTCCCATCGCTAATGTATTTGGTGGGATTTTTTTGCCTGGAGGGACTAAGCTACCGGCACCAATAAAAGCGCCTTCGCCAATTTCAGCGCCATCTAAAATAATTGAACCCATACCAATTAATGCGCGCTTACGTACAACACAGCCATGTAATGTTACTTGATGGCCAATCGTTGCTTCATCTTCAATAATTAAAGGATTGTTTGGGCTCTGGTGCAAGCAACTTAAGTCTTGGACGCTTACACGATTGCCAATAATAGTTGGGGCCACATCGCCGCGAATCGATGTATTAAACCAAATTGATGTTTCTGCTCCGATAGTAACGTCACCAGTAATCGTCACATAATCAGCAATAAATGCGGATGGGTCTATGTTCGGATTTTTATCTTTATAAGGGTAAATCATATTCAATCTCCTCATTTCAAGCTAATATATATAATTATCGTATCAAATATATGAAACGAAATAAACAAACTTTTTGATAAGGCAAAAAAGTATGACTATTTTCTAGTTAAAGTGTGAGATAAGCATTCGTGCCGAATTAGGTTAGACAATGGAGGTAGCGAAAATGATGGAGAAGCAGTTACTTTCACACTTTTTAAACATAATGAACGAGAGTTTTAGGAGGAAGTCCAATGTGGAAATGGGAAGCTGAGGGGCAGCCGAAAGCGGTTGTTGCTATTTTTCATGGCGCTTATGAGCATTATGCATGGTATGCGTGGCTGATTGAAAAATTGCGCAGCACAGGATTTCACGTTGTCATGGGAGATTTACCGGGGCATGGTGTACAAACAAAAAATCATCGCTATCATGATGAAGATTTTAGTGAGTACTACACATATGCAAAACAATTAGTAGAAGTCGCTCAGACCGATAATTTGCCGGTATTTATTATTGGAAATGGGCTGGGTGCTACAATTGCAGCACGTGCTGTATACCGAAATAAAGTGGAATGTGCAGGTCTCATTATGGTGTCACCTTGGTTGCAACTAAAATTAGAACCAGGAAAACTATCCAAAGCGTTATCAAGTTTAAGTGCTATTACATCAAGTGTAAAGTTAACGCATGAGATTACCCATAATCGATTAACACGTAATTTTGAAGTATATGGTGAAATGAAAGATGAAATACCGTTTAACACCGTTGTGACAGTGAAATGGTATCGTGAGCTTCAACAGTTATTAAAAATGTTAAAAGACCCCGAAGTAAAGATTTCTTCGATCCCATTACTTGTCATGACAGGTGGGCGAGATAAAATTACAGATACAACTGCCTCTAAACAATGGCTTGTGCAACAAAACTCGAAAAGTTTTCAATTCAAAGAGTGGCCAGAATGCTTAAGTAGTTTATTTTTTGAGTTTGAACGGGAAGAAGTATTTTTATTAACAAAAGACTTTATGCATAATAGTCTGCGATCACTAGGCTATATTATTGATTAACTATAAAAACGCAGTAGGGTGAGCCTATTGTGTTTTTTTGTATTTAATTTCGGGATTAACTATTTTAAATTTTAAAAAAATTGGTTGAATGACGGTTCTTTTTGTAATATAGTGTATTTCAAACTAATAAACTATTTCAAAACAAAGGGGGTATTATATGGAAAGTATTGTTACCTTTTTGAACAATATTTTTTGGGGACCTTGGTTTATTTATGGGATCATGTTAATCGGTCTTTTCTTCTCCATCATTACTCGATTCCTTCAAGTCCGCCATATTAAAGAGATGTTCACTCTCATGTTTAAAGGGGAAAAATCGGAAAAAGGAATTTCCTCCTTCCAAGCGATGTCTATTGCGCTATCAGGTCGCGTAGGTACCGGTAATATTGCAGGTACTGCCACAGCCATTGGGATGGGTGGCCCAGGTGCAGTGTTCTGGATGTGGGCAATTGCTTTTATCGGAGCAGCGACTGCGTACGTAGAGTCGACATTGGCACAAATCTACAAAGAAGAGAGAGAAACAGAATATCGTGGTGGTCCAGCGTTCTATATTGAAAAAGGCATGGGGCAAAAGTGGTTTGCTGTTATTTTTGCAGTAGCAGCATTACTAGCAATGCTTGTTTTAATGCCTGGTGTTCAATCAAATGCGATTGCTGGGGCAATGAATAATGCATTCGGAATTGATAATTGGATTATCGGTCTAATTATTGCTATTTTACTTGGGGTTATTATTATTGGTGGGGTTAAATCGATTGCGAATGCAGCACAAGTCATTGTACCGTTTATGGCTTTAGCGTATATTTTAATGGCGATTGTCATTATTGCCATGAATATTGGCGAGGTACCACGTGTCATTGCACTTATTTTCTCAAGTGCATTTGGCGCTCAGGAAATATTTGGTGGTATTATAGGTTCTGCCATTGCTTGGGGCGTAAAGCGTGGTATTTATTCCAATGAAGCGGGTCAAGGGACAGGAGCGCACCCTGCGGCAGCTGCAGAAGTATCTCACCCAGCAAAGCAAGGGTTAGTACAGGCGGCATCAGTTTATATTGATACATTACTAATCTGTTCGGCTACGGCATTTATGATTTTATTTACAGGTATGTACAATGTACACGATGAAAGTGCAGAAAAAATACCGGTAATGGTGGATGGTGAAGTGCATATGGTCAACGATGAGCCATATGAAATTTACCCAACACTTTTCACAGGTGAATTTGGTAATGAAGATTATACAGGTGATGCACAAATTTCTTATGCGCAAACAATTAAAGAGGGTGCAGCGTATACACAATATGCAGTAGATGAAGCGTTACCAGGCTTTGGTGCACCATTCGTAGCGATTGCATTATTCTTCTTTGCTTTCACAACCATCATGGCGTACTACTATATCGCAGAAACAAACGTTGCCTATCTACTCTCTGGTACGGCAGAAAAAATTGGGATTTGGATTGCGAAAATCGTCATTATCGCAACAGCGTTCTACGGTACCGTACGTACATCGGACTTAGCGTGGGCGATGGGCGATGTCGGGCTTGGTTTAATGGTATGGATTAACGTCATTGCTATCTTAATCATTATGAAACCAGCGATCGTTGCATTAAAAGATTACGAGAAACAAAAGAAAGAAGGCAAAGACCCAGTATTTGATCCGATTAAATTAGGCATTAAAAATGCAACATTCTGGGAAAATCGAAATAAAAAATAATAAAGTAAGAGCTGCTTCGAACCTTTTGAAGCAGCTCTTTATTTTGTGGGAATTAATAGACAAAATGTGTATGTTAATAGACAAAGTGAACACGTTAATAGACAACATTCACCTATTAATAGACAAACTGAATAGATTAATAGACAAACATAAAATTTTTCATAAAGAGATTGAACGATTTATAAAATAGCCCTGTCTAATACATAAAGAAAGTAAAGAAGGTGGGATTATGGAGGAAATAGCGAAGCGTGCCATCAAGGGAGACCAACAAGCCATTCTTGCTCTGCTAGAAGTATACGAGGAAACATTGTATCGAACAGCCTATGCGTATTTACGCAATGAACATGATGCACTTGACGCCATGCAAGAGTTAGCGTACCGGGCACTAAAGAAAATGCATCAAGTAAAAGAACCTGCATACGTAGGTACATGGCTCGTACGTGTGTTAATTAATATTTGCCTCGATATGAAAAAGAAACAAGTCCATTATGTATCTCACGATGTCGAATCAAGCTACATACACGAAACCAATTTTGAAGTACTCGATTTAATTAGACAGTTGCCAGCGCAAGAGCAGCAGGCCATTTATTTAAAGTATGTGGAGCAGCGGACAAATAAAGATATTGCACACGTACAAAATATCCCTGAAGGTACGGTAAAATCACGTGTACATCATGCACTACGAAAGCTACGACTACTATTTGGCCAAGGAGGGAGAGGATGATGACCCCATTTGATGCTGAAAAGCTAAATAAAGAATTAGATCAAATTAAAGTACCAAAAGGTCAGTTGGCGAAAACTAGAAAAATAGCCTTCAAAGAAGTACAACAGGAAAAGCATCGAGCAAACAATTGGCGTTATTATACAGTGCTCACAGCTACTGTTGCGCTGGCACTTATCCTTTCTATACGTTATATTCCGCTCGTTGCAGATACCGCAAAGCGTGTTCCAGGTTTCGCGGACGTTGTGTCATTTATAACAGACAATCAACAACACGATTACGAGGAGCTTCATATTACAGAAACTAAAAATCATTTAACCCTCACAGTAAAAGGGGTAATAGCTGACGAAACAGGAATGAAAATTCATTACGCACTGGAAGCACCGTATGATATTTCAGAACTTCCTATAAAACAGGTAACAATTTTACAGGATGGTAAGAGAATAGATGGGACAGTTACTTACGGTTGGTCGGTCGATGGGGAGACGCAAAAATCTGTAGAGGATGTCATTTATAAATTTGTTGAAGGTGAGGATTTACCTAATCAGAAGAACTTTGAGCTTCAAATGACATTTGGAGATAAGGAGAACACAACTTTTAAAATCCCATTTACCATAAAAAATGATGTTGTGAAAAAGCGTATATACAACATTAAGCGAAACCTTTCATATGAGGGACAAAAGCTGATTGTAGAAGATGTAACGGTCACACCAACAGCAACGCGTCTTCGTATAACAGCGGCTAATAGCAACTCAATGCAAATTTTATCCCTTGGTAATGTACGTGTTTTAAATGAGCAAGGTAAGCCGTTCAATACATTAGAAGGTGGGTTAATAGCTTTAGGCGATATTTCTTACGGTGAAGTGACTTATTTATTTGACAGCAAAGCACTTGAAGCCAGTGGTCCACTTACAATTGAAATTGAAAATATGAATGTGTTACCAAAGGACGATAATTATATTGAAGTAGATTTCATCAAGCAAGAAGTTTTAAAGCAGCCAGCAATAGGAAACGTAACATTTGAAGTAAAGCAAGATAGCCTCATCAAGATTGGCACAGAAGAGGGAAAAGAGGTGCGTCTTAGTCATGCCATAGATGCAAATGGCAAACGCTTTGAAATGGAATCATTTTCTAGTTCATGGAACGAAGTGGAATATACGTATCCACCACAAATGAAAAACCCAGTAAAAATATATTTTTACGATTATCCAAATACATTGCAGTTTAAGGAAGAGATTGTAATCTACGAATGAAGAAAACAAGGATGAGCGCAGATGCTCATCCTTGTTTTTTATAATTCTTGACGTAATGCATGGATTACTTCGATCTTCGTTGCTTTATGTGCTGGTCGCCAGCCAGATAAAATCGCTACAAGTAGGCTAATGCTACCGGCAATCACCACTAGGCTCAATGGAATGGTAGAGAACGTAATATCATAACTTGTTAAATCGGCATCTGATAAAGCAAAGGCTAGTACATGTGGTAAAATAGCATTAGCACTAAAACTAATCGCGTACGATACAATAATCGCTAAGCTTGTTCCTAATAGCCCGATAAATGCACTTTCCATTAAAAATAAGCGTTGAATGAGTGCTGGTGAGGCACCAATCGCCTTTAATACCCCGATTTCACGTGTTCGCTCTGTGACAGCCATGGTCATCGTATTAAAAATACCGATAGAGGCAATTAATACGGCAATCGTTCCGATGAACACAAGACCAATTTTAAAGATTAAGAAGAATAAATCCATTTCCTCTAATTGTTCCACAACAGAATATACTTGATAGCCTTGTTCTTTTAACTTTGTTAACACAGGCATTACATGTTCTAAAGAATCTACATAAATCCTTGAAGATGGATAGGTCATTAACTGTGGGAATGTAGTCATAAGATCTTGTCCAAATTGAATAGAGGTATCTTGGTACCACTCGTAAGAAGGTGCTTTTAATATACCGACAATAGTAAAGGTTGTTGGCTCAGAAAGTGTACCATCCTCGTCTAGTGTCAGTGTTAAAACGACTTCCTTCCCTAAAATATCGCCTTTGTAGCCTTCCTCTTCTCCGTTATACCATGTTCCGTTCGCTTCTGCTTCCTTTGATTTTCGCTCAATCTCTGCTTCATCTGCTTTGTTTAATAAGCTTTGTGCATAATGATAGCCAACTACGATTTCATTCGACGCTTGTGGTAGTCGGCCAGCACTTAAGTTAGATGGAAGCTTTGCCTGTGCATCCATATCGATCATAATCCCTTGCGAATGACCCGTTCGATCCTCAAACGTCGATTGTACAACGCCACTAATGTCTGCTTTTTTTAGTACGACATTCACGTGCTCTAAGTTATTAATCCATTGTTCATCTTTGGCAGATAAGCTTTCTTCACCCCAAAGTTGGATTTCTGTAATTTCTTCTTGGTTTAACAATTCATTTCGCATCGTATCTTGTATACCAAAGCCGATGGACGCGAGGACAATTAAAAAGGCACAGCCAATCATTGCGGCTAGTACAGTTGTTGTGACACGTAGTTTATTTTTTTTCATATGTTGCCAGACAAATTGTAATTGATCTTTAAATAGCATCTTAAATTTCCTCCATTAATAATCCGTCCGACATCCGCAAGATTCGGTTGGCGATAGAAGCCACTTCCTCATCATGGGTAATAATGACGAATGTGACGTTGCTTTCTTTGTTTAATTGTTGCATGAGCTGTAAAATTTCTTGTTCGGTTTGCATATCTAAACTACCAGTTGGTTCATCTGCTAATACAATCGGTGGGTCAGTAATCATAGCACGTGCAATGGATACGCGCTGCTGCTGTCCACCAGAGAGCTCATTTGGATAATGATCGGCCACGTCTGTTAAGCCGACTCGTTTTAGCATATCCTGTACTTTTTTCTGACGAATTGTAGGGCTAATCCCTTTTAGCTTAAGTGGTAATTCAATGTTTTCCGCCACATTCTGTCCAGGTAACAGCTGGAAATTTTGAAAGATAAAACCGAAGTGCTGTAAACGAAAAGCAGCACTTTGCTTCTCAGTAAAATGGGCGGTTTCAATGTCGTTTATTTGAATAGAGCCATTATTCGGCTTTAAAAAGCCTGCGATGACTTGCAGTAGTGTCGACTTCCCAGAGCCGCTTTTTCCGACAATGGAGACAATTTCTCCTTGCTCCACATTAAAATCAATGCCTTTTAATACTTCTACCTTTTTTTCCTTACCCTTTTTGCCAATCATAAATGCATGATGTAATGATTGAACTGTAATCATATGCTCATTCCTTTATATTTTAATAAGTTAAGTGTACAAGCTGAATCTGAAGATATAGGATGAAGCTTTCTGAAGATTTTCTTAAGAAATAGCAAAGAGGATCAGAAAGTTGTTACTTTCTGACCCTCTTTGTTACTTCTCTAATGCGAGCTTTATACCAAATCCAACTAATACAGCACCAGTTAAACCTTCAATCACCATTTTTGTTTTTGGCTTTTTCATAAAGGCGCTAATTTTATCTAATAAATAGACGTAAAATACAAACCATAAAGCGGTTAATCCTGTATAAATCAGTCCCATCATTAAAAATGGACCGAATGTATTGCTTGTGCCATCAACAAATTGAGGTAAGAAAGTTAAGAAAAATACGGCCACCTTTGGATTCGTGACATTGGTTAAAAAACCTTGTTTAAAGCATGAGTGCCCCGTATATTTATTGCTTTCTTCTAAATCCTCCAGCTGTTGCTTCTGGAGATTTCTCATCGCCCACAATGTTTTGATCCCCAAATAGCATAAATAAACCGCCCCTACGTATTTAATAGTAGCAAATAAATAAGCTGATTTCACAACGATTGCGGATAGTCCGACAACTGCAGCGAATGTATGAATAAGTAAGCCACAGCATGAACCGAGCATTGTTTTTAGCCCACCAACTCGCCCCACGACTAACGTATTTTTAGTAGACACCGCCGTATCAGGTCCAGGCAAAATAATCAACAACATACACATGACTACAAATAACGAGATATTTATCAATTATAAGACACCTACTTTTTGTTGAATTCTAAAAATTATGAAATTACTATACCATAAATGCTACTAACTTAGAATATTCTGATGAATGGAAGTGGGTGTTTGATACAAGCAAATGTCCCTAAAAAGAGCTAAGGGTGTGTCCCTCAGCTCTCGGTTGTATATTCTTTTACTTTTTCTAATGCGATAATAAATGGTGGATTGTTTTTTTGATTTAAAAATTCATAACGTAGGACGTGGATGTATTTTTGAGGTAGATTGCTTACAAAACGAATGACCTCATCACGTTCCTCTTTGCCGCCTTCATGCCCGTGATAAATGACTAATACAATGATGCCGCCAACCTTTAATAGTGTTAGTAAACTTTCGAGTGCTTGAATCGTTGTATTTGGACGCGTAATGATGTTATGGTCACTTCCAGGTAAGTAACCAAGGTTGAAAATAGCGCCAGCAACCGGTTTTGTCACGTGTTTTGCTACGTTTTCATGTCCATCATTCAGTACAAGTGCACGGTGCTCTAGTGCATGGTCAAGTAGACGGTGTAATGTGGCATCGACCGCTTGTTTTTGTACATCGAATGCATAGACAAAGCCATCATCCCCAACAAGTTGCGCTAGAAATAGTGTGTCATGTCCATTGCCAGCTGTGGCATCTACAGCAATATCGCCTTCTTGAATCGCCGACTTTAATAATGTTTGTGCGTATTGAAGTACCCGTTCTAGTTTCATTTTGCCGTGTCCGCCTTGTAGTATTTCCCTTGCCATGAGTCGCGACGTGCAAGCTCTGCATCAATTCCATTTAATACTTCCCATTTATTGACACTCCACATCGGTCCAATCATTAAATCAATCGGTCCGTCCCCCGTAATGCGGTGAATAATCATATTAGGAGGTAGCACTTCCAACTGGTCAGCTACTAGCTGAATATAGGCATCTTGCTCCATAAACTCAAGCATGCCTTTTTCATATTGTTTGACGAGCGGCGTGCCTTTTAATAAATGAAGTAAGTGAATTTTAATTCCTTGTACATCGAGCTTTGCCACTTCACGTGCCGTTTCCATCATCATCTCGTAATCTTCCAGCGGTAAGCCGTTAATAATATGTGATACGATTCGAATATTGTGCTTACGTAATTTTTCTACACCTTCTACATATGTTTGGTAATCATGTGCGCGGTTAATTAAGTTTGCTGTCTTTTCGTGTACAGTTTGTAAACCTAATTCGACCCAAAGATACGTCCGCTTATTTAACTCGGCTAAATATTCAACGACATCATCTGGTAAACAGTCCGGGCGTGTCGCAATACTTAATCCCATAACGCCTTCACAAGCAAGTGCTGCTTCGAATTTTTCCTTTAATACTTCAAGTGGTGCATGGGTATTTGTATAGGCCTGGAAGTAAGCCATTGTTAAGCCATCTTTCCACTTGTTCTCCATCTTTGCTTTAATTTTTTCGAATTGTACGGGGATTGGATCGACTTTATTCCCAGCAAAATCACCAGATCCCGCAGCCGAACAAAACGTACAACCACCAAAGGCAACCGTACCATCTCGGTTTGGACAATCAAAGCCAGCATCTAGTGCGACTTTATAAACTTTTTTACCGAACTCATTTCGCAGATAGCGATTCCATGTATAATAACGCTTCCCATCAGATGGGAAGGGGAAATTTGTTTCTGTCATATATGTCACTCCTCTAACGCTTTATTCTAACATGTAGAGGAAAACAAGTCATTGGCTAATCATTATGTTACTCTAAATGAGCAAAAATTCATCCTAAAAATACCATTTAAATAATGAAAGGTTTGTATCATAGCCTCCGCGCTTTGCCACAGCCTACACAGGAGCTAAAACAGGCGTGTCCTGTTTGGATCTCCTGTTCCGGCTCCTGTGGCTACGGCAAAAGTCAATGCTTCTCGATGTGCTAGAAAAATATTTCTCTTATCTATATAGAAGGCATTTGTTTTTTTTAGAGTCAGAAAGAGTATTTGAAATAGGTGAATGCACGACCTTTGTTAAATCAGCCTACTTTTTTAACTCTAAATTTTAAAAACCGACTATATAAAGGAAATCATTTTCTTTCTATTTGCAAGTGTAATTACCCAGTCTCTACCGTAATAAATGAGAATTTTCCTTTATTTTTAGCGAGGTGTGTTAATTAACAAAATAGTTCCTTTATAGAAGCGTATTTTTACGCAAAACATGATCAAAAATGACTTGCCAGTTGATTGAAGCGGAATCGGCGAGACTCCTACGGGAAAAGTATGAGCTGAAGACCCCGCAGGAGCGAGGTACGAGCGACGAGGAGGCTGAAGCCATGCCCGTGGAAAGCGAGCCGAATGGAGCGGAAATCAACGGTTACTCAACTGGTAGTATATGTTTATAAATTTGCTCGTTATGAGATGCTATAAAAAATAAAACGTAATTTTAAAATAGTTTGAAAGAGGCTTTGAATAGAAAAAATTTCTTCTTGTATATTTCAACAAACAGGCATAGACTGATATTTTGTGAATCGAAGTAAATGGAGGACGGATTGTGCCAAAGCGTGTATGGTTTTTAATTGTTGGGATGTTTTTTAATACAGTTGGCAGCTCTTTTTTATGGCCTTTAAACAGCATATATATTCATAATCATTTAGGCAAAACGTTAACGATGGCGGGCATCGTGTTAATGCTTAATTCGTTGGCTGGTGTTTTTGGGAATTTACTTGGGGGCTATTTGTTTGACCGTATCGGTGGTTTTAAAACAATCTTCTTTGGTGTAACTGCGAATCTTGCGGTGTTAGGACTACTCACAATATGGCATGACTTCACACAATACGTTGTGTTTTTAACTTTCTTAGGTTTTACGTCAGGGATCATCTTTCCATCGATGTATGCACTAATTGGCAGTACATGGTCAGAAGGTGGAAGACGCGCATTTAATACATTATTTTTAACGAATAATGTAGGAGTAGCGATTGGACCGGCATTGGCAGGGATTATTGCAGATATGAATTTTGAGTATGTGTTTATTACGAATTTAGCTACATATTCTATTTTCTTTATGATTGTGATTACAACGTATAGACGTTTTGATATAGACGGTATGGCGCCTAAAAATATTATTGCTGAGGGAGGGGGCGTTCATGTAAAGGCGCCACTTTATGCGATTTTAATTTTAAGCACGTCACTGATTTTATGTTGGCTATCTTATACGCAATGGAGTGCGACCATTTCTTCTTATACACAGGAGCTGGGGATGAGTTTATCGCAGTATAGTGTACTGTGGACAATTAACGGTTTGCTCATTGTGGCGGTACAACCAATTATTCGTCCGCTTGTCCGTCATTGGGAAGACAAATTAAAAAATCAGCTTGTATTCGGTTTGTTACTCATGTCAGTATCTTTTGTTTTTGTGTATTATGCGGATGATTTTAAAATGTTTGTGACGGCAATGGTTGTACTGACACTGGGTGAAGTGTTCTTTACACCCGTTATCCCAGCCATCGCCAATAAACTGGCACCTCAAGGGCGACAAGGGTTCTATCAAGGTATCGTCAATAGTGCGACGACGATAGGGCGTATGATTGGTCCGCTACTTGGTGGTTTTATGGTGGATCTGTATGGTATGCAAGTACTGGCAGTCATTTTAACAATCGTATTGATCGTTGCGATTATCCCATGTTTACTATTTGACCGCCCATTGAAACGTATGAAGTTCGAATAGACATTTGTACTGCTCCTTTTGTTAGGATTAAAACTCTCTTGGAATTTTTATTCAACTCGAGTTATAATTATAAGAATTATTTTACGAGGAGTGACGGAATGCAGGAGATTTGGATGTTTACAGCAGTGGCACTCATGATTGTCATGGTGCCGGGAGTGGATTCACTTCTTGTGTTGAAAAATACAATGATACATGGAAAAAAAGCTGGCTTCTTTACGATGGTAGGAATTGTCGTTGCCCTTTTTGTCTGGACAACCCTTGCAGTTTTAGGTTTGGCTACTATTATTTCAAAGTCCATCGTTGTGTTCTTATTTATTAAATATGCAGGGGCAGCGTATTTAGTGTACTTAGGAATCCAATCATGGCGTGCAAAGGCGCAAAATATGATGTTGCAAGAACAGGCTGCACAAAGTCATCATAAAAATGCCTCTTTAAGCTGTATGGTGCAGGGGATTACGACGGATTTACTAAACCCGAAAACCCTACTATTATATGTCACATTAATGCCGCAATTTATTCAACCAGAGTTTAATGTAAATTCGCAATTGATTTTATTAGCAGGTATTCTCATTGTTTTATCGATTGTCTGGTTAGGGATTGTCATTTTTGTGATTAACGGTATTCGAAAATGGTTTATGAAACCTGTTGTACAAAGTATTTTTAATAAAATGACAGGTATATTATTAATCGGAATCGGTGTTCGAATCGCAAAAGAGCAATGACCTAAGGGTGGGAATCCAACCAACATAAGAAAACACTTGTGCTTTTTACATTCTTCCATTAAAATAAATGCAATATTATGAACGACTATGATGAGGAATAGTAGGTTTGGATACTTTTAAGAGAGCTAGCGGTTGGTGTGAGCTAGTATGAGGATAAACTGAACTCGCCTCTGAGTTTGCCATTCGTGAAATGAGTAGCGAATAGCCGTGTTTTCGCGTTAAGAAATTTGAGCTGAGTGCAGTGTCACTAATGTGGGTGGTACCGCGGGAGTTAAAATTCTCTCGTCCCTTCTTTTACGGAATGGGGCGAGTTTTTTTATTTTTTGAAATATTTCGCCAATTCAGCTTAAAATATAGACGGTAAAGCGAATACTAGAAAAAGTCGAATGTAAAACCTTTATAGAGGAGGAAATTATTGTGAGTTTTAATCATCAGCAAATCGAAAAAAAATGGCAGCAATATTGGTTAGATAACAAAACGTTCAAAACAGAAAATGAAGAGTCAAAACCAAAGTTTTATGCATTAGATATGTTCCCGTATCCATCAGGTGCAGGTCTTCACGTAGGTCACCCAGAAGGTTACACAGCAACAGATATTTTATCTCGTTATAAGCGTATGAACGGCTATAATGTATTGCACCCAATGGGCTGGGATGCATTTGGTCTGCCAGCAGAGCAATACGCGCTAGATACAGGAAATGATCCAGCTGAATTTACGGCAAAAAATATCGCAACATTTAAGCGCCAAATTCAAGAACTTGGTTTCTCTTATGACTGGGATCGTGAAATTAACACAACAGACCCAAGTTACTACAAATGGACACAATGGATTTTCACTAAATTAGTGGAAATGGATTTAGCTTATGTGGATGAAATTCCTGTCAACTGGTGTCCAGCACTTGGTACAGTACTTGCAAACGAAGAAGTAATCGATGGTAAATCAGAGCGCGGTAGTCACCCAGTAGAGCGTCGTCCAATGAAGCAATGGATGCTGGCGATTACAAAATATGCAGATCGTTTAATCGACGATTTAGAAGAAGTAGACTGGCCAGAATCCATTAAAGATATGCAACGTAACTGGATTGGTCGTTCTGAAGGGGCACAAGTGAAATTCACAGTGGCTGGTACAGATAACGACTTTGAAGTGTTCACAACACGTCCAGATACGCTATTTGGTGCGACTTACTGTGTGCTTGCACCAGAACATAAATTAGTTGCTGAAATTACGACACCAGAGCAAAAAGAAGCGGTTGAAGCCTATTTAGAAAAAGTAAAAATGAAGTCTGACTTAGAACGTACAGATTTAGCGAAAGAAAAAACAGGTGTATTCACAGGGGCTTATGCAGTGAACCCTATTAGCGGGAAAGAAGTACCGATTTGGATTGCTGACTATGTACTTGCAACATATGGTACTGGTGCGATTATGGCCGTTCCTGCACATGATGAGCGCGACTATGAATTTGCAAAAGAATTTGGCTTAGACATCGTGGCAGTACTTGAAGGTGGCGACATTGAGAAAGAAGCGTTCACAGGTGACGGTTCACATATTAATTCTGACTTCTTAAACGGTTTAAATAAAGAAGATGGTATTAAAAAAGCAATCGAATGGTTAGAACAAAACGGCGTTGGTGAAAAGAAAATTTCGTATCGCCTACGTGACTGGTTATTCTCACGTCAACGTTATTGGGGCGAGCCAATTCCAGTGATTCACTGGGAAGATGGTACAATGACAACAGTACCTGAACATGAATTGCCACTTGAGTTACCAAAAACAGATAATATCCGTCCTTCTGGTACAGGTGAATCACCACTTGCCAATATTGAAGAGTGGGTAAATGTTGTAGACCCTGTGACAGGTAAAAAAGGTCGTCGTGAAACGAATACAATGCCGCAATGGGCTGGTTCAAGCTGGTACTTCTTACGCTACATCGATCCAAACAACGATAAGCAACTAGCAGATCCAGAGTTACTAAAACGTTGGTTACCAGTAGATATTTATATCGGTGGTGCAGAACACGCGGTTCTTCACTTACTATACGCTCGCTTCTGGCATAAAGTACTGTACGATTTAGGGGTCGTACATACGAAAGAGCCATTCCAAAAGTTATTTAACCAAGGGATGATTCTAGGTGAAGGTAACGAAAAAATGTCAAAATCAAAAGGCAATGTCGTAAACCCTGATGAAATCGTAGAAAGTCACGGTGCAGATACGCTTCGTCTATACGAAATGTTCATGGGACCACTAGAGGCATCTGTCGCTTGGTCAACAAATGGCTTAGATGGTGCACGTCGTTTCTTAGATCGTATTTGGCGTTTATTCGTAACAGATGAAGGTAAACTAGCGGACAAAGTGCAAGTATCAGATGATAAAGCACTTGAAAAATCATATCATCAAACTGTGAAAAAAGTGACAGAAGATATTGAAGGAATTCGCTTCAACACAGCCATTTCACAAATGATGGTATTCATTAACGATTGCTATAAAGCACAAGTTATTCCACAAGCGTATGCAGAAGGCTTTGTGAAGTTAATTGCACCAATCGTGCCGCATATCGCAGAGGAGCTTTGGGCAATTTTAGGACATGAAGGTACAATTTCATACGTAGAATGGCCAACTTATGATGAGTCAAAGCTTGTTGACGACGAAGTAGAAGTAGTTGTACAAGTATTAGGGAAAGTACGTGCGAAAGTAAAGGTAGCAAAAGATGCTTCGAAAGAAACATTAGAAGCAGCTGCACTAGCAGATGAAAAAGTACAAGAATTTATCGCTGGAAAAGAGATTGTCAAAGTCGTTGTTATTCCGGGTAAATTAGTCAACATTGTTGTGAAATAAACATACATGATGAAGAGCTATATGTAGGAACATTCCTATACATATAGCTCTTTTCTTTATCGTTTAGGAAGAAATTTTTTAAAAATTCTAAAACATAGTTGACTAATAGGTATTATATGCTTATAGTATTGTTAACATGTAATTCATTCCAAAAACAAAATCGATTGCTGACTATAAAAAATAGAGGCAATTTTAATCTAGATTTACGTACTTCCATATACGGTATTTAGATTAAAATTGCTTTTTTAGTACCTAAAAGGGGGTATAACAATGGGAAAAGTATATATTGTAGGCGCTGGACCGGGGGACGCAGAGTTAATAACAGTAAAGGGGCTTCGTGCTATTCAGGAAGCGGATGTCATTTTATATGACCGTTTAATTAACAAGCAGTTACTTGAATATGCGAAAGAAGGTGCAGAATTAATCTTTGTCGGAAAGCTGCCGAAATATCATGGCGTTATTCAAGAGCGTATTCATAGTTTGCTCGTACAACACGGGAAAAAAGATAAAGTGGTAACACGTTTAAAGGGTGGTGACCCATTCGTATTCGGGCGCGGAGCAGAAGAAGCAGAGGTGCTAGCAGAAGCGAATATTCCATTTGAAATTGTACCTGGTATTACAGCAGGCATTGCCGCACCGGCCTACGCAGGGATTCCTGTAACGCATCGCGATCATAGTTCAAGCTTTGCGATTGTCACAGGACATATGCGTGAAGGGAAAGCGGATTCGATTAAGTGGGAAAGTTTAATCGGTATTGATACACTCGCCATTTATATGGGGGTTGGGAATCTTCCTTATATTTGCGGGCAACTTATACAATACGGGAAATCAGACGATACACCTGTTGCGCTCATTCATTGGGGTACAACAGATATACAACGCACAGTAATCGGTACATTAAAGACGATTGTACAAATTGCAAAAGATCAACAAGTCGAAAATCCAAGCATGATTATTATCGGGGATGTAGTAAATGTACGTGAGAAAATTCAATGGTTTGAAAAAGAGCAGTATTACAAACAACTGCGTCAAGAAATTTCAGTATAAGGGGTGAGGCTATGCAAGCTGTTTTATACGTTGCACATGGAACCCGTGTCAAAGCGGGGGTTGATGAAGCACTGCGCTTCATTGAGAAAGTAAAGCCTAGAATTGATGCACCGATTCAGCAAGTAAGTTTTCTTGAGCTAGTACAGCCGTCTATTTTGCAAGGTGTGACGAAGTGTGTACGGCAAGGAGCTACTGAAATTGCTGTTGCACCGATTTTATTATTAACAGCTAATCATTTAAATCATGATATTCCAAATGAAATAGCTGAGGCAAAAAAGCATTTTCCACACATACAATTTACAATTGGAGAAGCATTTGGCGTTGATGAGCGGTTGGTGGAAACATTACACCATCGATTAGTAGAAATGGATGAAGAGGTAAAAGGTGCAAATGTTTTGCTAGTGGGACGCGGCAGTAGTGATCCGGCGGTGGAAAGAGATTTAGGGGAAATTGCGGCATTATTGAAGAAGAAGGCCGGTTTACATGAAGTAGCGACATGCTACCTATATGGAAAAGGTGTCTCTTTTGAACAGGCATTACAGCGGCTATTAGCTGAAAACCGCAAAACATTTATTATTCCATATCTTTTATTTTCAGGCTTATTAAAGCAGCATATCGAAACAAAAATTACAGAGGTTCAACATGTAAATCAAGCGATTATATTATGTAACTGCCTTGGTTATGACAAGCAAGTGCAACATGTATTTGTTGATCGTATTCATCAATTAATGGGGAAAGGGAGATGTATTTATGAGTACGCGTAAAGAGAATGTCGAAATCACATTGGAGAACGTAAAGAAAATGGTTGATTCCATGCGGTACGGCACGATTACACTTGTAATTCAAGATAACTATGTCGTACAAATTGAAAAAAATGAAAAAATTCGTTTGAAATAATGAAAATGAGGGGCGAAAAACGTGACATTACAAGTAATTAATAGTCCATTTACAGAACAGCAAGTGAAGTTGTTGAATGAGGTCATTCCGAATTTAACAGAACAACAAAAGGCATGGTTAACAGGTTATTTATCAGCTGCCACTGCTACAAGTGTACCAGTCGTTGGGCAAGAGGTAGCACCGGAACCGATCCAAGTACAAACAAAAGACATTACGATTTTATTTGGTTCGCAAACGGGGAATAGCCAACAATTAGCGAAAAAATTAGCTGCCACGATTGCGAGTGAAGAACATAATGTAACAGTTTCTTCGATGAGTGATTTCAAAGTAAATAATTTAAAGAAATTAGATCATCTATTTATCGTAGCGAGTACACACGGTGAAGGGGAGCCACCAGATAATGCGATTAGCTTCTATGAGTATTTACATAGCAAGCGTGCGCCACAACTACCACAATTAAAATATTCTGTTTTAGCACTGGGTGATACGTCTTATGAGTTTTTCTGTAAAACGGGGATTGACTTTGATGAACGCTTAAAAGCATTAGGTGCAAAGAGCATTGTACCGCGTGTTGACTGTGATGTGGATTACGAAGCAGCAGCGAACAAGTGGATTGAGCAAGTAAATAGTGTCTTAGCAACAACGGGTAGTAGTGCGACTATAAAACCTACTAATCAAATAAGTAATGTTAGTAAGGAGTATTCGCGCAATCAGCCTTTTTTGGCAGAAGTATTAGAGAAAATTAATTTAAACGGGCGAGGTTCCAATAAAGAAACGGTTCACTTAGAGCTCTCGCTTGAAGGCTCGGGTTTACTATACGAGCCAGGGGATGTCCTAGCTATTGTCCCTGAAAATAACGACCAGCTTGTAGCTCTTTTACTAACAACCTTACAATTCGATGGTTCACAACATGTGACACTGGAAGGCAATGAAGTCGCGCTACAAGAAGCATTAAAGAAATTAGATATTACAGCATTATCTAAAACATTGCTCAGTAAATTTGTACCATTTACTGCAAATGAAGCATTAGCAAAGTTACTAGAAGATCGCGAAGCATTAAAAGCGTATGTATACGGTCGTGATGTGATTGATGTTGTGCAGGAATTTGGACCATGGACGTGGACACCACAACAATTTGTCGAGCAATTACGCAAAATCCCAGCCCGTGAATATTCTATCTCAAGCAGTTATGCTGCTTATCCAGAAGAAGTTCATTTAACAATTGGCAAAGTGTTTTATGAAACAGCTGGTCGTTACCGTGAAGGTGTTGTGTCAGGTAATATAGCGTCGAATGTAGAAGTTGGCGATCAACTAGCCGTGTACGTGAAGCAAAATCCAAACTTTAAATTAGCAGATCCAGCAACACCGATTATTATGATTGGTGCAGGAACAGGCATTGCCCCATTCCGTTCATTTTTACAAGAACGAGAAGAGCAAGGTGTTGTAGGGAAGTCATGGCTGTTCTTTGGTGACCAACATTTCGTCACAGACTTCTTATACCAAGTAGAATGGCAAAAATGGTTACAAGAAGGTGTATTAACAAACTTAAACATTGCCTTTTCTCGTGATCAAAAAGAAAAGATATACGTCCAACATCGTCTACTGGAACAGGCGGAGGAAGTATATAAATGGATTGAAGCAGGTGCAGTCATTTACTTATGTGGTGATGAAAAAACGTTAGGGCACAGTGTACATGAAGCACTTATTACAGTAATTGAACAACAAAAACAAGTATCACGCGAAGAAGCGACGCATTATGTGAAAGAATTACAAGCACAAAAACGTTATCAACGTGATGTGTATTAAGGGGGAAGAACAATGTCACAAAAAATCGTATTGCCACCACAAGAAGGACCATTAAGTGATGTAGAACGAATTAAAGAAGAAAGTAATTATTTACGTGGAACGCTAGAAAAAACGATGGAATATCCGATTAGTTCGGGTATTCCAGATGATGATAATCGTTTAATGAAATTCCATGGTAGCTATTTGCAAGATGACCGTGATTTACGGAATGAACGAGCAAAATCCAAACTGGAGCCCGCTTATCAATTCATGGTACGTGTTCGAACACCAGGTGGAGTGGCAACAGCAGCACAATGGTTAGTGATGGACCAATTGTCAGATGAAGTTGGAAATGGCACATTAAAATTAACGACACGTCAAGCATTCCAATTGCACGGCATTTTAAAATGGAACGTCAAAACATTTATGCAAGGTATTAATGATGTATTGTTAGATTCCATGGCTGCATGTGGTGACGTAAATCGTAACGTTATGTGTAATGCAAATCCATACCAATCGAAATTACATGAAGAAGTATTCCAATGGTCTGCAAAATTAAGTGAGCATCTATTACCGCGTACGACAGCCTACCATGAATTATGGTTAAACGGTGAAAAGGTTGTGGATACACAAGAAGAGGTAGAGCCAATTTATGGGTCGCTGTATTTACCACGTAAATTTAAAATCGGTATTGCCATTCCACCTCATAATGATGCAGATATTTATTCGCAAGATATTGGCTTTATTGCGATTGTGGAGGATGAAAAGCTAGTCGGTTTTAACGTATTAGTTGGTGGCGGTATGGGCATGACGCATGGTGACAATGAAACATACCCGCAACTTGGACGTTTATTAGGCTTTATCACGCCAGATAAGCTACTTGAAACAGCAGAAAAAATTATTACAATTCAACGGGACTACGGGAATCGTAAAGAACGTAAAAATGCGCGCTTTAAATATACAATTGACAAGCGTGGCTTAGATTGGTTTAAGGAAGAGTTAAACCGCCGATTAGGATGGCAAGTACAAGAAGCACGCCCATTTCAATTTGATCATGTAGGTGACCGCTATGGTTGGGTGAAAGGGGACGATGGCAAATGGCACTATACATTATTTATTCAAAACGGTCGTATTAAAGATTTTGAAGGCTATCCGCTAAAAACAGGCTTACGTGAAATCGCGAAAGTGCATACGGGTGAATTCCGTTTAACAGGGAATCAAAATCTTGTCATCGGTAATGTATCACCACAGAAAAAGAAGAAAATTGATGAGCTTTTAAAGCAATATAATATTACGGCTGGCGAGTTTTACTCAGCACTTCGTCGTAACTCCATTGCTTGTGTATCACTCCCAACATGTGGTCTTGCGATGGCAGAGGCAGAGCGCTATCTACCATCGTTAATCGATAAAATGGAAGAGATTTTAGATGAAGTCGGCTTACGTGATGAAGAAATTGTTATTCGTATGAGTGGTTGCCCAAATGGGTGTTCACGTGCAGCAATGGGTGAAATCGGTTTTATCGGAAAAGGACCGGGCAAATACAATCTATACTTAGGTGGCGGCTTTACAGGGGATCGTTTAAATAAAATATACCGCGAAAATATTGGGGAAGCAGAAATCTTAGCGGAATTACGGCCAATGTTAGCACGCTATGCAGAAGAACGTACGCCAGGCGAACGTTTCGGTGATTTTGTCATTCGTGCAGGGTATGTGAAAGCGACAACAGATGGCACTAATTTCCACGCTTAATATACAAAGACAATAACAAAAGAGGTGGTGATTTGATGCTACCGATTAGTGTGAAACTAACAAACAAGAAATGCATCGTTGTCGGTGGAGGAAAAATCGCATACCGTCGTACAAAAACACTGCTTGAAGCAGGAGCAAATATTACTATTATTAGTCCGGAGCTGTTAGTAGAGCTACGGTTACTTGTAGAGCAAGGCAGGGTGAAATGGCTTGCGCGCCCATTTGATGAAGGCGATTGTATCGGTGCCTCTTTAGTCATTGCTGCGACGAATCGCCGGGCTGTCAATGCACGTGTGGCGGTAGATTGTCAAAGCAATCAGCTGATCAATATTGCGGATGACCCGGAAAATAGTAACTTTCATTTTCCTGCCATTGGGCGTAAAGGTGCTTTATCCATTGCAGTTTCTACTGAGGGAACTAGTCCCGTTTTAGCAAAGACTATTCGTGACCAAGTAATGGAACAGTTTGACGATGGGTTTGAACAATATATGATATTTGCTAAAGAAGCACGTGAACTGATTTTATCGTTAGGATTTACAGAGGAAAGAAAGCGGGAATTATTAAAAGAAATTGTCGATCAGCAATATATTTATCTAGAGGCACAACAGCAATTTTTAGCACATTTAAAAATACGGTTTTTACATTAAAGTCCAGCTACGGTTCCATTCCTTAAGAAAGGGTGCATCTATCTTCCATGTTGATTTTAATAAAATGTAAAAAAGCTATCCAATATTGGTTTGATTTATTTACGAAAGTAGCAAAGCAAACGGTGGGTGATTGTTAACGATAAAAGCAGAAAAGCTATCCTGTATAGGGATGGCTTTTCTGCTTTTTTATAAATATTTCCTGATAATTCGAAACTATTTTGGGAAAATATGCGACTATAAGGAAAAGAGAGGTGAGGGTATGACAAAAGAGCTACAAGAGGCCATGCAAATGTATGGGGAGTACTGCATGCGGGTTGCGTATTTATATGTGAAAGATTGGACAGCAGCAGAAGAAGTTGTACAAGATGTATTTCTAGCATATTACCAGGAAAAAGATCGTTTCCGCCAAGCCTCTTCTTTAAAAACATACTTAGTCAAAATAACTGTACATAAAAGTCATGATTACCTTCGTAGCTGGCGTGCGAAAAAGAGACAACTCATCGCACCGTTTCAAATGAAAACGAAAGAACAATCGATTGAGCAACAAGCGATTAGGCAAGATGAGCGTCGTATTTTAGTCGATGCTTTGCTCAAATTGCCAATGAACTATCGAGAAGTGTTAATTTTACATTATTATGATGACTATAAACTGCGAGAAATTGCAGACATTTTAGGAGTTAGCGAAAATACAGTGAAAACGAGGGTTAGTAGAGGAAGAGAGAGGTTAAAGGATGTGTTGCAACAAGAACAATGGGAGGTGTTACTGCATGACTAAATGGAAGGAGCAAATTGACCGTGAACTTGGTACAGAGCAAAGATTTACACCAGCATTACAAGAGAAAATAGAAGGGAAGGTGGGAAGGAAGCGAAGTGTGGATTGGCGATATGGAGTGGTGCTGCTCGGAATGGCGGCTGTATTAGTACTCTTTTTCATTGTTGGACCAAGTCAAACGATAAAATGGGAGAACACTACATCGCTAGAACAATCGGATAGGTCAATTAAAGCGTTTTATATTAGTATATTGCCAACAGAAGAAGAAAAGTTTACTGCAAGAAATGGTTGGTATATAGGTATTAAACGTTATACGAGTGCACAAGATCGACAATTTATGCAGAGAATATTAAGTGAAGCAGAGCCTGGTGATGCGGCTATTCTTTCGCACCATGATGGACAAGATTTATTGGTAGAACTAGTATCTGGTGAGCAATTATCATTAAAGTTTTATGATTTTTCCTCTTGGGTTGGATTTAAAAATGTGACAACAGGGGAGTTTTATATTTTAGCGGGTGAGGATGCCGCTACGTATTTAGCAGAGTATACACCAAAGTTGAATCCGGCATCGTTTTTAGTAGCAACGTGTATATTGTTATTACTGAATGGACTTGCAGAGAAGTGGTTAAAAAAACGTTATCATATTAGTGGAAGAAATATACGATACGCCAATAAAAAGCATTATTGGATCATGACAGCAGTTAGTTTATTCTTGACGATTGGAACGATATTTTTACTTCAAAACTTTATGCTTCATAAAGGGTTATTAATATTAATCATTGGGGGAATATTGATACTTGATTTAGTTTTTGTTCAAAAATATGAGGAGCTTGAAGTAGTAAAGAAATTTTCATGGGTTCGAACAGGTATCACAATAATGGTAGTTACTATTGGGGTGTCTTATCTATAATAAAATACCTATTTTCCAAATCGATGTTATTATGTAATATTGTATGTGTAAAAGGTATTTTTACGTAAATCAGATGGAAAGTTGGTATAGTTATGGCGCAAGCATCGCATTCAGTAACAGTTCCAGTAAGCGTAAACCAAGTTTGGGATTTTGTTAGTAAAATTGAGAAATGGGCAACACTCGTTCCGGCATACAAAGAGCATGAGCAAATCGATGAAAACAAATCTGTTTGGACGTTTGAAGGCAATATGAAAGGCCTGAAAAAGACAGTACAAATTGAATTAAATATTGTAGAATATAGCGAACCAAACAATATTAAATTCGAATTTAAAGGGATTACAGAAAACTTCTCAGGTAGCGGTCAGTTCCAAGCAGAAGCACACAGCGACGGTACGAAAATGACAGGCACAGTAGAAGCAACTGCTGGTGGTATTGCTGCAGTAGCATTAAACCCAATGATTAAAATGGTATTACCAAAAGTAACAACACGTTTAACAGAAAAAATTGCTCGTACACTTCAAAGTGTAGGGGTTAATTAAAAAAAGTGTAGGACAACCTCTACACATTGAAACCACCAGTTATACTGGTGGTTTTAGTTGTTTAAAGGGGTATTACATTTTTCTGATTTCAATGGTTGTGGCAATAGAACTGATAGTACTAATCGTCCCTAAAACTAATAAAGGTATCGAAGAATTTATCACGCCTAATGTTACGCCTCCTACTCCTAAAGTAGTTGTAAAATATCTACTAAGTTTTAATTTTGATTTAGTAGCTTTTGTAATAGTCATGTTAACACCGGCCAATTTATTTACCTTTGTGAAAGTGGCATCTAAATATTTAATCATTTTAATTCCTCCGTTTGAATGAATTTATAAGAACATACTAATAGCTGGATTGATTAGTAATAATAAACTAGAAACTAAAAGATAAACGCCATATTTCTTCTTTTTTGCAATACAATATAAACCGACTACGAATACGATGAATGCGAGAGCGAATGACGTGTAGTTAAATATTGCTGCGGAATCATTTTGTAGAAAATGGATAAACAATAGATTGTACGGTAATTGATCCATTAGTTATTCTCCTCCCTATCAGTTTCGAAAATTTGATGGATGGAACTATCAAGTAAAAAGCTGAATATTTCTTGCTTGTTATAGCCAAAGTCCTTTTCCATTGTGGCAGTAAATAATAATGTACTAAAGATTCCATATGCTTGTTCTTTTGAAATTTTTAGCTGTAGACCTGAATGCGCTAAAACATTATGGAGAAAATGTTTATCATTTTCTCTGAAGCTTTCAATTTCTGCTTGTGGTAACTTATTTAAAAATAATACGTAATCAGGACTATTGAAGTTATACAATTTCGGATGTTTTATATATTCTTCAAACAGCCATTTCATCGCTTTTTTAAAACCTTCAACACCTGAGGTAGTCTGCATAATCGAATGCCATTGTTCTTTCAATTCATCTTGAATCATCAATAGCACTTCTAGAAAAAGTTCCTCTTTTGTTTCATATAATCTGTAAAAAGATCCGGTTGATATGCCCACTTCCTTCGTCAGAAAAGCGATGTTCGTTAATTTATATCCTTTCGTTTTCCAACCAGTTGCGCAAGCTTTGCGCAACTTTTCTTTCAGCAATTGAATATCTTCCACTGTAAAATTCTTACCCATTAAATGCTCCTTTCATTAGTGTCCACACCTTTTAGTGAATATTAAAATAAAAATATTCATGAATATAATTTAACTAATATTCATTTAAATGTCAAACTTTAGAAAGGGCAAGCTTATTTAATTTTAAGTTCCGATTTCATTGTATCTTTAGACTAAGATGTATTATTATACTAATTATTTATAATGTGGTAAAATTTGTTCTTTTATTTAAGAGAATGAATTAAGCTGTAAGAGTGTAAAAAAACACTAGATAGGAGAGCGTAAATGAAGTTTTTGGTCATGCCGTATGTTAGTTTATTAATTTTAATTGCAACATTCATTATCCATACGTTTTTAACGAAACAATCGATTACGGCGGCTTTTTTTGTTTGTGCCGCTATTTTGACATTGTATTTCACCACACCACTTATGAGGAAAGTGCGGGGTATTAGTTATGTATTAATCTCACTGATTCTTTTTGGCGGGGGATTTGCCTCACTTGATCTTTTATACATATTGCCACTTATCACTTTTTTTATGATAGAAGGGAGTTTTTCGCTCCCGTCTAAATCATATGGTATATTTATTGGTTTCATTATTGCAGTGAGCATATGCTTCACGATTGGTCAGTGGATGCCGCTGTATAGTTTGTTCTTTGTCATTGGATTAGCTGTTTGTTCGTTACTATTGCATTACTATATTAAAGCTTCCAATGAAAAAAACATCTTATATGAGGAGTTACTAGGACAGTATCGTGCCTTAAAGCGTTTATCGGTTGAGCAGGAGCAGCTTGTTCGTGCACAGGAACGGACAAAAATTGCGCGGGATATGCATGATTCAGTAGGGCATAATTTAACGGCTTTGCTCATGCAAGTGGAGATGATGTCGATTCAAAACTCTACGGATTTACTAGATGAGGTGAAAGAACTTGCTAAAAAAAGTCTTGATGAAACACGCTATGCGGTAAGACAGCTAAAATCGGCTGAAACGTATGGCATTGAATCCGTTTTGCAATTAATTCGGAAGTTAGAGATAGAAAGTCGTTTGCATATTCGTTTTACTATTGAAAAAGGCGTATTATCCTTAGCGATTTCCAATAATCAGAGCATCGTGCTATATCGCATTTTACAGGAATGTTTAACGAATGCGATGAAATATAGTGAGTCGAAGGAGGTTGATATTATTTTAGGCCGAGATTCCTTACAACAAATATGCTTTACTGTAAAAAATAAAGTGAGTACACCTACACCGATTGTGCTTGGCTTTGGGCTAAAAAATATGACGGAGAGAATACAGGAAATTGGTGGACGCTTGCAAGTTTATAAAACAGAGCAGCAATTTATCGTAGAAGGTTCTTTTCCGCTAAAGGAGAGCAAGTAAATGGCATATCACATTTTATTAGTAGAAGATCAACTGATTGTGCGAAATGGTTTAAAGATGATTATTGAGCAAGATCCATCCCTTTGTATTGTAGCCGAAGCTAGCCATGGGAAGGAAGCATTGGAGCAGCTCGAAAAAGTGCATGTTGATCTTGTGTTACTAGATATCCGCATGCCTGAGATGAACGGGATAGAGGCAACAAAGCATATTCGACATCGCTTTCCACATATGAAAATACTTATTTTAACAACATTTGATGATGAAGAGTATGCGTATCAAACATTAAAAGACGGAGCAAGTGGCTTTTTATTAAAATCTGATGAGCCAACAAAACTGATTGCAAGCATACACAGTGTTTTAATCGGTGGGATGGTCATTCAAGAAGATGTTGCCGCTAAGCTGATGCCAAAATTATTACATCAATCGATTACGCCAATGCAAACAGAGCAATCAACAACTTTTACAGAACGTGAAGTAGACATTATTAAACTTGTTGGAGAGGGCAGAACGAATAAGGAAATTGCCGCTACGCTGTATTTGTCAGTTGGTACGGTGAAAAATTATATTACGAATATTTTAACCGAGCTGGAGCTGAGGGACCGTACACAGCTGGCCATTTATGCGGTACGTAATGGATTTGTGTAAAAAGTGACGGAGGTCATATGAAGAAATGACGCTAGCTAGTCGTCGCAATATGTGTAGATTGCTAAAGTAGTACATAAGAGGAGGTTATTGCGATGATAGAAATTGTGAATTTGACGAAAACATTTAAAAAGGTGAATGCTGTTGATCATTTGAATTTGCATATTGAGCCAGGGGAAATCGTCGGTTTACTTGGACCTAATGGTGCTGGGAAATCAACGACGATCGCCATTATGTCTACCCTTATTCAACCGACAAAAGGGGATGTTTTATTACAACATAAAAGTGTGCTGAAAAATCCAAGTACACTAAGAAAAGTATTAGGTGTTGTACCTCAAGAAATTGCATTATATGAGGAGTTAACAGCTCGAGAAAATTTAGAATTTTTCGGCAGTATTTATAAAATTCCAAAGAAAAAATTAACCGAGCGTATCGATACGGTATTAAAGCAAATTGGGCTTGAGCATGAAGTGAAGAAGTTGGTCAAACACTATTCCGGTGGGATGAAGCGTCGCCTCAATATTGGAGTGGCACTACTGCATGAGCCAGAATATTTAATTATGGATGAACCGACAGTCGGGATTGACCCACAATCAAGAAATCATATATTAGAAACGGTGAAAAGGCTCAACAAAGAGTCCAATACAGCGATTATTTATACAAGTCACTACATGGAAGAAGTAGAGTACTTATGTGATCGGATTTATATTATGGATAAAGGACGCATCATTGCAGCAGGGTCAAAGGATGAAATTAAGGCCATTTTATCGTCTGAAAAAACGATTGTATTAAAGCTAGAAAAGCATTGTAATGATTTTGCTACAGCTTTAATGGGGCAAGGTGCTTTATCGAATGTACATGTGAAGGAAGCTGATATTTCATTTACTGTGGCGAAAAATACAGACTTTCTACCAATTCTTTTACCGTTATGTGAAAAGTACGGCATCGTGTTAAAAAGCTTTCATGTAGAAGAGCCGACCTTGGAGGATGTATTTTTACATTTAACAGGTCGTGCATTAAGGAATTAGGAGGGGAAGTCATGTTTTTAGCGCTTATTCGCAAACAGTTAAAAGTATTATGGCGTAACCCTCAAGAGCTCCTGATTCTTCTATTGTTACCGATTGTACTAATTAATATTATTGGGTTTGCATTAGGCTCTTTAATGGGGCAGGATAGTGAAGCGATTCAGATTGACGTGGCGCTACTACAACAGGATGATGAACAGCAAGGGCTTCAAGCGTTCGTAGAGACGATGTCAGTAGATGAACAGATAGAAGATCGCTTAGTCGATATGCTCCCCATTTCGATGCTTGTAGACAAAGTGTTTAAAGAGATGGAAATGCAGGAACTGTTGACTGTAACGAATCTGAAACCGAATGAACTGGAAGATGCTCGTAGTAAAGGGGATTATAGTGCCATTATTGAAGTACCTAAAGGATTTACCGAGGCGTTTTATCTGTCTATTTTTGCTGGCGGAGAAAGACCGAATCTTCAAGTGTATTTAAATGATAATAAGGAAATTACAGCATCCGTTATACAAAGAGTCTTAGATTCGTATCAGTACCAGTATTCACTGATGACTCAGTTAGCGTCAAATGGTTATTTATCAGAGGAGGTAGTATTGCCAGAAATAGAAATCGCATCTTCTATCTCAACAGTGAATGAAAAAGAGCCGATTTCAACGAGTGCGTATTATACATTTAGTATGAGTGTTATGTTTATTTTATATATGGCCGGGACCATTGCGAGTCAAGCTTATTTGGAAAAGCAGATGCACATTTTTGACCGTATTGTATTAGCGAATATACAGCCTGCGATTTACTTAATGGCCATTTGTATGTCGACCATTATTTTATCGATGCTTCAAATAGGTATTTTATTTGTTGTAGCTTACTTTATGTTTGATATTTCATTTACGAATGCACCTATGTATTTAGTTGTAACATTTATGCTAGCACTTGTAGTCGGTACTATCGCGGCACTGCTTTCAGCGCTGAATTATCGTATTAATTCTGCAGGCGCTTCGAATGCTTTTAGTACGACATTTGTGGCGATTTTAGCTTTGTTAGGTGGGAGCTTTTTTAGCTTTAGTAGTTTTGCCCCTACGATTGCAGCAATTGGCAATTGGACACCGAATGGAGCAGCCCTTCAAAGTTACTTAGCGCTGCAGCAAGGGGGCACTTTTGACCAAATTGCCTCTTATATGGGCATATTAGGCATGTTAGCGATAGTTTGTTTTATAGTAGCCTTTGTATTGTTTCCGAGAAGAGGTGGGGTCGTATGATGGATATTTTAAAAACAAAATTTTTATTGTTAAAAAGAAAGCCAAGCGAGTTTATTGTTATTACGATCATCATATGTGTGTTTGCGTATATTATGGGGGTTGGCCAACAAGCAAAGCAACCAATTGCGGTTCATTCTGCATTAGATGAAAAGCAAACAGAACAAGTATTAAACGAATTAGGGAAATTATCGAACTATGAATTTTCTGTTTATGAAGAAGATGAGGCAAAGGTTTTAGTAGAAGAGGGGAAAGTAGATGTTGCGGTTTTTTTACAGGATTATCGTTATGATTTAATCGTGTCGAGGGATTTTATGAATGCGACCTTGTTTCAAAATGAGCTCAAGACCATTTATCAGAATATCGTACAACAGTTTGCGATTGTAAATGCTTATCCAGAGGAAATGCAACAAGAGGTGACAACTGCTATTTCACAAGCCAAAGTAGAACCGAGTTTAGCTATTCAGTATAACAGTTTTGGGAATGATAAAGGTTTTGAATGGGATCCTAAGCTGCATAGTTTGTTTGGCTTTGCACTATTTATGGTCATCTATACGGTAGCAAGTGGTGTGAATCATCTTGTGATGGAGCGAAGAAACGGTGTATGGAATCGATTAACGGTTGCCAGTATTCAAAAATGGGAAGTGTATATAGCGAATTTAACGTATACATTTTTGCTCGGTTATTTGCAGATTGTCATTGTGTTATGCATCTTTCATTTTGGTGTAGGGGTTGATTTTTATGGAGGGTTTGCACAAAGTCTCATTGCGGTCATTCCATACTTGCTTTGTGTCATTGCCATTGCTATTTTTGTTGCTTCTATTGCGACTACACCAGGACAGTTTAATACGGTTATGACGGTGCTTGCAATTCCATTTGCGATGCTCGGTGGTGCTTATTGGCCGTTAGAAATTGTTTCATCCCAAGTTATTTTAGCGTTATCGTATATATCACCGATTACGTACGGTTTGGAGATTTTAAAGGGTGTTACCATTGGCGCTAATACTTTCATAGAATTACTTCAGCCACTAAGCTTATTATTATTTATGACGGTCGTTTTTATGGGCGTAGGTATTAATGTACTGGAGAAAAAGAGTAGTTAAATCAAGAAGTGAGCGTTTCGTTGCGCTCACTTCTTTTTAGATGATATGTTCGCGGGTAAATTCTGAACCTATCAATCCCTTACCTAGCGGCTTGCACCGGCACTCATGCCAGCGATGCGTCCTGTGACAAGGGCAGATGTAATATTATAGCCGCCTGTGTAGCCGTGGATATCTAAAATTTCGCCGCAGAAGTATAAGCCTTGTTTCACTTTTGAAGCCATTGTTTTCGGTTCAATCTCTTTTACGGAAACCCCCCCACCTGTCACAAATGCTTTGTCCAGTGATTGTGTGCCATGTACATCCATCGTAAAGCTGATTAATTCGCGAGCGAATGCGCGGATTTTGTCTTGTGATAGCTCCACCCCTGTTAAAGAGGCATCAATATTAGCGCGTGCTAATAAAAACAGCAACCAGCGCTCAGGCACGAGCGATTTCCATAAGTTTTTGACTGCTTTTTTCGGCTCATCTTTAATGGTTTTATTGAGCATTTGTAAGCATGTCTCTTCGTTGTGATTTACAAGTGATTGGATACGGATTTGTACCGGCGCTCCGCCATTTTTTTTCCGTTCTTTCACAACAAATTGGCTGCAGCGTAAAATAGCAGGACCGCTTAAGCCAAAATGAGTGAATAGCATGTCCATTTGATGCGTAATGATTGCTTTACCTTTTTTATTGAGGACAGATACTGCAACATCACGTAGTGCTAAACCTTGTAGCTCACGTGATTGAATAAATGGTTCTTTGGATGTGATCGGTACTTCGGTTGGATATAGTTCTGTTACGGTATGACCTGCACGCTCTGCCCATGGATAGCCGTCACCCGTTGATCCTGTTTGTGGTACAGCCTTTCCACCAACCGCGACAACGACTGCTTTTGCACGTAGCTCTGTTCCATCAGTGAGGCGAACACCATAAATTTTTTCATCGTCCATCAGTAGTTTACTAACAACTGTATTTAAACGAACATCTACTTTTAACCGTTTCATTTCATTCACTAATGCATTTACAACATCTTGTGCACTGTTTGAGACGGGAAACATACGTCCGTGATCTTCTTCTTTTAATTTCACACCTAGTCCTTCGAAAAACTCAATAATATTTTCATTATTATAAATCGTAAAAGGACTATATAAAAAACGACCGTTCCCTGGAATGTGTTTGACGATTTCGTCTACTGATAGGCGACTTGTGACGTTACAGCGACCGCCGCCTGAAATAGCCAGTTTTTTTCCGACTTTCGCTCCTTTTTCTAGTAGTACAACTTTTTTATGTTGTTCAGCGGCTGCAATTGCGGCCATTAAGCCGGATGGACCCCCACCCACTACAATTACGTCTATCATAGTAATAACTCACTTTCTTTTTCGATTTGCGTACCCACTATTATACACGAACTAATAATGAGTAAATCACTAAACATATATTACCATTTGAGTAACCGTTGCTTTCCGCTCCGGCACTCGCTTTCCACGGGCGAGATCAAGCCTCCTCGTCGCTCATGCTTCGCTCCTGCGGGGTCTTGATTGCCTCGCTTTTCCCGTAGGAGTCTCGCACCTCCGCTACAAGCAACTATTGTTCAATAGAAAATAAGTTGCTAAAAAATAATGAAAGATTCGCATTCATTACAGTGGAGACTGGGCGATTATAAGTACAAATGGAAAGAAAATGATTTCTTTTAGAGAATAGAAATGTTTTTCTATCATATCGAGAAGCATTTACTTTTGCCGTAGCGCGCCATAGCCACAGGAGCCGGAACAGGAGATCCAAACAGGCCACGCCTGTTTTAGCTCCTGTGCAGGCTGTGGCAAAGCGCGGAGGCTACGATTACGCTTTAGTTTAATATTATACTGATATTTTTAGGATATATCTTTGCTCATTACGAGCACGAATTAGAGAAATGAATTGAGTAAATCCGTTTTGCCATGTAAACTAACAAATAGATTGTTTTTTTAAAGGCATCCTATTGCACTATTTTGACGTGAATGGTGTTTTTCTAACATGTGAATCATAGGTACAATTGTTTAGAATAACATGATACATAAGCGAACATATTTTTATTTTAAAAAGGATTGGAAGGGTTGTATGTCCTCATTGATGAAAGGTACGGCAATATTAACAGTCGGCCTATTTTTATCGAAAGTGCTTGGTCTTATTTATGTTTTTCCATTCTACGCGATTGTAGGGGAAGAAAATATCGTGCTATACCAATATGCCTATATTCCATATAGTATTATGTTATCGATTGCGATTTCAGGGATTCCGCTTGCGGTATCGAAGTTTGTAGCGAAGTACAATGCAATGGGCGATTATGAAACGGGCAGAAGGTTACTTCGCTCGAGCACGAAATTAATGCTGTTAAGTGGTTTTATATCATTTTTATTTCTCTATGCGATGTCAACACCGGTTGCCCATCTCGTTATTAGCGATAAAAAACAAGCTTTTACTGTGGAAGAAGTGGCAGATGTTATTAAATGGGTGAGCTTTGCCTTAATTGTTGTGCCATTTATGAGCTTACTGCGCGGGTTCTTTCAAGGGTATGGTCATTATTTGCCGACATCTGTGTCACAACTTATTGAGCAAATTGCACGCATTATTATTTTATTAGGTGGTTCATTTATCGTTGTCTTTTTGCTAGATGGAGATGTCACGACAGCAATTAACTTTGCGGTATTTGCGGCGTTTATCGGTGCAATTGGTGGATTGTTCGTTCTTTCTTATTATTGGAAAAAACTAAAGCCAGAATTTGATTTAAAGCTACAGCAAGGCATTACAACAGCAGAGAAAGTACCGTTATCGGATTTATATCAGGAAATTTTGAAGTATTCCGTGCCGATTGTGTTTGTTGGGTTGTCTAATCCGTTATTTCAAGCGGTTGATATGATTACATTTAACCGTACGATGATATCGATTGGGCTTGCTGAAGTAACAGATACGTATTTCAGTATGTTAAACTTTTTAACACATAAAATTGTTATTATCCCCGTAATGCTTGCAACAGGCTTCTCGGCAGCATTAATTCCAACGATTACGGAATATTATACACTTGGGAAGTATAACGCTTTACGACATGCGATGGATAAGACGTATCAAGTATTGTTATTTGTTACGGTACCTGCAGTAGTGGGAATTATGATACTCTCGCCTTATATTTATCATGTGCTTTATCAGGAAAGCGAGATGGGGTCAGCTGTACTTGCCCATTATGCACCAGTGGCGATTTTGTTTGCCTTATTTGCTGTTACGGCTTCTTTATTACAAGGAATTGACTACCAAAAGTGGATTGTGTTCAGTTTATTGTCCGGTGTTTTAACGAAGCTTGTACTAAATATTCCACTTATTAAGTGGTTACAAGTTGACGGCGCTATTTTAGCGACAGCAATTGGTTATGGCGTCACAATTAGCATTAATATTTATGTGATTCACAAAGCATTAGACTATCAATCAATTATGGTACGTCGGCGCGTTTTATTAATTTTTATTTTAACAGGACTCATGGCAGCATCGGTTGTTCTGGCCATTGCACTACTTAATACATTCTTATCACCACAGACAAAATTAATAGCGATCGTGTATTGTATCGTTGGTGTGAGTGTAGGAGCGGGCGTATACGGACTAATTTCTTTCCGCATTGGCTTAGCGCAAAAATTACTTGGTGCAAGAGCAACGAAAATCGCTCAGAAATTAGGGTTTAAATAGGAGGATGCGGCATGCGTTTAGATAAACTACTTGCGAACATGGGCTATGGTTCGCGAAAAGAAGTAAAGCAATTATTAAAAGAAAAAGCAGTAACAATCGACGGCGCTGTTGTTAAAGATGCAGCGATGAAAGTAGATCCGGAGACGCAAGACGTATCGGTTTACGGTGAGCGGGTTGTTTATACAGAGTTTATTTACTTAATGATGAATAAGCCACCAGGTGTTATTTCGGCAACAGAAGATCGATATGACGAAACGGTGATCGATTTACTAGATCCGTTAGCGCAGCATTTTAAGCCGTTTCCTGTAGGAAGATTAGATAAGGATACAGAAGGTTTATTGCTTATTACGAATGATGGCAATTTAGCGCATAATTTATTGTCGCCGAAAAAGCATGTTCCAAAAACGTATTATGCAACCATTGAGGGTGTTGTTACGGAAGCGGATATTGAGGCATTTCGTAAAGGCGTTGAGCTAGATGATGGTTACGTGACAAAACCAGGAGAACTGGTCATTTTAACATCGGATGCGATTTCCGAGATTGAGCTAACGATTCAAGAAGGGAAATTCCATCAAGTGAAACGTATGTTTGAATCCGTTGGTAAAAAAGTCACGTATTTAAAACGGTTATCAATGGGTTCTCTGTTGTTGGATGAAACGCTTGAACTTGGTGAGTATCGAGAATTAACAGAAGAAGAGTTGGGGAAAATATTGAAATAAATAACAAAGATGTTTCTATTTTGTAAAGAAACATCTTTTTTCTTTTATATTAGTACTAAAGTAAGGTATAATTAGAAATGTCGGAAAATAGGAAGTACTTTTGGTGTTACATAGATAAATGGAGACGTAGAACTTTATGAAGAAATTACAAATACGATTACTCTTATGTTTAATTACTTTTTCTATTATTTTAGTATCTGTAGTAACATTTACAAATCAAGAATTATTGCGTAAGGATATAAAAGCAGAACAACAAAAAAGCTGGGAGCTAATTGAAAATCATATTTTAAGTGATATGAGAATCATTGATAATGCCCATTATTACTTTGATTCTGTTGTGTCTGAACAATTAGAAACAGAGCTGCGTAAAATGGCTGCCCTTTACGAGGAAAATCCAGATGTGTCGAAGTGGGATTTGGCTGCTTTAAAGGCACAGCATGGCTATGAAATTTATATTTTAGATGAAACGAATACAGTAATACATACGACATTTACATCCGATTTAGGACTCAGCTTTTCCGCTTGTTGTAGTAAATTTTCCGCAAGCTTAGACAAACGACGATTGTCTGGACAATATTATTCAGATGCGATTAATATTTCAACGACTACAGGCGAATTATGGAAGTACAGTTATTTAGCTACGCCAGACAAAAAATATTTGCTGGAGCTTGGTTTGAATGCATCAAATGTCCCGCTTTTTCAAACCTTTAACTTCTTCAAAACAGCAACAGATTTAAACAACAAGTATGATGACTTATTAGAAGTGCGCATTTTAAATTCTGGAGGCTATTATTTAGATGCCAATCCAGGAGAAGATTATAAAATTGAACATGAAGCTAAATCATTTAAAGAGGCGTATGAGAAGGCATTACAAACGATGGAGCCTGTAGAGTACACGGATCAATTAGCAGATGGTTATATGGAAATATCAAGGTTTATCCCTTATCAGGCAGAGCAAGTACGGGGGGCATCAACGAAACGTGTGATTTATATGAAATACGGGAATAGCAATGAACTAGCTTCGTTAGAGCGGAACATACAACAATTCTGGTTAATTTTAGTGATTGCTATCGTGACGTCATTAATTTTACTCGTGGTCATTAGTGGTATTTTAACGAAAACGATTCGGCTAGCAACATTTGATCCGCTCACAGGTGTGAATAATCGCGCCTCTTATGTAAATGTAATGGACGAGCTACTTCAACGAAAACGGAAAGACAATGTAGTAGGGCTCCTTTTAGTCGATTTAGATAATTTTAAACAAGTCAATGATCAACACGGACATATGGAAGGTGACCGTATTTTAGTTGATACAGCGGCTATTTTAAAGAACGTAGTGAAAAAGGAAGGAGTCGTCGCACGCTTTGGCGGTGACGAATTTGCGATTGTGTTACCGAATGCAACAGTTGATCGGGTGGAGGCAATTGCTCATGAGGTGTTACAAGCCTTTCGGATGAAGAAGGGGACGGATGAAGCATGGGAGGTCCTGTCAATTAGTGTTGGTGGAGCACTGCAACAAGATGAAAAGGAAACGGAAGCGATGCTTTTTGCACGGGCAGATAAGGCATTATATCAATCTAAAAATAGAGGGAAAGATTGCTATACAATGTATGGTTTTACGGATAAATAAAGAAGTTTAAGCTAAAAAGAATGCTCCCCGACGAAAAGGAGCATTCTTTTTTATTGCATGGTTGTTTTTTTTGTTCTATGAAGTTAGCTTTACTTTTTTCTTCGTCGTTGTCCATTTACCTCGACTTGGGCTCATAACCAAGTCGTTGAAGGCTAACACATTCAAATCTCTTTGAATGGTGCGAGGAGTGATGTTAAACTCTTCGACTAAATCCTGTGTAGACACTTCTCCTTTATCAAGAATAAACATGTACACGTCTTTAATACGATTAAGCATTCTATCAGTAGTTGGTTTCATCATTTAATGAACCACTCCTTCATCTTAATTCTCATGGCAAAGACTAGCGGACGACAAGTTGTGCTGGGTGCACAAAGGCTTTAAATTTCTGCCTTAGACAGCCCCTTTTCATATTAAATTTTATCAGAACAAATATTCTGATAAGATTATTATAGCGAAAAATCGATGAAATTTCTATATATTGTGTGTAAATATTAGAATATTTACATTGACAACACAATTTTTAATAGATTTTACTCAAATAAAAAGGAAAGTTAGTTTATTTTAGGGATGAAAGTTGTAATCTTAAGAAATAAGAGTAAAATAGCGATATTAGAAATTGAGGTGTTCTAAATGGATTGGTTAAAGTTAGCGAAGGAACGACAGGAAGAGCTATTAAATGAGCTTCGTGAATTGTTGCAAATTGAGAGTGTATTAAACGAAGAACAAGCAACACCAGATGCACCGTTTGGACCAGGGCCACTACAAGCACTACAGTTTATGTTAAATAAAGGGCAACAAGAAGGCATGACCGTAAAAAATATTGACAATATGGCTGGACATATTGAAATGGGAGAAGGAGAAGAACTGCTCGGTATTTTATGTCATGTCGATGTTGTGCCAGCGGGGAATCCTTCGATGTGGACATATCCACCATTTGAAGGACGAATTGTTGATAGGAAGCTATATGCACGTGGGGCAATTGATGACAAAGGACCAACAATGGCAGCATGGCTTGCAATGAAAATGGTGAAAGATGCGGGTATTACGTTAACTAAACGTGTCCGAATGATTATTGGTACGGATGAGGAAAGTGGTTTCCGTTGTGTGCACCGTTATTTTGAAACAGAGGAAATGCCGACGATCGGATTTGCGCCAGATGCAGACTTTCCGTTAATTAATGCTGAAAAAGGGATTGCGCATCTCGTATTGACACAAAAGTTAGCACCGGATGGAGAAGAAGTACTTCTGTCATTTGAGGCTGGTAAGCGCACGAATATGGTGCCTGACATAGCTATTGCAGTGCTTAAACAAGCGTCAGAGCAGATTAGTGCGAAGTTTCAGAAGTTTTTATCACAAAATAGCACAGAAGGTACTTTAAATTTAGAAGGTGACCGCTATATAATAACTATTAAAGGAAAATCTGCGCATGCAATGGAGCCAGAGCAAGGTCGCAATGCAGCTGTATTACTTGCGAAGTTTTTAAAATCCGAGCTACGTATCGGGGCGGGTGCTGAGTTCGTTCACTTCATCACAGAGGTGTTTGATGGGGACCATACTGGTTCTGTACTCGGGTTTCAATATCGGGATGAGATGTCAGGGGAGACGACGTTAAATCCTGGTATTGTCACATTTGGTGAACAAGGTGGCGTCATTGAAATCAGTATGCGTTATTCTGTGACGTATCCGTTTGATGAGAAAATGACGGATATACAAGCACATATGACAGACACACCGTTTACGCTTGATATAGCGGGAAATTCGAAGCCGCATTATGTATCGGAAGATGATGACCTTGTACAAACGCTTCTTTCTGTGTATCAAAAGCATACAAATGATTTTTCGAAAGTTTTATCGACCGGTGGCGGTACGTATGCACGCGTATTAAAAAAAGGCGTTGCATTCGGCATGCTATATCCTGGGGAACCGGATGTAGCACACCAAGCAGATGAATATGTTGTAGTAGACAATTTAGTGAAAGCCGCTGCTATTTATGCAGAAGCCATTGTTAAATTAGCTAGTAAATAAATCTTAGAAGAGAAAAGGATGAGTACAGGTGGGTTACAGTTTATGGAATGACCGCATCGTAGCGGACAATGAGGTAGTAGTAGATAAAGAAGATCGCGGTTATCAGTTTGGTGACGGCGTATATGAAGTAGTCAAAGTATACAACGGACAATTATTTACATTAGAAGAGCATGTAGAACGTTTCTACGCTAGTGCAGAAAAAATTAAAATTACAATTCCTTATACAAAAGACAAGCTATATACATTACTGCATCAATTAGTGGAAGCAAACGAGATCAATACAGGTCATATTTATTTCCAAATTACACGTGGCGCTTGTCCACGTAATCATATTTTCCCTGGCGATGATGTAGTGCCAGTATTAACAGGGAATGCCAAAGAAAATCCACGCCCAGTGGCAAACTTTGAAAACGGTGTAAAAACAACGTTTGTAGAAGATATTCGTTGGTTACGCTGCGATATTAAATCATTAAACCTTTTAGGTGCTGTACTTGCCAAGCAGGAAGCGCATGAAAAAGGTTGCTACGAAGCGATTTTACACCGTGGAGAAACAGTGACAGAAGGTTCATCTTCTAACATTTATGGTGTGAAAGATGGCGTTCTTTACACACATCCAGCAGATAACTTCATTTTAAATGGTATTACACGCCAAGTGATTTTAAAATGTGCTGAAGAGATTGGTCTACCAGTAAAAGAAGAAGCTTTCACAAAAGAGCAACTGCTTGCAATGGATGAAGTCATTGTATCTTCAACAACTTCAGAAGTGACACCGGTTATTGATATTGACGGTACAGCAATTGGTGGCGGTAAGCCAGGTGAGTGGACACGTAAATTACAAGCACAATTTGATACAAAAATTCCACAGCCAATTGAAGCATAATAAGTACGAAAGTAGAGGGGCTCTTATAGCGACCTCTACTTTTTTCATGTAGAATAATAAAAAGCTATAATTAGGAAAAAATGGGGAGTGTGTATATGGCTCAATTAGTGAAGCTACAAGATTATATTTCACGCTATCAAATCGATTTAGCTCGTTACCCAACACAATTTGTGCGATTGAAAAAAGGGCAGTGGGAGCGCGTAAAATATCAATGGCAGACAGGTGGAGATATTGGGCAATGGGAACATATAGAGGTCGAAGCTGAAGAAGTTCCAATAGAAAAATCACGTTTCTCCTTTTTGAAAAAATTACTACCAAATCGTGCAAAAGAAGACGAGAAAAATGAGGATGTTGAATCAGTAGATGTTTCAACGGAACTAGATGAGGACTATATCCCAGAGGAAGAAACCACGCTTCATTTCGAACCGAATATTGTATATAACCCTCAAACAATGGCTGAATTAAAGCATATGTTTATGGATCAATTTTTCCATTTCCAAATAAAGTGGGCTAGCTCGACATTACGTGAAAAATCATATGTAGACCCAAAATTTATGCGTGATACGTTGCTTCGTTCGTTATTGCAAACGTTACCAGACAGCTATTTAATTTTTTATCGTCCGATTTTACGTTTAAAGAAAGCGCCTATTGAACTGGAAATTATTATTCTGACACCAACAGATTGTTATGTTGTCAAAGTATTGGAGGAAGAGAATCAAGCGGTTTACATAGGTGGTGGGGAGCGTTTCTGGACGAAAAAAGTAGGGAAGCTTGATAAAAAAACGCTTAGCCCCATCATTGATTTAAATCGGACTGAGGCAATCGTAACGCGATTATTTCAAGAAGAAGGAATTGAAATCCCTATTCGAAAAGTCATTTTATCACGCAATGGCTATATTGATTATCCGGGTACGGTGTATGGGTTACAATTTATTGATAAACGGAAGTTTCCGCAATGGATGGAGCAGTTAAAACGATCTGTTTCGCCGATGAAACATATGCAAATCCGTGCAGCACAAGCGATTTTAAAAACTGCCGAGACAACCTCCTTCCATCGTGATATTTGGCATGTAGAGGCATCAAAAGAGCAGTGAAGCTAGCATTTATCATTAATGAATTTGCTGGTAATGGTAAAGGACGTCGCATATGGAAAAACCTTAAACGGAAGTTAACGGTACCGTATGAAGCGCATATCTCACATTATTCCAAACATGCCTTTTTGCTCGCTCGTGAGTTAGCTGAACGTGCGACAAATGATAAACAACAAGTATTATTGATTGTCATTGGTGGAGATGGGACGGTTCACGAAGTAGTAAATGGTTGTGTAAATTGTAACTATATTATACTTGGGAATATACGTGCAGGTTCGGGGAATGACTTTGCACGTGGCTTTTTTGCATTTCGCAATGCGCAGGAGATTGCATCGTTTTTACACAAACCAAACGTGAGAAACATTGATATTGGTCACATACAGTGTCAGAATGAACATTTTTTTGTGAACAACTGTGGGATAGGTTTTGATGCGTTTGTCGGTATAAAAGCAAATGAGTCAAATATAAAGAAATGGTTGAATAAAATAGGGATGGGGAAACTGAGCTATGTGTATTATATCGTGTTAGGACTGTTCTTGTTTAAGCCGTTTTCGTTAACAGTACAGCATGGGGGACAGAGGTTGCACTATGATCAAGTATGGTTTGCGACTGTGAGTAATCAACCGTATTTTGGTGGTGGAATGAAAATTTCACCGCATTCGATTACGACAGATGGTAAATTAGAGTTAACAATTGTACATAAATTATCTAGGTTAAAGTTTTTAACGATATTCATGACTGTCTTTTTGGGCGTACATACGCGTTTTTCACAGGTTGTACAGCTGAGCGGAGAGACGTTTCAATTTCAAGGTGACCGTATGTTACCGTGTCACGCAGATGGTGAAGAAATAAACGATCACGGGTTTGCATTGAACGTAAATGTTCGTCCTGCAGTAATAAAAATAGCGGAAAGATTATCGGATTAAAGCAAAAGGAAGAGAATTACGCTATAATAGCAAATAGATGTAAGTTATAGAAAAGAGGAAACAAAAGTGAGATTAAGAAATAAGCCTTGGGCGTTAGATTATATTAATGAGCATACAGATGTGATCATTCCGAATCCTGAGGACTATCAAGGTAAGTGGCATGAAGTATTTGGCAATAACAATCCTGTACACATTGAAGTAGGTACAGGAAAAGGACAATTTGTGCTAGGCATGGCAAAGCAAAACCCCGATATTAACTATATCGGCATCGAGCTATTTGATAGCGTGATTGTATGTGCTTTAGAGCGTATTGTCGAAGCAGATAAGCCAGCAAACTTACGCCTATTAAAAGTAAACGGGGCGAAGTTACAAGAATATTTTGCAAAGGGCGATGTAGCTCGCGTGTATTTGAATTTCTCGGATCCTTGGCCAAAAACGCGTCATGCAAAGCGCCGTTTAACGCATGAAGGGTTCTTGAAGTTATATGAGTCAGTTTTAATCGATAACGGTGAAATTCATTTCAAAACAGATAACCGCGGATTGTTCGAGTATTCTTTAGTAAGCATGAATCAGTATGGGATGCGTTTAAATTATGTATCATTAGATTTACACGCTGAAATGCCTGAGGATAATATTATGACAGAGTATGAAGAAAAGTTTTCGGCTAAAGGTCAACCGATTTATCGATTAGAATCGCAATTTTTAACTAAATAGTATTAAGGGGGATGTATGGATGGATGAATTAGTATTTCATAATATGAAACTTACTTGGTTAAATGGGGGTGTCACGGCGCTAGATGGTGGTGCGATGTTTGGGGTTGTACCAAAGGCGCTATGGTCACGTAAGTATCCTGTAAATGATAAAAATCAAATCGAATTAGCTTGTGAGCCGATTTTAGTGCAGTATGAAGGGAAAAATTATTTAATTGATACTGGGGTAGGATTTGGCAAGTTAAATGAAAAACAGCTTCGTAATTACGGTGTATCAGAAGAGTCGACTATTTTTGAAAGTCTGCAAGAGCTTAATTTAAAAGCAGATGATATTGATGCCGTTTTAATGACGCATATGCATTTTGATCACGCAGGTGGTTTAACGTATTGGGAAGGTGAGACGCTTGTTCCAACATTTCCGAATGCAACCATTTACGTGACACAACTAGAATGGGATGAAATGCGTAATCCGAACATGCGCTCACGTAATACGTATTGGAAAGAAAATTGGGAACCAGTACAACACCTTGTAAAACCGTATGAAGGTGAGCTTGAAGTAGCTCCAGGTATTAAAATGATTCATACAGGTGGTCATAGTGAAGGGCATGCTATTGTGCGTTTAGAGCAAAATGGCGAAGTGTTACTACATATGGCGGACATTATGCCGACACATGCGCATCAAAATCCGTTATGGGTCATGGCATATGACGATTATCCGATGACAAGCGTGTTTGCGAAAGAGCGTATAATGAAAGAAGCGTTTGAGAATGGCTACAAATTCATTTTCTATCATGATGCATATTACCGCATGCTTCAGTGGGATGCGACGGGAAAAGAAATCGTAGACAGCTTAAAGCGCTCAAACGAAGCGTTCATTCAATTTAGTTAAATAAATGACCGTGTCTCTTATGGAGAACACGGTTTTTTTACTCTTCAGAAAGTTCATGGGCAAAAAGAAGGGACTGTTCAATGCTGAACAGCCCCCTTTACTATTTATAAAAAACGATCATGCTCCTGTGGTGTCTCGGAAGAACTTTAGACGCCCTTAGCTAACGAGTTGCAGATCTACAACAGCTCCTGTACGAGCATCGGCTGCAAATTCATATGTTTCCATTTCGCCGTCTTTCATACGAGAAATGCCCCCACGGTATACAGGGATGGCTGTAAAACCATTTGTGAAGTTTTCGGTTTTCATGTAAATCCATGAGCCGTCGATCGGTGAGTCCTTTTTAAAGTCCTCTTTAATATTTTCTAAAATTTCATTGGCCGATTTATAAGGTGACACTTTTTCTGTTACTTCTTTAATGATAACTGCTGCAGCCAAGCCTGTTACGACTCCCAACATAAAATCACGTAATTTCATCCTAAGCCCCTCCTTCATCTCTTTATTACTTTACCATAAGTGAAAAAAGTTGTAAAAAGCAACCTATTGCTCATAGTAAGTAAAATATAAAACATATATTACCATTTGAGTAACCGTTGCTTTCCGCTCCGGCACTCGCTTTCCACGGGCGAGATCAAGCCTCCTCGTCGCTCATCCTGCGCTCCTACGGGGTCTTGATTGTCTCGCTGTTCCCGTAGGAAGCTTTGCACCTGCCGCTTCACTTCTGGTGCAGAAAAACATTGCTCTGTAGCGAAAGGCGCATGCCGTCAGCTACACTCTCGCACCTTCGCTACAAGCAACTATTGTTCAATACAATAATGGGTTGCTCAAAAATAATGAAATATTCTTATTAATTACGGTAAAGGCTGGGGCAATTATACTTACAAATAGAAAGAAAAGGATTTCTTTTAGAAAAGAGAAATGTTTCTCTAGAATATCGAGAAGTATTCACCTTTGCCGTAGCGCGCCATAGCCACAGGAGCCGAAACAGGAGATCCAAACAGGCCACGCCTGTTTTAGCTCCTGTGTAGGCTGTGGCAAAGCGCGGAGGCTATGATTACACTTTATTTTAATATCTTTTACTATTCACTTGATATTTTTAGGGTGTATTTTTGCGCATTGCGAGCCTGTTGGTAATATTTTCTATAGCATTGTAACTACTACATTTTGTTCGGATTACGAAATATAAAGGGGGTGTGTTATAATAAAAGTACATATTAACGATGAGGAGTTGTCTACAAAATGAATCAAGAGACAATGCAACTGTTTAAAACGTTGACTGAGCTTCCGGGTGCCCCAGGTGATGAGCGTGCAGTACGCAATTTTATGCGGTCTGAGCTTGAGAAATATTCAGATGAAATCGTCCAAGATCATTTAGGTGGTATTTTTGGTGTACGTTATGCACAAAAGCAAGATGCACCCAAAATTTTAGTAGCTGGTCATATGGATGAAGTAGCATTTATGGTTACTTCGATTACTGATAACGGCATGATTCGTTTCCAAACGCTTGGCGGTTGGTGGAACCAAGTAATGTTGGCGCAACGCGTGATTGTGTACACGAAAGACGGTGAAATTCCAGGTGTTATTGCGTCCATCCCACCACATCTTTTAACGGATGCAGAGCGCGCGAAACCGATGGATATTAAAAATATGCTGATTGATATTGGTGCAGATAGTAAAGAAGATGCATTGAAGATAGGTGTACGTCCAGGACAATCGATTCTGCCAGTTTGCCCATTTACACCAATGGCAAACCCGAAAAAGATTATGGCCAAAGCATGGGATAACCGTTATGGTTGTGGGCTTGCGATTGAGCTATTAAAGGAACTAAAAGATCAAGAAGTGTCAAGTCATGTGTACTCAGGAGCGAATGTGATGGAGGAAGTAGGTCTTCGTGGCGCTCAAGTATCAGCTCATATGATTAAACCAGACTTATTTTTTGCTTTAGACGCTTCACCAGCTAATGATATATCCGGTGATAAAAAGCAATTCGGTCAGCTTGGAAAAGGACCATTGCTTCGGATTTATGATCCAACGATGGTCATGCACCGTGGCATGCGTGAATTTATTTTAGATACAGCTGAATCGAATCATATTCCCTATCAGTATTTTGTCTCGCAAGGCGGCACAGACGCAGGGCGTGTGCATACGGCGAACGACGGTATTCCATCAGCTGTTATTGGTATTTGCTCCCGTTATATTCATACGGCAGCTTCTATCATCCATGTGGATGATTATGCCGCTGCGAAAGAATTATTAGTAAAGCTTGTACAATCAGCAGATCAATCTACAATCGACTCCATTCGCTCGAATGTATAACATAACTAGCTGTGGGGGGGATCTTTTACTTAGCTATGAAAAAATGTAGTATGAATACAATGAGGATTTGTATCTCTTCAGAAAAGTTTTAATTTACGTACCTGAATTTTAGAGAAATATCCATAATTTTCATACACAAAAAAGATGCCCACTTGAAGGGCATCTTTTTTGCAGTTAAAATAGTCAAAGTGATGTAATTCACAAGAAACGATTGTATGTATAAGTTAACTTTATTCTTTACAAAAGCTAGGAAATTGTAGCCAATGTAAATGTAATTAAATATACACCTTAAAATGCGATTCAATATCAAACTATGTTCTTGATTAAAAAAGGTAGGAATCTAAAAGTACATGGAGTGAAGGGCGGCGAGTGTAGCTGACGGCATTCGCCTTTCGCTACAGAGCAAAGCTTCCTGCGGGAAAAGCGAGAAAGTCGAGACCCCGCAGGAGCGAAGAATGAGCGACGAGGAGGCTCGACCTCGCCCGCGGAAAGCGTCCGCCCGTAACGGAATGTGCGGTCAAGTACATGTTTTGGTGAAGAGCCTAAAATGTAATATAAAAATGCATGGAGATGAACGGCTTGTTAATAGCGATTGGAACTAAAAATAAAGCGAAAACAGCGGCAGTTGAAGCAATTGCGGCTCAATACTTTGACAATAGTGTATTTGAATATGTCAGTGTACCATCGGGTGTGTCTGAACAACCATTTTCAGATGCTGAAACACGACAAGGTGCCATTAATCGTGCGCTTAATACACGTCAAGTGACCAATGCAGATCTGAGCTTCGGTTTAGAAGGTGGCGTTTATGAAATAGACGGTAACATGTATTGTTGTAACTGGGGGGCGGTGGCATTAAAGAACGGAACAGTTATTTCAAGTTCCGGTGCTTCTTTTATGTTACCTGAAGAAATTGCTGTAAAGTTGCGTGCTGGAGAAGAGCTTGGCCCTGTCATGGATACCTTTACAAAAACAAAGGATACTCGCCATCACGCAGGGGCAATCGGCATTTTTACAGACGGACTAGTTGATCGCCAAGCAATGTTTGAACATATTGTTACACTTCTAATTGGTCAAGTACTCTATTATTTGAAACAGTAAGCATCATTTTTGCGTTTTAATAAGTAAAAATTTTAAAATAAATAACGAAAGTGAGGGAGTATGGTGAATCGGAAATGGATTCATTTAATTGGGATAAGTTTAATGTTACTAGTATTAGCGGGTTGTGGAAAAACGGTAGAGGAACAAATTACAGAAGGCGTTTCACTCGCAGCGACAACTTTTGAAGCGCAGTCGGTACAGCCGACAACTGAGATTGGTAAAATTAACGTCTATTTACCAACTGGTTATAAAGTAGAAGAAGGGGCGAATGAAATGAATTATATTTTCTCCAAAGGAAAAGATTCATTTATTTTATTCGTTAATACAATTGAAGCAGAAGATAGTCGTTTGCATTACGAGAATTTAATCAATGATTCCACTTTAAAAGTGATAGAAAAAGAGACATTTGAATTTGAAGAAGCCTTTGGTTTTACGGCGGTCATTGAACATAGCGAAAAAGAGTATGAGCTTGTTGTGTCAAGTGGTGGCGTAAAAATGACAACGATTTCAGCCAATAAAAAAATCGATGAGAAATTAACGGAAATGATGGAAATTGTCCGTTCTGTACAAGTGCAATAATCGTACAAAGGGCATCATTTTTGATACAATAGTATGTAAATACACGTGACGGTTCACTGTTGTGAGCCGTTATTTCTATGTAAGGAAGTGATTGTTTGAAATCCTCACAATTAGTAACAGAGTTAAAAAAGCGACTAGGCGAAGGACAGTTCGACTGGGCATTTGATCAAGAGAAAGATCAAGTACGTTTAGAGCATAAAATACTTGGGCGCGGCATGAATATTTCATTGCCAGAAATTTTAGCAAAATATGCACAAAAGAAAGACGCAGCGATTGTTGACGTTGTTTATACGATTGAACAAACATTTAAAGCGATGGAACGTGAGCAAGCAGAAGGGTTTGAAGGATTAGCCCAAGTGTATCCCATTATTCGTTCCGCTTCATTCCCGAGAAATTCAAAAGAAGGTAGTCCGTTTGTGACAACAGAGCATACGGCGGAAACACGCATTTTTTATGCGCTAGACATGGGGACAACCTATCGTTTAATCGATGAATCCATGTTAGTGAAATTAGGCGTCACAGTAGAACAAGTACGTGAGGCAGCCCGTTTTTCTGTAAAGAAATTACGAACTGATGTCAAGCGTGATGAAGTAGCAGGCAGTATTTTTTATTTTGTCAATCATAATGATGGTTATGATGCGAGTCGCATTTTAAATGAAGCGTTCCTCAAGGAGATGCGTCAAAAGATTGAGGGGGATATGACCGTATCTGTGCCACACCAAGATGTGCTAATTATAGGTGATATTCGGTCAGAAGTAGGGTATGATGTATTAGCGCAGTTAACAATGCATTATTTCACGGTTGGCACTGTACCAATCACCTCGCTGTCGTTCGTTTATGAGGACGGCAAGCTCGAGCCAATGTTTATTTTAGCAAAAAACAAAGTAACAAAGGAGCAAGAAAAGAAATGAATGTAGCTTATAACAAACAATACGTTGGTGACGTATTATTAGTCCAATTAGCAACTGAATCCATTGTAAAAACAGTTGTAGAGAAAAAAGGCGATATTGTCATTTTAAAAGAAGAAGCAACAGGGGAAGTAAAGGGCTTTAATTTATTTAATGCTAGCAAATATGTAGCACTTGACGTACAAGGAAATGTGGAAGTGACACCTGAACTAGTAGAGAAATTAAAAGCGGCTATTGACGAAAATGGCGCTGATCTTTCGCTAGATGTAGACTTCTCTCCAAAATTTGTTGTTGGTTATGTAGAGGAAAAGGAAAAACATCCAAATGCTGACAAATTAAGTGTTTGTAAAGTAAATGTTGGCGACGACACATTACAAATTGTATGTGGTGCACCAAATGTGGAAGTAGGTCAAAAAGTAGTTGTAGCGAAAATTGGTGCTGTCATGCCATCAGGTTTACTTATTAAAGCAGGTAACTTACGTGGCGTTGATTCATTCGGGATGCTTTGTTCAGCACGTGAGCTAGCGATTCCAGGTGCACCAGAAGTGAAAGGTATTTTAGTATTAGAAGAAGATGCAGAAGTAGGTTCAGCTTTTGTAGCACCAACTAAATAATTACAAGGCTAGTGCAGGTATTTTTTTACTGTACTAGCTTTTTCTTTTAGAAATATATTATGATATGCTTTTTATGACAAAATTTTCTTACGTTATATGTATTTTGGCGCAAGCTATTATATGTATTTTGTGCAAAACACGGTTTTTTTGCAGTATGTAACCCAAATATGTCTTATAATAAAATAGTTAGGCTTTAATTAGAAAGAAGTGAGCGTAGATGAATTGGTTTAAAAATAAATTTAACAAACTATTTAAAGATGATATAGAGCAAGTAGAAGAATATGAAGAATACTATGAAGAGCAAGATGAGCCGTATTTTGAAGAAGAGCAACCAAAAAAGTCAAAATCAGCATTTCGTTTTCCACTCATTTCGGATAATGAAATCGTCCATCAAGCACCGAAACAAGAGCGTGTAGCTCGTGAGCAACAACCCTATACTTCTTCAGAAGAGAGAGAGCTGGAGTTACCAAAGCATTTACAACACACAACATCTCAAATATATGATGTTGAGGTACAAGGGATTAGGGGATTGTTAGAACGTCGTCAAAAGCGTACAGGTCATTCGAATGTATTGCGTCGCCCTGTACCAGCACCTCGCAAAATTTCCGTTACGAAAGATGAAAAGGAATTTTTAACAAAAAAACCGATGCGCGAAGAGAAGCCTGTTAATCGGGAGTTTACCAACCCGCTTGAAAGTCGCAAACGCTTCGTGCCAACGGATGTACCATCACCTGTTTATGGCTTCCAAAAGCCAAAGCCTATAGAGCAATTAATGGCTGAAAAACAAATGGAAGTGGAGGAAGCGAAGCAAGACAAAGTGGAGCATGTTCTAAGTGAGCAGAAGCCGTTCATAGAAGGAGAAGCTCAAGAGGAAGTAGAGATCCATACTACTGAATCGTCAGTAAGTAGACAGTCGATAGAGGAATCTGAACCGGTAGTAGCTGATAGTATGATCGAACCAGCTTTGACATCTCACGAAGAACATGATTTCGACAGGATAGCTAAAGAGAAGGAAGAGGCTATTGTTGCAAAAGAGCATGAAGATCCGTTATCAGATATGCAGGTGAAGCATTTAACGATTGAAAACTCGACCATTCATATTGGACAGCTACATGTAGAACAAGCCCAACAAAATGAGTTTGTACAAGTACAAACGGAGGAATCGAAAACAATATCAACAGGCAGTCGATTACCATTTAACGTACTTATGTTAAAATCCGATAAGGAAAAGTTACTAGCAAAGAAAATTTTGCAAGAGCAATTGAAAAAGCAAAAGCCTGCTAATATGGAAATGAATCAGGAGGCAATGGCTGAAAGTGTGGCAACGACTGAAACAGATATAGTCATAAAAAATCATACACTAACAGTTGGTGAGCCATCTATTGCTCATGAAGTAGTAACGAGTACGCAATTAAGTGACAGTGCGGTTGCCGTTTTAGAACGTGAAGTGGAAAATAACGAAATTCAGCATACTGTAGAGGTAAGTGAACAGAACGATAGTATGATCGAGGAACATAACCTTGTACCTGAACAAAAGCCGTCGACCGAGCAAAATGCAATCCAAACTGAGCAACACGAGTGGGTAATGGATGAAAATGCCGTTGTATTCGAGCAAAAAATGAATGTGAGTGAGCAAAAGCCGTCGAACGAGCAAAACATAGTTCCACCCGTTCAAAATGAACTTGCAATGGAGCAGAATAATGGTGTGTCCGAGCAAAAAGTGATTGTAAGTGAGCAAAATGAAATGCAATTCGAACTTGAATCTGAATTTGAATCACCCCCTAAGTTCAGCCGTCATTATGAAAAGCCGCCGCTAAACTTTTTAGTGCCGCCGGAAGAAAAGACGGAAGACTGGGCTTGGATGGATGAACAAGGAGAGCGCTTAATTAAAGCGCTGTCGTATTTCCATATCGAAGCGGAAATTGTTTCTATTGTACAGGGGCCAGCAGTAACTCAATTTGAAATTACGGTGGCACATGGTACGAAAGTGAGTAAAGTGCGCGGCTTAGCAGATGATATTAAGCTAGCACTAGCGGCACGAGATATCCGTATTGATGCACCAATTCCAGGGAAGCATTCGATCGGTATTGAAATTCCAAACCGTGTATCTCGAGCAGTCCGTTTGTCTGAAGTGACGAATAGCGAAGGATTCCAAACGTCTGATTCGCCATTAGAAGCCGCATTAGGGCTAGATTTAACAGGGCAACCAGTGACGATTGATCTACGAAAAATGCCGCATGGATTAATTGCTGGTGCAACAGGCTCAGGGAAGTCTGTTTGTATTAACTCGATTCTTGTAAGCTTACTTTATAAGGCAGCACCGCATGAATTGAAATTAATGCTGATTGATCCAAAAATGGTTGAGTTAGCGCCGTTTAATCATATTCCGCATTTAGTGAGTCCCGTTATTACAGATGTCAAGGCGGCAACCGCTGCACTGAAATGGGCCGTTGAAGAGATGGAACGCCGCTATCAGTTATTTATGCATGCCGGTGTACGTGATTTAACGCGTTTTAATCAACAAGCTGAAAAAGCAGGCCAACATGCCCAAAAGCTCCCGTATATTTTAATTGTCATTGATGAGCTTGCCGATTTAATGATGATGTCACCAGCTGACGTGGAAGAAGCCATTTGTCGTATTGCCCAAAAGGCACGTGCTTGTGGTATTCACTTAATTGTGGCAACACAACGTCCGTCTGTTGATGTCATTACAGGCTTAATTAAGTCAAATATTCCTACTCGTATTGCATTTGCGGTATCTTCTGCTGTTGATTCGCGTACAATTTTAGATATGCAAGGTGCAGAACGCTTACTTGGTCGAGGAGATATGCTGTATTTAGGAAACGGTATGCCAGCCCCAGTACGTTTACAAGGAACCTTTGTAACGGATGACGAGATTGAGGAAATCATTACTTATGTTCGTACGCAAGGAGAGCCAGAGTATTTCTTCCAACATGATGAACTGCTTAAAAAAGCTGAAGTTACGGATGAGCAAGATGAGTTATTTGAGGAAGTTTGTCGTTACGTATTTGAACAAGGAACAGCCTCTACTTCATCGATTCAACGCCGTTATAAAATCGGTTATAATCGAGCTGCTAGACTGGTTGATATGCTTGAGCGACATGGATTTGTATCGGAACAAAGAGGTAGCAAGCCGAGGGAAGTATTCATTACGGAATCAGAGATTATTTCGATGTTCGAATAGTGTATGATGCACGGTTTTTTAGTAAAAGGCCAACATCTCGACCTGTTTTGGTCGAGATGTGTCTTTGTAAGTAGTCTTTTTACTGATAAGATAATGATTAGTAATTTTTAACTCGTAATGAGCAAAAATACATCCTAAAAATACCAATTAGATAGTGATAGGTATTAAAAGAAAGTAGTATCGTAGCCTCCGCGCTTTGCCACAGCCTACACAGGAGCTAAAACAGGCGTGGCCTGTTTGGATCTCCTGTTCCGGCTCCTGTGGCTATGGCGCGCTACGGCAAAAAGCGAATACTTCTCGATATACTAGAAAAACAGTTCTCTTCTCTAAAAGAAATCAATTTCTTTCTATTTGCAACTATAATTGCCCAGCCTCTACCGTAATGAATGAGCATCTTTCTTTAGTTTTAGCAACTGATTATTATATTGAACAATAGTTGCTTGTAGCGGAGGCACGAGAGTGTAGCTGACGGCATACGCCTTTCGCTACAGAGCAAAGCTTCCTACGGGAAAAGCGAGACAATCAAGACCCCGCAGGCGCGAAGGATGAGCGACGAGGAGGCTTGATCTCGCCCGTGGAAAGCGAGTGCTGCAGCGGAAAGCAACGGTTACCTAAATGGTAATATATTATTTTTTATTTACTCATTAAGAATTTTAAGTAGCTTGAATGCTTATATGTACAGTGATAAATAGTACAATTTAATTTGCGAAAAATTTGAAAAGTTGTTTAAATAGCGTTTGTTACCAAAAGTGCTATAATAGAACAGGCTTTTTCGGTTCGTAAAGAAGCGAAGACTATGTATCAAAATTTGTCTGTAAATTTATGAGACGACCATTAACTGCGAGAGCAAGCTCATTGCTACACAATGCGGTGAAGTGATTGTAATATCTTTTTTTAGTGAATCGGAACGTATAATTTTTATATTTCTCCGCATATGACATAATCTTGATTTATTTTGTTTGAGATGTGTCTCTTTTATCCCATAATATTTATTGTGAGTATCGTACTCCTAGGAGGTTTCAACATGACACTTTATCATTTTACAGGTATTAAAGGCTCTGGAATGAGTTCGTTAGCGCAAATTTTATTTGATGCAGGCGAGCAAGTACAAGGTTCAGACGTAGAAACGTATTATTTCACTGAGCAGCCTTTACGTGACCGGAATATAACAATTAAACCATTCGATGAAAATAATATTCAAGAAGGAATGACAGTCATTGCTGGGAATGCCTTTCCAGATGACCATTCAGAGTTAGTGAAAGCACGTGAAATAGGTGTAGAAGTCATTCGCTATCATAAATTTTTAGGGGACTATATCGGTCGATATACATCTATTGCCATTACAGGTGCACATGGTAAAACATCCACAACTGGTTTGATGAGTCATGTCATTGGTGGATATATGCCGACATCGTTTTTAATTGGTGATGGCACGGGTTCAGGTAAACAAGATGCAGCCTATTTTGTTATGGAAGCATGTGAGTACCGTCGCCACTTTTTAGCGTACCACCCAGATTATGCAGTCATGACTAATATTGATTTTGATCATCCGGATTATTTTAAAAATATCGATGATGTATACAGCGCTTTCCAAGAACTCGCCTTACAAGTGAAAAAAGCAATTATTGCATGTGGTGATGATGAACAACTACAAAAAATTCAAGCGAATGTACCGGTTGTCTATTATGGCTTTGGAGCAGAAAATGATTTTGCTGCACGTAATATTGTCAAAACGACAGAAGGTACAGAGTTCGAAGTGTATGTACGCAATGAGTTTTATCATAAGTTCTTTATTCCACTTTATGGTGACCATGCCGTATTAAACTCGTTAGCAGTTATTTCACTATGTCATTATGAAGGGATTCCAGCCGAACTTATACAAGAGCGATTAAATACGTATGGCGGTGTAAAAAGACGTTTTACGGAAACAAAAATAGGGAATAATGTATTGGTAGATGACTATGCACATCATCCAACAGAAATTTCGGCAACGCTACAAGCAGCTCGTCAAAAGTATCCAGATCGTGAAATTGTCGCTGTTTTCCAACCGCATACATTTACACGTACGCAAGCGTTCTTGCAAGAATTTGCAAATAGCTTAGAGAAAGCGGATGCAGTATATTTATGTGATATATTTGGGTCGGCACGTGAGCAAGCAGGTTCCCTAACAATTGCTGATTTAGCTAATCTCATTGAAGGCAGCGACATCCTGAAAACAGAGGAAATTCATGTGTTACAAGCACATAAAGATGCAGTATTCTTATTTATGGGCGCAGGAGACGTACATAAATTCCAGAATGCATTTGAGCAATTGTTAAAAGGCGAATAAAATATAAACATTGTGCATAAATGAACAAGTTGTTTAGTGAAATGAGCAGTAAGGTAGTATGTAACAAAGGTTAGTAAAACAGCTTATTCTTTAACGTTAAAGAATAGGCTGTTTTTGGCAAAAATAGTGCTAAGCGATTTAAAATATGTTCTTGATTAAAAAATGTAGGATTCTAAAAGCACATGGAGTGAAGGGCGGCGACTCCAGCGGGAAAAGCTGTAGAAGAACAAAGGCTAAAACCGTCACGTCCTGTGACAACGCCTTTGTGACCAACATCATGTTGGCCCGAGACCCCGCAGGAAATTTATTTGCGACGAAAGCGCAGCGACAGGAGCAGCGAAGAATGAGCGACGAGGAGGCTCGACCTCGCCCGCGGAAAGCGTCCGCCCGTAACGGAATGTGCGGTCAAGTACACGTTTGGGTGAAGAGCCGCGATTTTAAATCAATGTTTTTTCGAATAATTGATGCAGGATTTTTTTACATTTTGTCGAACATAAAACATAACTACGTATAGGAGGTCATCATATGGAAGTAGTACTGTATATAGCGGCACTCATTGCAGCAATTGGTTTTTTAGTGTTATGTATTAGCGTAGGGGTCACATTATTCTCACTAAAAAATACGTTAAATAATATTGCGTCAACGGTGGCAGGTATTGAAGGACAAATGGAAGGGATCACACGTGAGACGACAACTCTTTTAACAAAAACGAATTCATTAGCGGATGATATTTCAGAGAAATCAGAAAAGCTCAATTCCGTTGTACAGGCAGTTAAAGGAATTGGTGATTCTGTTAATGGTTTAAATACATCTGTTCAACGTATTACAACGGCTGTTTCGAAAGAAGTTGGACGTAATGAAGAAAAGATTGCACAAGTCGTGCAGTGGAGCAATGTGGCGATGGAAATTGCTGATAAGTGGCGCCAACGCAAAACAATTCAAGAGCAGGATATTGCTGTAGTAGATAATCCTACTCAAGAAAAGAATAAACAATAAGTGAAGAGGGTGTATGTTATGAGTGAACAACAATATGGAAAAGAATCATCAAATTTACCGCAAGTATATTATGTGGATAGTAATCGATCCATTTATACGGACGAAGAGTCTGTGAATATGAAAGATTTTATCATTGGAGCGCTCGTTGGAGGGATTGTTGGTGCTGCTGCGGGGTTATTATTGGCACCGAAAGCAGGCCGTGAATTACGTGGAGATATGGCATATCAAGCCGTCAATTTAAAAGATAAGAGCGCAGAGCTATCCGCATCAGCAAAAGAAAAAACAGCGCAGCTTTCTCAACAGTTAAAAGAGCAGTCAACACAATTAGTCGACAAAGTAAAATCAAAAACGTCTAAAACGCCAACTGTTTTTGATGACGGCACTGTGTCAGCTGAAGGAGAAGAACCTCTAGATGAATTGATTGCAGCTGTCGAGGAGACAATTGCAGAAGCGACAGCAAGTATTGGCCAAGTAGTAGCTACGGCGCAAGAAGACTTACATGATCATAAAGTTTCAGAAGCGTCTAAATCTTAATTTGTATAAAAGGATGGCTAGAAAGTTTTACTTTCTGGCCATCCTTTTTATTGAAAAGTCCTTACTTTTTTATGTTATGGAGGAGATTGGTTGTTCGATTAACTGAATTGCCAATACATCCCCACCAAAGATTTCGGCATCGAAGCTAGACGGCTCACCGTTGCGTAAAATATTAAACTGCCCTTTAAAGGCAACTGGTAACTGCCAGTTTGAGAAGCGGAAGACATCTTGATAAATCCATTTACTTAAATCTTTTTCTTTAAATTGAAGTGTTACCCCGTTTAAAATAGTGGCATTGGGCTGTACAACTGTTCCATTTACGACTACTTCTCGTGCTACTTTCGAGAGCTCGATTCGTTCATTTTGGAATGTCACTACGATTTTATCTTCTAAATTGATATGGAGTGAATTGGCAATTAATTGCGCTGTTGGTAGCATCCCTTGTTCAAACGTAATGCGATCCCCGTTTTGTATCGGGTAATGTAGCTTAGCAGGCTTACCATTGACAAATAACTGTGCTGAAAACTCCGGTAACATCGTTGGTTTACCATCGATATGTACAAAGAATGCTCCTAATTTGTGTATATATTCGCTATTGTTTGTATGATGAAAAACCTCTTCGATTGTATTCACTGTTTCAAACGTTATGACATCCCGGTCTTTTAGCTGCTGTTCCATTAATGCGACTTCCCCATTGACCAATACGTTTGGTTCGATTGCATAAGGCGTACCTTGAATGATAATCGATAGTGAAGAGGCGCCATCTACAATATCACGCACCGTTGCTGTTGCTGGTTGTCCATCTTTTCCTTCAATGAGTTCAATGCGGTCGCTGCTTTTAATCAGTGTTTTGGTTGAGGCCTCTTCGCCGTTTACTAAAATCGTGGCCGGCTGACCGTGTTCCCCTGGAATGAAAATATCTTGCCCGTTCACCGTAAGGGATAACCCATGCCCCGGTTTACCATACAGTTGCTTTGCTCGAATATTCGCTGCTAAAAAGGCATCTGCTACGGTCATTTCTTTTAATTCGAAAAGGCGTACAATCTGTTCATTAACCGTGATGGTCATATAATGAATCGGTGCTTTCTTCGCGGCAATCGCAATCCCAATTGGTGTGACAAGTTCTGGTGTAACAGGGATTCCTTCATCTTTTGTTAAGTTTTGGATCGCATCAATGCCACGAACAGCGACCCGATTTGGAGGTAAATTTAATACTTTACACAGCTCTTCTGTTAAGTTAGGTGTTAAACTACCACCACCGACAAGCATAACAGCCTTTGGTGCCACATGATTGTTTAAACGTAAAATCTCATTACCAATCGATGTAGCTAAATTTTCAATGGCTGGCATAATCGCGGCTAATACTTCCTCACGCGGATGAAATTCATCAAATCCTAAAATATCTTGAATCGCAATTTGTTCCTCGGTATGCATTTGGCGCTTCGCTATTTCAGCAACAGGGAAATCAAGCAAGTAATGATCACTTAATGCTTCTGTAATTTCGTCTCCAGCTGTTGGTACCATACCGTAAGCGACAATCGTGCTCTTATCGGTAATGGCAATATCGGATGTACCCGCACCAATATCAACAAGGGCTACATTTAAACGGCGCATTGTGGAAGGGATTAAGACGTTAATCGCTGCAATGGGCTCGAGTGTTAAGGCTTCCATTTCTAAATTTGCTCGCTTTAATGCTGCCAGTAGGGATTCTACCACGACACGTGGTAAAAATGTAGCAATGACTTCTACTGTTGCCTCATCTCCTTGCTGGTCGAGCAAACTACCAATTTCTTCTCCATCTAAACGGTAATAAAGTACAGAATAACCGACACAATAATAGTGATTGAGTTTTCCATCCTCTTTTTGTTGCAAGAGTTGTGCCTGTGCTTGTTGGACAGCCTGTAGTTCTAATCGCGCAATATCTTCTTCTGTAAAGATTGGGCGATTTTTTATGTTAATGGTCACACTTGCTTGTTCTGTCTTTAATGAACGACCAGCAGCAGCTACATTTACTTTAGTTAACGGACCATGCTTTTTTTCTAACTGTGCTTTAATTTCAGTAATGAGTTCAGCGACATAGAGGACATTATGTATTTGACCATCGACCATTGCGCGTTCTTTATGTTCTTTAATTAAAATATCTGTCACATGATAATGATCTTGATTTACTTCTAAAATGATACCTATGACTGAACGTGTCCCGATATCAAGTGCAAATAATTTTTCTGTCAATGAAACCGCTTCCTTTCTTGATATAAATAAAAATACTTTAGCGAGTTGAAGCGCTAAATTAAAAAGACGTGACATTCTAGTATTTGTTTATTATAATAGTGTTATTATTCTAAAATGTATCATACATTTCAGCGTTCTGAAAGAGCAGGGTACAGGGGAGAGGAGAAAGAATGATGAATCAACACGAATTAGAGGGTTTACGTAGTCGGATTGATGGATTAAACCTAGAAATTTTACGCTTAATCAATGAGCGAGCAGAAGTAGTAAATGAAATCGGTAAGATTAAAGAAAAGCAAGGTGTGAATCGTTATGATCCTCTACGCGAACGCCATATGCTAAACCTCATTAAAGAGCATAACAACGGTCCTTTAAATCAAATGACAGTTGATTATATTTTTAAACAAATTTTCAAAACGGCATTAAAGCAATTAGAGGCAGAGAAGAAGAAAGAATTACTCGTTTCGCGTAAAGAAAAGTCAGAAGATACTGTCATTAATGTGAATGGTGAATTAATTGGCGCTGGTGCACCATCATTTGTATTCGGTCCATGCTCAGTAGAATCTTATGAGCAAGTAGCGGCAGTAGCAGAGTCCATTCAAGCAAAAGGCTTAAAATTAATCCGTGGTGGTGCATATAAACCACGTACATCGCCATACGATTTCCAAGGTCTAGGCTTAGAAGGTTTACAAATTTTAAAACGCGTGTCACAGGAATACGGTTTAGGTGTCATTACAGAAATCGTCACACCAACAGATTTAGAGCATGCTTTAGATTATATTGATGTCATTCAAATCGGTGCGCGTAATATGCAAAACTTCGAGCTATTAAAAGCAGCAGGGGCAACAAATAAACCGGTGTTATTAAAGCGTGGTTTAGCGGCAACAATCGATGAATTCATTCATGCAGCGGAATACATTATGTCAAAAGGAAATGAAAACATTATCCTTTGTGAGCGCGGTATTCGTACGTATGAAAAAGCAACACGTAATACGTTAGATATTTCAGCTGTACCAATTTTAAAACAAGAAACACATTTACCAGTAATGGTTGACGTGACGCATTCTACAGGTCGTCGTGACTTATTATTACCATGTGCGAAAGCGGCGATTGCAATCGGTGCGGACGGTGTAATGGCTGAGGTACACCCAGATCCATCTGTAGCATTATCAGATTCGCAGCAACAAATGGATATCCCAACATTCGACGCATTCTATGAAGAAGTATTAAAATTCATGAAGAAATACGAAGTTAAAGCGTAGTTACTTGAGGCTCGTTTCGCGAAATTTGCGAAGCGAGCTATTATTTTTGACAGAATTCCGAGCAATTTACTTATTCTTTAGAAGAAACCCTTCTCTTTTTATTGAAAGAAGCAAGAAAATTATCGTATGATGGGGTAAAGACATTGCATATAAAGGAGGCAAATACATTGACTGTTACAATTTATGATGTAGCACGTGAAGCAAATGTATCGATGGCAACCGTCTCCCGTGTTGTAAACGGAAACCAAAATGTCAAGCCAGCAACACGTAAAAAGGTTTTAGAAGTCATCGAGCGATTAGAATATAGGCCGAATGCCGTAGCGCGTGGTTTAGCGAGTAAAAAAACAACAACGGTAGGCGTTATTATTCCGGATATTTCAAATAATTTATACGCTGAATTAGCACGTGGTATCGAGGATATCGCGACAATGTATCGATATAATATTATTTTAGCAAACTCTGACCAAAACGAAGAGAAAGAGCTAACACTTTTAGATACGATGCTCGGAAAGCAAGTAGATGGTATTGTTATGATGACAGATAGAGTGACAGAAAAAATTCAAGATTCGATGGATCATTCTCCTGTGCCGATTGTTTTAGCCGGTTCAGTGGATGAATTGAAAGAAGTCCCTTCTGTGAATATTGACTATTATCAGGCGGCATATGAAGCGGTAAAGGTCCTACTGGATAATGGCCATACCCGTATTGCCTTTATATCAGCACCACAAAGTTATACCGTTACGCAATATAAGCTAGCAGCGTATAAAAAAGCATTAGAAGATGCTGGATTAACAGTAGATGAGTCACTGATCGTTTCAGAAGAAGATACGTATGATAACGGCATTGCAGCATACGAAGAGGTAAGTCAATTTGATAATGCCCCAACGGCTTTCTTTGCAGGGAGTGATGAATTGGCTATTGGCATTATTCACGGTGCACAAGATGCAGGTAGACAAGTGCCAGCAGATTTAGAAGTGATTAGTTTTGAAAACTCTAAATTAGCACGTATGGTACGTCCACAGTTATCAAGTGTTGTCTTGCCTTTATACGATATTGGAGCAGTAGCGATGCGCTTACTGACGAAATTAATGAATAAAGAGAAGGTAGAACAACAAAGCGTGATTCTACCACACCGCATCGAAATGCGAGATTCAGTGAAACAATAATAAAAGGTTCCGCCTCAAAGGTATTTTGAGGCGGAACCTTTTTATCGTTTCTCATTGCGAATCATATGCAATGCCTTCGCAAGCATTTGGGCATTCTTTTCTTCGATCTCTGCTTTCCGTGGAATCGGCTCATATAATGGAGTTGGATCTTCCCACGTTGGGATAAACGGTACGGGTGATTCAGGCTGCCACCGATCGAGCCAAGCTTGAGGCAGTGGACCTGCCGGATGTTGTTGATCGGTCATTTCCACCCAAATGTGTGACCAAGCGCGTGGGACAACACGCCATATATCATATCCACCCCCACCAACGGCAATCCATCGTCCATCGCAATATTCGTGTGCAAGCTTATGTGCAAGCTTCGGTATTTCACGATAAATTTTCATGGTGCCATATAGATGTGTAAGTGGGTCAAAGTAATGTGCATCGGCACCGTTTTGTGTTAACACTACGTCCGGCTTGAAAAATTCAAATACTTCGCGCATGGAAGCTTCGTAAATTTCGAGGAAGCTGTCATCTTCTGTAAAAGCATCAATGGGGAAGTTAAAGGATGTACCGTAACCTTCGCCATTTCCACGCTCTGTAATATTTCCTGTACCAGGGAAAAGATAGCGTCCTGTTTCATGAATGGATAAAGTACAAACATTTGGGTCATCGTAAAATGCCCATTGTACACCGTCACCATGATGGGCATCCGTATCGACATATAATACGCGTAACCCATATTTTTCTTGCATATAACGAATCGCCACACTGCTATCGTTATAAATACAAAAACCCGATGCGCGACCACGGAACCCATGATGCAATCCACCACCTAAGTTTAACGCATGACGAGATTTCCCTTGTAGTACATAGTCAACCGCTTGCAATGTCCCACCAACAAGTAAGGCACTTGCTTCATGCATGTCCTTAAACATCGGTGTATCTTCTGTTCCAATGCCATATGCTTCACCTTGTTGTGGTGTAAGTTCACCACGGCCTGCTTTTTTGACAATATCAATGTATTGTGCATCGTGAGCAAGTGCAATTTCTTCATCTGTTGCCATACGTGCAGGGACAATGTCATCGTCGGAAAGTGCACCGATATTTTTTAATAAATCGATTGTGAGTAATAAGCGTTTATGATTAAACGGATGCGAGTCTGAAAATTTATAGCCTAGTTGATCAGGAGAATAAATAAAGACAGCATTTTTCATAGTTTTACCCCTGGAAGGTTTGGCCATAAAACATGAAACCCTTTCTTTCGTAAGTCTTCAATAATAGCTAAAGGATTGATCACCTGTAGGCGAACACTTAAAATGCGGGTATTGTCACTTTCACTATCTGGATAAACGAGCACGCTTAATACATTGGCTTTATGTTGGCTAATAACGCTCGTAATTTCGTGTAACACACCGGGCTTATTAGTGACACGAATATCGAGCTTAGAAGCGGGTTGATTTGCCCCTGTTAGCTCAATATAGCGATAGAGAACATCGGTTGTTGTGACGATACCAATAAGTTGACCACCTGAAACGATAGGTAAACAACTAATTTTATTTTCATAGAATGTGAGAGCGACTTCTTCTACAAAATCTAATGGATGACCGATAATCGGCTCTTTCACCATGATGTCTGCCAGTGGTGCATCGTACGTGACTGAATTTGCTTCCTCTTTTAAGCACGATGGTAACGCTTTTTTGATATCATGGTCTGTGACAATTCCGACAACTGTTTCATTTTCGTCAACGATAGGTAGGTGACGAATTTTCTTTTCCCGCATTAAACGGACAGCATCATTTACGGTATCTGTTGGCTTAAGTGTACATACATCAGTTTGCATAATTTCTTCAACAATCATATACGATTCCCCTTTGTATAAATGTTGTGAACTTTATAATACTCTTAAACTATTCCATTAGAAATATGAACTAATACATATATCGATTTTTAAATCGTAGTCTGTCGAATCGCTCGATTGTATTGGGACCGACGCGTTTTCCAACTCGAGCCATCAGGCAGTTCGCTGGATGGGATGTAATCTCAGGGTCGTCTGTTGCATAATACTCAAAATGAGCGGTACTCATCATCTTCTCCATCATTTTGCGGTAATCCCATACGTTAAGACCTGTTCCTTTTAAATCCCAATGCCAATAATATTCCGTTGTAATAACGAGATAATCTTCCATTTCATCTGCCATAAAGGAGACTTCAACTAATTTTTTTCCTACACCTGTCCCGCGATAATCTGAAATGACTTCGATTGCGCCAAGTTCAATCATATTATCGATTCGGTCCTCTGCCCATCGTTCCAATGGATCTGGATATAAATATGTAACGTAACCTACGATTACATCCCCATTGCGCGCGATAATAATACGCCCTTCGTCCAGCTTTGCGATGCCAATTAATGCTTCGTGTTGTTGTTTAGGAGGCCTGAAAGCAATTAAACCTTCATGTAACGTATACAAGGCTAGTTGTTCTGCTGGGACAGGGCCCTCAACAATGATGGGACCGTGTTTAGTCTCCTTTGTGATACTGTAAAATGTTTTAATATGTTCCATTTCTACACCACCCCAGTAAGATGTATCTATTATAACTGATTTTATGCAAAAATACGCTAGCATTTGTGAAGAAATACTTAACAATCTAAAAATTTAAAATATTTTGCTAATTAATGTTTTAATATTGTAAAATATATATATGTTCTCGAAGAAAGGGGTAATTTTCATGGGGATGAAAATGTTAGAAAAACTAGCCGCAATTCCGGGGAATCATCGCCTAACGAGCTATGAGGAAACAGTAATAACACATGATTGGCAAGAAACGGAGAAGGCATTTAGCTGGTATGAAACGGGAAAGGTGAATATGGCCTATGAAGCCATTGATCGTCATACAGAAACATATCGCAAAAATAAAGTGGCACTTTATTACAATGATGGCGTACGCAAAGAAGCGTATTCATTTCATGACATGAAGTTATTCACAAATAAAGCAGCGAATGTGTTGAAAGAAGCGACGGATATGAAAAAAGGGGATCGGATGTTTATTTTCATGCCTCGTTCGCCTGAATTGTATTTCTCACTACTAGGGGCTTTAAAAATGGGTGTTATTGTGGGTCCATTATTTGAAGCATTTATGGAAGGGGCAGTATATGATCGCCTTTTGGATAGTGAAGCCGTTGCGCTAGTGACGACCCCAGCACTACTTTCACGAGTGCCGGTAGAAAAGCTACCACATTTAAAAACGATTTTTCTTGTAGGAGATCATATTGAAGAAACAGATAAAATCGTAGACTTTAATAAACGTATGCAATCTGCCTCCAATAAATTTAATATAGAGTGGGTTGACAAAGAAGACGGCATGGTTCTTCATTACACGTCTGGCTCAACGGGTGCACCAAAAGGCGTACTACATGTCCATTATGCAATGGTGCAACAATATCAAACAACTCAATGGGTACTAGATTTAAATGAGGATGATATTTACTGGTGTACGGCTGATCCAGGTTGGGTAACAGGTACAGCTTATGGCATTTTTGGTCCGTGGTTAAACGGTGCAACAAGCTTAATCTTAGGAGGTCGTTTCAGTCCACAAGCCTGGTATAGTGCGATTCAAGATTACGGTGTAACGGTTTGGTATAGTGCACCAACAGCGTTTCGTATGCTTGCAGGTGCGGGGCATAGTGTATTAGAGCGATATGATTTGTCATCACTACGTCACGTTTTATCGGTTGGGGAGCCGCTAAACCCAGAAGTAATCCGCTGGGGGGTAGAAGCGTTGGGGCACCGTATTCATGATACGTGGTGGATGACTGAAACGGGTGGACATATGATTTGTAACTATCCGAGTATGGACATTAAACCAGGGTCAATGGGGAAACCCGTACCGGGAGTTTATGCAACAATTGTCGATAATCAAGGGAATGAAGTACCACCGTTTACGATGGGGAATTTAGCGATTCGTAAAGGTTGGCCAAGTATGATGCGTCAAATTTGGAATAATCCTGAAAAGTATGATTCGTATTTTTTAAAAGGAGAATGGTATGTATCTGGTGATTCAGCCTATATGGATGATGACGGCTATTTCTGGTTCCAAGGACGTGTTGATGACGTCATTATGACAGCTGGTGAACGTATAGGTCCATTTGAGGTTGAAAGTAAATTATTAGAACATCCAGATATTGTAGAAGCGGGCGTTATCGGTAAGCCTGATCCGTTGCGGGGTGAAATCATTAAAGCATTCATAGCATTGCGTGAAGGTGTGGAGCCATCTGAACAATTAGAGGAAGATCTTAAAGAGTTTGTTAAACATGGACTTTCTGCACACGCAGCCCCGCGAGAAATCGAATTTAAAGATAAATTACCAAAAACACGTAGCGGTAAAATTATGCGCCGAGTCCTAAAAGCATGGGAACTGAACTTACCGACTGGCGATCTTTCAACGATGGAAGAGTAATTTCCTCGGTTGATAAAGGCTATAGGGATACACACGGAATAAAAAATAAAAAATTGTATAGTTATTAATTTTTATACACTTATATGCATACTATAATGATTATGTGAAAGGAGATATTTCGAAGGACTGTCGAAATATCTCCTTATTACATTGCTTAAATATTTAGTTGAACATGAAGAGGAATGTAAATCATATCGATAAGTTAATTCTGAATATTTTAAGATTATATAAAAATACAGTTGACTAAATATTTATACAGCACTATACTGTTTTTATCTTAATCGTTTAAACAAGGTTTATTGACAATATATAAAGGAAAGTATCATGTGTCATGAATGGTGTCTTTCCCATTATGAGGTGAAGGAAATGAAAGTTGGAATTATCGGTGCCACTGGTTATGGTGGTTTAGAGTTAATTCGTTTTTTATATAATCATAAAGAAGTAGAAAAGTTAACATTATTTACATCATCAGAGGAAGGGACGGTCTTTTCAGCGAAGTTTCCTCATTTAATCGATATTAACGATCAACCACTGCAAAAAATTGATTACGACGTATTAAGTGAGTTTGACGTGGTATTTGCAAGTACGCCTTCGGGAGTTTCAAGCAGCTTATTTCCTCCATTAATCGATAAAGGGCCGAAGTTAATCGACTTATCGGGTGATTTTCGTCTAAAAGATGTAGAAAGCTATAAGCAATGGTATAAAAAGGAGCCGGCACCGCAGGAAGCAATCGACGTAAGTATTTACGGTTTAACAGAATGGAACGAAGCGGCGATTAAAGAAGCGAAACTAATCGCAAATCCTGGCTGTTATCCGACGGCTGTTTTGTTATCACTTTTACCATTACTAAAAGAAAAGTTAATTGACCCAAGCTTTTTAGTCATTGATGCTAAGAGCGGTATTTCGGGTGCGGGGAACAAACCATCGCAAACGACTCATTTTAGCGAAGCGAACGAAGCATTTTCGATTTATAAAATAAATGAACATCAACATATTCCGGAAATTGAGCAGGCAATTAGTATGTTTGCTGGGGTAGAGACAAAAATTTCATTTAACACCCATTTAGTACCGATGACACGTGGGATTTTAGCGACGTCTTATGCACAAGTAATGCCAGGGGTGACACAAGCAGATTTAATGAATTGTTTACAAGAAACATATAAAAATCACCCATTTGTCCGTGTCATTGACCAAGCTGGATCAGTCGGCACAAATCGTGTAAAAGGTTCCAACTACTGTGATGTGTATGCCAAGTTAGATGAACGAACAGGCCGTGCAACCATTATCGGGGTGATTGATAATTTAGTCAAAGGTGCTGCTGGTCAGGCAATTCAAAATATGAATGTACAAATGAATTTACCGCAAACGACAGGCTTACAAGTCGTGCCGCTATTCATTTAAGGAGGATATTATGACAACGATTGAACTAAAGAAACTATCAAGTAGTAATGTTGTTTCACCGAAAGGGTTTACAGCTGCGGGAGTACATTGCGGTATTAAAAAAGGGAAAAAAGATTTGGCGATTTTAGTCAGTGAAGTGCCGGCATCTGTCGCAGGTGTATTTACGACAAATATCGTGCAAGCTGCACCGATAAAAGTAACAAAAGAAGTCGTGTACAATACCCAGAAAATGCAGGCGATCATTGTAAACTCAGGCAATGCCAATGCGTGTACAGGGAAGCAAGGGATTGCAGATGCGTATGAAATGCAAAGCTTAGCTGCGGCAAAGCTGGGCATCGAACCGTATTTAGTAGGGGTAGCATCAACGGGTGTAATCGGTGAAATTATGAATCTAGCGCCAGTGAAAAAAGGCGTTGACATGTTAGCACCAAATAATGATGTAGAGAGCGGCAACGAATTTGCACAAGCGATTTTAACAACGGATACAGTGATGAAAAATACAGCTTACGCAACGAACATTGATGGACAGGAAGTCATCGTATCAGGTACAGCGAAAGGTTCTGGGATGATTGAGCCGAATATGGCGACAATGCTAGGCTTTATTACGACAGATGCGAATATTGAATCAGCGGAATTACAAAAAGCCTTATCAGAAATTACAAACGTCACATTTAATGCGATTACAGTAGATGGTGATACATCAACAAATGATACAGTTGTGGTGATGGCAAACGGTTTAGCAGGCAACGAGCCACTATCACCCGCACATCCAGATTGGGAAAACTTCTATACAGCACTACGTTTAGTAGCAGAAGATTTAGCAAAAGCGATTGCACGTGACGGAGAAGGCGCAACGAAATTAATTGAAGTAGAGGTTGATGGTGCGATTTCAGATGAAGAAGCACGTAAAATTGCGAAAACAGTAGTCGGTTCACCACTTGTAAAAACAGCAGTATTTGGCTGTGATGCAAACTGGGGACGCATTATTGCTGCAGTTGGCTATAGTGGTGCAACGGTCGATCCCGAAAAAATTACAATTAAAATTGGCGGCGCGACAATGGTAGAAAAGGGCGAGCCAATCAAATTTTCTGAAGAAGAGTTAATCGAAATTTTAAAACAACAAGAAGTGAAAATTGACGTGTCGTTGGAAGTAGGAGAAGGACACGGCTTTGCATGGGGGTGTGATTTAACTTATGACTACGTTCAAATCAACGCAGCATACCGCTCGTAAAATGGTGATTAAGCTTGGGGGTAGTACGTTAGAAGGTCTAAATGAGGCCTTCTTTCGTAATTTCAAGGCATTGCAAGATGAGGGGTATCAGTTAATTATTACACATGGCGGTGGCCCGGCGATTAACCGGGAGCTAAAAAAAGCGAATATCGAATCGCATACGGTCAACGGTTTACGTGTGACAACGGCAGAAATGATTGACCTTGTCCAATCGACTTTAATTGGCAAAGTCAATCCAGCACTTGTGCATGAGCTGAACGCCGCGGGGATTACAGCGGTTGGATTAAACGGCTTTGACGGTACCCTTTTAGAGAGTACATATTTAGACAAAGAGACGTATGGTTTTGTTGGGGAAGTAACAAATGTGAATACAGCGCTTCTGGATGCACTAACAGCAGCGGGTATTGTACCAGTAGTCGCTTGTATCGGTACAACAACAGAAGGGCAGGCACTTAATATTAATGGCGATACAGTCGCAAGCGAAATCGCTTTAGCGGTGAAAGCAGAAAGTTTACTGCTCGTAACAGATGTTGCAGGTATTCGCATTTATGATGAGTATCAAAAGGAAGTAACGGAAGCAGACATTAATGGTTGGATTGAAGAAGGGCATATTTACGGTGGGATGATTCCAAAAGTACAAGGTGCTGTTGCTTGTCTACATGCAGGCATTCCATCTGTCCAAATTGTCAGTGATACATTAACAGGGACAACGATTAAAAATGAAGGGTAAGTGAAGAGAATGGGTGCATTATTTCAAAACTATGCAAGAAGACCGATTGCGATTGTTGAAGGCAAAGGAACAGAAGTGTTTGATACAAATGGTAAGCGCTATTTAGATTTTACGAGCGGTATCGCAGTATGTGCACTTGGTCATGCACATCCAGCAATTGTCAAAGCCATTCAGGAGCAAAGTGAAAAGCTATGGCATATTAGTAACTTATTCGAAAGTCCGGGGCAAGAAAAGCTAGCGGAAACACTTGTGAAGGATGTGCATTTATCACATGCTTTCTTTTGTAACAGTGGTGCTGAGGCAAATGAAGCGGCGATTAAATTAGCGCGTAAACATACAGGGAAACATAAAATCCTCGTATTCGAACAATCATTCCATGGTCGTACATTTGGTGCGATGAGTGCGACAGGTCAAGATAAAGTGCGCAATGGATTTGGTCCGTTAGTAAGTGAGTTCGTCACGTTACCATTCAATGATGTAGCAGCGTTAAAAGCAGCAGTCGATGGTGAAACAGCGGCAATTATGCTGGAAATAATTCAAGGTGAAGGCGGTGTAAACGCTGTAACAGAGGAGTTTGCAGCAGCGATTCATGAAATCCATCAATCGACAGACATTTTATTAATTGTAGATGAAGTACAAACAGGCATTGGGCGTACAGGGACACGTTTTGCATTTGAACAAACGGTATTAAAGCCCGATATCGTATCCATGGCAAAAGGTCTTGGGGGGGGCTTCCCAATCGGCGGTATTTTAGGTACAGCTGAATTATTTGATACATTTAGTGCAGGTACACATGGTACAACATTTGGTGGTAACCCACTCGGTGTAGCTGTTGCACAAACGGTACTTGACTATGTATTTAACGAGGCGTTTTTACAAAATGTACAAGAACAATCAGCGTATCTGATTGCAAAGCTACAAGAAGCATTGCCGCATGTAACGGTGAATGGCAAAGGGTTAATGTTAGGAATCGGTTGGGGTGAGGATGTAGCACCGTACGTAACTGCTTTAGATGAGGCAGGACTATTAACGGTTGCAGCAGGTCCAAAAGTCATTCGTTTACTCCCGCCGTTAACGGTTTCAAACGAAGAAATCGATGAAGCGGTAGCGATTTTAACATCCGTTTTAGCAAAATAAAAATCAAAAAGCGTTAGGCATATGATATTGCCTAACGCTTTTTTTACTAAGTAATGAAAAAGAAGTAGTATTTATAACTAAATTTTATAGCCCTTCATCGGATGGTGGAGGATTGGGTATTTCAGGTTCAGGGATATTGCCGTTTCCATTATCTCCATTTACATCCGAATCATTTGATTCATTGCCGTTATTATTATTTGGGTTATTGTTTTCTCCGTTGTTGTTTGGTTCGTTTCCAGATCCATTACCATTGTTCCCATTTTCACTGCCATTGCCGTTAGTAGAGGAACCGTTGTTATTTGGATCACTTGGTTCAACAGGTTCTGTTGGCTCTGGAGGTGCTATTGTAATTGGATTTGATGGAGCAGATTCACGACCCGTAATATCAACAGCAACGACTATATATGCGTGCCCATCAGGAACAGTAATACTCCGTCGCCCAGATCCGCTAATGGATGAAACGAGTGTCCTCGCTCCCCCTGTTACATTGTAAACACGATAACCGACAACATCATTTGATACTGATTTTGACCAGTTCATTGTGTTTCCTGCTAGTGAAGCAGCGACAGCTTCCGGTGCTGCACTATCCGCATTAAATGTGCTGCCACTTAGTGAGGATGTGCCCAATGATGAGTTGTTTGGTAATAATTTTGCCGGGTCCCCACCTAAGCGTCCGAGCATCCTTTTTGCGAAGGTTGGATTTAAACCCAAACCACTACGAGAAATAAATTCAGCTGGTGTTGAATTTAATGCTTGATAATACTTGCCGTCAATTTCAACAAGTGATGCCCCCGATCCAAAGCTGTCATCTATCCGTGATGGGATAAAGGCGTTGCGGTTAAATAAATCTGAGCGAACGAGCCCGGCATTTGAACACGCTGCAGAAGGTGCTAGCCCTGAAATACCACAGAATGAAGCATTTATTACATCTTTAGGACGTTGGAATCGCTCTTTTGTCCCTACGAGTTCACTATTGGTGTCATAAGCAGCATTCATTAAAGATGCCCATAACATATTGACGCGTGTACTTGGTTGGAAATATGTCGTGTTAAACGTATTGAGTGTACGTTGTTGATCGTATCCTAACCATACACCTAGCGTAATATTTGGATTATACCCAACTAGCCATACATCTTTATAATCTTGCGTTGTGCCTGTTTTTGCGGCAAAGTCACTTGAGAACTTTAACATGCTTCTTGCACGTGTCCCCGTACCGTACTCTAACACATCACGCATCATGTCTGTCACGATATATGATGTTTCTGGACTAAATACTTGAACGGCCTCTGCTTTATGTTCATATATCACATTGCCATCAAGGTCCACAATTTTGTCAATCATATAAGCATCGATAAACTGTCCGTTATTGGCAAATGTAGCAAATGCATTTGTATTTTCTTCGACGCTCGTTCCGACTGTTAAGCCACCGATTGCCGTTGAAAGGTTCACATAATCGCCATCTGTTAATTTACTAAAGCCCATCTTTTCTAAAAAAGTGGCAGGTTTACGATCTAAAATAGAGTCATATAAGCGTAGTGCTGTTAAGTTTTGAGAGTGAGCAAGAGCTTCACGTGCGGGCATAATTCCACGCTCTTCGCTTTCCAAATAGTTGGATGGACTATACCCAGGAATTGAGAATTTCACATCGACAACAGGACTCCCAGCTCCAATTACGCCGTATTCAATTGCCGGACCATAGGTAAGTAATGGTTTCATTGTTGAACCATTTGGACGAAAAGCTTGTGTCGCATGATTGAGCTCTTCCACTTCAAAGTCACGACCTCCAACGAAGCTAATGATACGGCCAGTGGCGTTTTCCATTAATACGCTACCTACTTGAACAGGCATTTGAATCTCGATTTCTTCGCCCTCTTCATTTGTTGTAGTAGCCGTATACGTATGACCATAGTATTTAAAGTTTTTGGCTGCTTCGTTCATTGCATCATACATATTTTTATCGATTGTTGAGTGGATGCGATAACCCGAAGAGCGGATATCACGGTCTGCTAGAATTGCATATTTCTCCATTAGATTTTCTTCTTCATCTAAACGCTCGGGATCAATGCCATCACGTTCCGCTAATATTTTGGCCATAATTTTTGTAGCACGACTTTCGATTTCTGCTGTAATCCAAGGATACAAGTCCGTTGCTCGAGGAACAGGTTCACGGAAGTCTTGTGTAATGTCATAGTTTATAGCTTCCTCGTATTCTGCTTCTGTAATATAGCCAGCTTCTTGCATACGGTAAAGAACCGTTTTCATCCGGTTAATCCCTGGTTGTAAACCTTCTTCCGATTTTAGTTCGCCAGTTTGCTTAAAAGGTGTGTACGCATAAGGTGATTGCGGAATCCCTGCAATATAAGCAGCTTGTGCTAAATTTAATGTAGATGCATCGACACCAAAAATCCCTTCAGCAGCAGTGGCAATCCCTGCGATATTGTTACCTGATGAATTACGACCATAAGGAATGATATTTAAGTAAGCTTCTAAAATTTCTTCCTTTGTCATAAAATGCTCAAGTCGCATGGCTAGTAAAATCTCTTTTGCTTTACGTTCATACGAGACTTCGTTTGTTAAAATTTGGTTTTTAATAAGTTGCTGTGTTAATGTTGATCCCCCAGTTTGTGTGGAAGAGTTTGTCACGTCTTGGAGTAAACCACGAATAACAGCTTTTGGGACAATTCCGTTATGTTCACGGAAATATTCATCCTCTGTGGCTAATACGGCATTCACGACAAGTGGTGAAACCGAAGCTAAAGATGTCTCACGACGTTCTAAATCTGTTCGAAGCTTCCCTATATAAATGTCATTTGCAAAATAAATTTCACTTGTTTCTTCATAGTTAAGGACTTGTTCACGCATTTCAGCTTGCGAACGGAGTGGTTCCTCTTTTACGAGAGACGCGAAGTAGCCAGCGCCGACAGATAGAGCAAAAATCCCTGCTGTGACTAGAAAGATAAACAAGAGTAAAGCTAAGTTCCAAAATACGTCTCCTGCAATTCGTAGGCGACGCCCTCTTGTAGAACTAGCAAAAGATTCGATTTGTTTATTTAACTTTATAATTCTTTCATATGCTTGTTGGATCCATTCTTTCACTCAATCGACCTCCTAAATCTTAATAATTATAGCATATTTCTAATTTTATCGTGCAACATATTGACAATTGTAAAAATTTGAGTAGAATATTCCTTATAGTTTTTCGAGCATTGAAAAGATTGCAGTAGTGCAGCACGTTCCCTGTATAGAGAGCTAGCGGTTGGTGGAAGCTAGTCATAACGGATGCATGAATTACGTTCTTGGAGCTTGAACGTGTACGTCGCGTTAAGACGATTGGAGTGGAAGAGAATTCTTCAAGCTGGGTGGTACCGCGTTATGTATAAACGTCCCTGCATGCGATTTTTGCATGCAGGGCTTTTTTATTATACGCATACACTAATTTTGCACTTTTTGTAATTATATCCCTTTAAGGGTGAATTAGACATTTTAGGAGGAAATACTATGGCAAACGAATTATTACAAGATTTACAATGGCGTGGGCTTCTATATCAACAAACAGATGCTGAAGGGATGGAAAAACTATTAAACGAAGAGAAAGTATCTTTATACGTAGGGGTAGATCCAACTGCTGATTCAATGCACATCGGTCATATCGTGCCACTGTTAACGCTTCGTCGCTTCCAACAAGCGGGGCATAAGCCGGTTTTATTAGTTGGTGGTGCAACAGGGATGGTAGGGGACCCATCTGGACGCTCTGAAGAACGCCAATTACAAACAACCGAGCAAATCGATCAAAACGTACAAGGCTTAAAGAAACAATTTGAGCGCTTATTTGATTTCAATGCGGCTACTGACAATGCAGCGAAGCTTGTAAACAACCATGACTGGATTGGCAAAATGAGCGTCATTGAATTTTTACGCGACTACGGAAAATTAGTTAACGTCAACTACATGCTAGCAAAAGATACAATTGCCTCACGTCTTGACTCAGGGATTTCGTTTACAGAATTCGCGTACACGATTATTCAGGGCATTGACTTCAACTACTTATACGACAACCATCAAGTACGTATTCAAGTAGGTGGCTCTGACCAGTGGGGCAACATTACAACAGGTCTTGAAGTCATCCGTAAAACACATGACGAAAACGCAAAAGCATTCGGTATTACGATTCCATTAGTGACAAAAGCAGATGGGACAAAATTCGGTAAAACAGCAGGCGGTGCCGTTTGGTTAGATGCAGAAAAAACATCTCCGTACGAGTTTTACCAGTTCTGGATTAACGCAGCAGATGCAGATGTAGTGAAATATTTAAAAATCTTCACATTCTTAACGCGCGAGGAAATTGAAGCGTTAGAAGTATCGGTACAAGAAGAACCGCATTTACGTAAAGCACAAAAAGCATTAGCTGAAGAAATGACAAAATTAATCCATGGGGAAGAAGGCTTAGCAGCGGCTGAACGCATTACAGCTGCATTATTCTCTGGTGATTTAAAAGCATTATCCGTAGATGAAATGAAAGTAGCTTTCTCAGGTGTGCCTTCAGTAGAAGTAGCGAAAGAAGATAAAAATATTGTAGATTTACTTGTAGAAGCTAGTATCTCGTCGTCAAAACGTCAAGCACGTGAAGATGTAACAAACGGTGCCATTTCTGTAAACGGAGAAAAAGTCCAAGATCTAGAATACGTAGTGGACACAAAAGACCGTTTAGAAGATGCCTTTACAATTATCCGTCGCGGTAAAAAGAAATACCATATGGTGAAGTTTAACTAATAATATTTCTTAATGGATCATGATTAAGGAGTGGAGGGGGCTGAAAGTTTTTACTTTTGAGCCCCCTTTTTTATTTTAAAAGGAAGATGATGATTTCAGCATATGCTATTTTACATATGCAGTTTTGATAGTAACAGTGGATTTTTTACGTTCATTTATTAAAATGAGTTATTTTTAACCCCTGATTGTGTGAATTGGCGAAATCGATATACAACTTAATTTTAAATAAGTGTCAAATCGGGACTATTTCCTTAAATGGCGCTTATCCTCAAATAAGTTGTATGTCAAAATCGACGACTAGAGGTTTTGATGATTTTACAGTGAGCGTATAATTTTTTTCTATTGAAAAAATGGAAGGAATCATTTGTTTTTTATGAAAATAGAGAGGTAGTTATCTATATATAATAAAGACTCCTATCAAGTATGTTGAATCACGATGAGTTTCTCGAAAAAAGGCTCAATTATTTTCGTTTTTTATCCCAAAATCCACTTTTTTCGTCCTCCACATAAGCATTCTTTTTGATAAATTCCTCTCTTTTTTATCACTGTAGCTATTCGTAGAGCCCTCTATTTCGAATGAAAACGTTCATTTTTTAGAGAAAATGCGAGGAAATGGGCCGATTCGTTAGCGAGGGGTTTGATCGTTACGGCGGGAGAGAAAGATGGACTTATACGGTTACGAATGAAAAGAAGTGCTATAAGTATCCCTTGTATAAAAATATGAGTATAATAGTTTTATACATAGTTTTAGGAGGATATATGTTTTGACTGCACAGCTGAACACACAAATGGATGACCGTGAACCGGTTTTATCAATAATGGTAAAGCCTCGCGAAACATTCCGATATACACTTGATCATAAAACCTTTTCTTATTCACTTTATGTAGGGGCAGTAGGGGGATTTGCAAGTGCTTTACTATCGTTATATAGTACGAAATATCCGTTTCCGTATAGCCTTGGCGAAGTCGTGTATTCGTCGTTTATTACGGGTATCTTATATTTTATGATTGCCAATTTAGTCATCGCTTTTATGCTTGCTCATATCGGGGCGGCATTCGGCGGGAAGGCTTCATTTAAAGCGATGTTTCAAACGATGTGCTTAACGGTTATTCCGTATATTTGGTTAATGCCTGTACTGTTATTTTGGATGCAGTACTCAAGACACACATTTTTCAATATTCCCCATGATGGACTAACAATGGGAGAAGCGATATGGTCGTATATAGGGAGCTTTATTATTTTAGTTGCAAGTATTTGGACACTCGTCTTATCGATTATTGGAATTTCTGAGATACACGGTTTTTCAAAATGGAAGGCCTTTTTCACACTGCTCATTGCTAGTATAGGTGCTGTTATGATCGTTGGGTTACTCGTTGTACTGATACTGTAGTAGGGTATTAATAATAAAAAGTTTATAAAGTAAATCGTAAAAGCCTGCATTTTTTGTAGGTTTTTTTCTATAAATTAAGTAGGGAAAGAGCGACGTAATTATGAAGAGGTGATATGGTAATTTAATGGGGGCGAAAATTAATATTAGTTTTGTCAAAAGTGATGTTAGCACTTTTTCGGTAAAATCTGAAAATCAAATTAAAGAGCTGGGTATGCAACTTGCGCAAGAAAAACTCTCTAATATTCAAAAGAAACCAACATTAAAGGTTTAGGTACTAATTAGTATAAGTAAAACTAGAAATGATACAGTTGAAAGGGAGGCTTCCTGATGAATTTTTGGAAGATGGTTTATAAATTAAATTAGGTAACAATTGAGCAGTTATGTGTAGTGATTATTATAGAGAGTAACCGATACGGTGAAATCACTGCCGATGAGTACAAAGAAATTACAAAGCAAGAATTTTAAACGCAACAGTAGCTAGTGTTATTTTATGATTTTTTGAGAGTTTCATCTGATATTCTGTTTTTGGGAGATAAGTTTTGAAGATCTAACGCTGACGGATCGCCGTGTGCGATGAAAGTCGCCTGCCCGGTGAAGGCTCGTTATAAAACTGAGAGATAGAGAAGGATAAGACGAGAATAGCACACTAACATTAACATCAGACCCAGTAAGTCCGCTGACTTCGAGCCAACTTGTATTCATTCTTTCACATGATAATGCAGATTGGAGAAGTAAAATAACATCAATAAAATGCCAAGAGAATAATAGCGGACATTGAATAGAAATACAAGATAGCTTTGATGTGTTACAACCAGGTAAAATTACTAGTTCTTATGTGTACGTAAGACCTGGAACATTTGAATTTTCAATAACTGCTACAGGTTATCCGAAAGTTAAATTTACGGTCGTCGTACCTGGTAAGTAATGTCCAATTATTTCAATATTTTTTAGAGAGCGTCCATTTGGGCGTTCTTTTCTTTTGTACATTCGTTTCATATTGTGCAATAACTTATTAATTAACTCAAGATCAGGTTGATGGCAAACGCAGCGTCAACTAAGGTTAAGAAAAGTTTACTATGTTTTACCTATTTCTGTGTTATTCTATTCCTTGGGGAAATAAGTTTTAAAGATCTATCGCTGACGGATCGCCGTGTGCGATGAAAGTCGCCTGCCCGGTGAAGGCTCGTTATAAAACCGAGAGATAGAGAAGGGATAAGACGAGAATAGCTCAATAGTATTAAATTCTGCAAGCAACACAACTGGTTCAATGATTTTGTTAATGCCACAGGGAACAAACATTCCATTACCTAATGATCAACAGTTAAATGATGTGATTATAAATGGCGCAAATGATACTTTCACAGTTCAACAATCAGGAACTTATGAACTTGAGTATCATGTTTATCTCACTCCATTAACAGCAATGTTTTCTAGATTGCTACACAATGGTAATTCACTTACTAATAGTGAGGTAAGTACAGCTACAGGTCATCTCACTAAAAAAGTCACAGTAAGTCTAACTGCAGGCGATACGTTAAGTTTGCAATTATACAACCAGGGTGGCTTGTTCACATTAGTTAGTGGAGATTCGTCTAAAGTTACAAAATTAAGTATTACAAAGCAATAAGTTTTTGAGGACATGTCATTGCGACGTGTCCTTTTTACTTTACCCTCCACTTCCGTGAAGGGCTTTTTATATTACAATAAGACCTAAGCAACGCATTGTACCGAGCGGTGCTATTTTTTATGTAGAGGTGAGGACATTGGAACAAGTCACAACAGTCGAACACCGCCTAGCGGACCATGAAAAACGCTTGCAACATCTTGAAAAGCAAGATGTCAAACAAGATAAACGTATTGAAAATATTGAGCAAAGTTTTACGAAATTAGAGAACACGATTCTCAAAGACAATCAGGAAACGCGTAATTTATTCAAAGAAGTAACAGATCGTCAGTGGCAACTTATAGAAAGCCGTGAAAAAGCAGAGGAAGCAAAAGAGATTCGCGAGCATGAATTAAACGCAGCAGAGAAAAAGGATGAATTGGAATTTAAGAAACAAAAATTCAACAGTAATATGGAACTGCTTATCAAATTACTAACTGCAGGTGGTTTAATTTACTTGCTCATTGAATCGTTATTAAAAGTATAGGAGGGTTTTAAATGGATTTAACAGTATTATTAGTTATCGCAACATCAATCGCCGTATTTATCGGTGCTGCTGTGGAAGTAGCCAAAACAACATTAAATATCACAAGTCGTTTCTTACCGATCACATCTGTTGTGGTCGGTATTTTAATTGGTGCAACATTGCATCCGTTCAGTGAATATCCAATTTACACGATGATGGTTGCAGGAGCAATTGCTGGATTATCTGCTAGCGGTGGTTTTGACTTTATCAAGTCTTTGCGAGGTGATAAACAATGAGCGTAACAACTACTTGGCGAGATTTATCCGAACTAAAATTAGTCGCACAAACAGCATGTCGTTTATTGTTTCAGGAGTGTGCTAAAGCTGGCATTAAAAATATATTTATCACCGAGACATATCGCAGTAAGCCCTCCACAGTCTTTGTATGATGTTGCTACACTTAATAAGGTTGGTGCCATTGCACGTAAACTTGGTATCGAATGGGGAGGAAATTACAGTGTCAAAAAATCAAAATTGGAATCCAGGATCAATTGCCATAAAAACTGAAACAGAGAACTTTATTGTGCAAGCTGTGAAGGACGGTATTATTCAGGAGTCACACTTAAAAGATTTACGAAATGAAGAAATGACAACAGACCGTTTACTCGGCCTATATATTACAGTGCAGCAACATCGTAAATAAGTATAAGCCCGTTACCTTAACTGGTAGCGCGCTTATACTTAAACTAAAATAGTACGTAAACCAAATACAGCTATTAAACTAACAATTAATATTAATCCTATTAATAATAACAATTTATCTTTTGTTTCTTGCTTAAATTTAAAAAAATATAAAATCACTACAACAGAAGTAATCGTGATCATACAAAATAAAATTATTAACACATTTATTAATACCATATAAATTGCCCCCCTCATATCAAACAAAGAAAAGCACCTCGCAAAAAGTCGTCACAAAGACGACTTTTTGCGAGGTGCTTCCTCGTCAAAATATATTTAGTTAAATAATAACTTAAAAAATAAATAATGTAAATTCATTTATTGTAATATTTACGATAATTTCGTTTTTGTATTCACAAATAAGAATTAATGTTCTAATTTTGATACAAACAAACGTTCTTTTTGGGAGGTGTGGAATAATGAAAGAACAATTAATAAAGGTAATGCAAAGAGGACAAACAGCAAATATGATGTACCTGGCTAAGGACGGAAAAATCACAAAGCGTCGTGTAAAAATGATTAAAATAGCTGGTGATACATTTCAAGCATACTGTTTTACAAGACAGGAAAAACGGACTTTTATTATCAGTAATGTTCTTGCCATTGCTCCGGTTATTCAAAGAGAACGGAACATTATATAGGAAGGGTAGATGAAAGTGACAGCTAAAAAAGAAATTGCATCAAAAACAAAGAATCGAAGCATCCAACTCGTGATGAGTTTGAATTAGAGGAACTTGCTGCTGCATTGACTGAAGCAGTGGAAGAAAAGCAGTACAAAGTTTTCACTATCTATAAAAAAGAAGAACCCTTAAAAGGCATAGTCACAAAAATGGATGCTAACACCAAGTTGATACATATACAAAACCAGTGGGGCGATGTGCATAAAGTTCATTTCTTAGATATTTTAAGTGTTAAAAATATTGAATATTAAAATTATAAAAGGAGTGTTTAAACAGTGCTAGTTAATCATAAAAATTCCCTTTCAAATCAACGGACATTTCGAGATATAACAAATAAAAGTGCAGATGTAGTTGAAATCACGAATGGTTCATTATCCGAAGCTGTAGTCACAAAAGTATACGAACGTAAAGGGACCAGTGTTATACACACGAAAAATGATAAATCAAATCATGCGAGTATTTCGAATGCTCAGCGTCAAATTCATGAGTGGGAAATTTCCTATGTAATAGAACGTATATTAAAAGCAAATAATGAAAAAGTAATCATGTTTGTTAGTGGTAGTGGTGTTATTCATTTATACACTGAAGAGGGTAGTGCGCTTATAAATTAAAAAGTTTGATTAAAAAAGATACTAAGACGGTATTAAAAAAGTCACTCATTATCGAGTGACTTTTTTAGGTTAATTTACCTGTATTTAAAGAATATTACATACACCTGTCCGTATGTTTTTAATCAATTTAAAGTTATAATTACCCTCTCCCAGTGCTCCCCCAAAACCCCAGTAAAAAATCATGAATTTCCGAAAGTTAAAATATACAAAAAAACCCCGCAAACACTTGATTTAACAAGGTTGCGGGGTTTAAGAAACCGAAGTAATCTAACGTTAAAAAATTAACGAGAGTAGTACTCAACGATTAATTGTTCGCTGATTTCAGCTGATAATTCAGAGCGCTCTGGAAGACGTACGAAAGTACCTTCTTTTTTGTCAGCGTCGAATGTTAAGTATTCTGGTACGAAGTTGTTTACTTCGATAGCTTCGTTAACAGCAACAAGGTTTTGAGATTTTTCACGTAGAGAAATCGTTTGACCTGGTTTTACTGAGAATGAAGGGATGTCAACGCGTTTGCCATCTACTAAGATGTGACCGTGGTTAACTAATTGACGAGCTGCACGACGAGTGCGAGCTAAACCTAAACGGTAAACTAAGTTGTCAAGGCGAGTTTCAAGAAGGATCATGAAGTTTTCACCGTGTAGACCTTGTAATTTACCAGCTTTGTTGTAAAGGTTTTTGAATTGACGCTCAGTCATACCGTACATATGACGTAATTTTTGCTTTTCAGTTAATTGTAGACCATACTCAGATTTTTTACCACGAGCGTTTGGACCGTGTTGACCTGGTGCGTATGGGCGTTTTTCTAATTCTTTACCTGTGCCGCTTAAAGAAATACCAAGACGGCGAGAGATTTTCCAAGATGGACCTGTATAACGAGACATATTAAGTCTCCTCCTTTAAATTTGGTTTTTTTGTTGTAAAACAAAAACCAGTTATACCCCGTACTTAGTTGGATTTTATTTTCACGTAATTTCGCTTGAGCAGCCGATCAAGTTACTTTTACACCTCTATTTAAAAGAGGAATAAAATACAGAATAAGTTTGTATAACTGCTGCGTTCATTTTACACAAAGGAAATTGTATCTTTTTTTTTATGAAGAGTCAAGAAAGAAGTATAGATAAACGACTGGTAAAAATTTAAAAATACAACCATAAACGATGGATTACACTTTATATTTCCATAGATGTAGGCTTAAATAGAAAAAAAACCATAAATTTCAATAGTCAAATAGACATAATCCGTGTATACTAAGTTATAAGATAATACTATTGATTCGTTAAGTTGAAAGAAAAGGTGATTTCATGAATGAACATCAACAGATTATAACGAATATTAAATCAGATATATTGAGTCTTTATGTTAATTCAATAAATGAAAATGATACATTAGATAGGTTTTTTGAATCGTTATTAATAGTACTAAAGAAACATATGGGTTTTCATCATAGTTGCGTTTTAGTCTACGAAACAGACGTGCTAAAACCGTTGAAAACTGAATCATCGAAAGTAATGGATATTCCATGGGCACTTTTTGATACCTACTTTGCCTCAGAAAAAGTTGTAAATATCCCTGATTTGTTAAGTGAGCAAGAACCGTATAACCAAATGACACACATGATGCTATTGCAAGTGGAACAAAAGCCGCCTAGTGGAATTTTATTGTTTAAAGTTTCAGAACAGTGGCAACTATTTTCAGAAAAGAAAATAGCTGAAGACTTAGTCGATACACTTTCGAGAGTAACATCCGTTGTGAAAGAAACACAAAATATCCGTTTAAATGAAAATCAATACCGTAAGCTATACAATATGACGGATCTTTTTCATTCCACAATGGATATTGATTTAATCTTACAAAATGTCCTAGCTACAATTAGAGAAAACTTTCCGGATTTAGTCGTTGAGTTAATTTTATCTAATGATCAAGATCGTCAAACAACGATCCATATTAAGCCATTCGATTATTTATCAGAACGCCCTTCAACAATTGAAGCTTTTGTTTCCGGAGATATTACAACGGAACTAGCCGAGGACTTAAACTGTCGATTACTCAATGCACCCATTAAAGGTAGACAAGCTATTTATGGGATTCTACAAGTAAGTGCACCAACAACGTATGAGTTTTCAAAGGTACAAAAAGAGTTTATTGGCATGCTCGCACAAGCTTCTGGGAACGCCTTAGAAAATGCGAAGCTTTACCATCAATCACACCGATTGATTAGTGATTTACAACTGATTAATGAAACATCTCACCGTTTAAATATGAAGTTAGATATTAATGAAATGCTCTTGTTTTTACAAAAGCAATTGATAAAGTCATTCCAGCCGATGGAGATTTGCTTCGTATTCAAGAATGGAGATCGTTATGAATTAACGGAAGCGAGTACCGGGTTATTTAAATCATCACAAGGGCATGTATATATTGACTATGTAGAAAAACATTTTGATAGTACACATGATCCGCTGTTTATTGCTGATTTTAGTCGATTAATCGCTGAAGATGTGAAGTATAAATCGGTTATGGCGATTCCGATGATTGTGGAAGAGCGTATTAATGGTTTTAGTATTGTGTTACATCGAGATCCGTATTTCTTCTCTTTCGATAGTTTCAAACTGATGCAATCGCTTATTCATCATTCATCTTTAGCGATTGCGAATTCTCTTTTACGAGACGAACTGCAAAATATGGTCGACCGCGATCACTTAACAAAGCTCTTTGCACGTAGTTACTTAGATGATTATGTAGAAAAATCATTAGTAAGCGATGAGTCGGGTATGTTTATGCTAATTGATATTGATAATTTTAAGCGTGTAAATGATACGTATGGGCATCAAATTGGCGATGAGGTACTCATTCAAATTGGCACACAATTGCGCAAAACAATTGGTAAACGGGGCATTTGTGCTCGTTGGGGCGGTGAAGAGCTGTCTGTTTATATCCCAAATATTTTAGATGATGAAGCGCTAAAAATTGCCGAACAAATTGTAGCTGTTATCCCGCAAATCACAACACCGGTTGTAACTATTTCAGCCGGTTTAGTGACATGGCATCAAACAGCACGTCCAGAGTTTCAATCGGTATTTTTACATGCAGATACGGCGTTATATAATGCGAAACATAATGGCAAAAACCAAGTCCGTATGTTTCATGATTCCATGCAGTTGCAACCTTAAGCAAGGTTATTACAAATCATGGATTTTAGCTAAACTTTTATACAAAGCAAAACACCAGGATGTTAGAAATAACATGCTGGTGTTTTTTTGCGAAAAAAGGTATGGATATTTTTTATAATATAATGATCTCCGCTAAATATGCTTCATTAAAACATCGACAAATTGTTCTAGCCCTACTTGGTCTTCTTTCGAGAAGCGGTTTTTAAGTGGGCTATCGATATCTAGTACACCGATGACTTCATTTTCTTTTATTAATGGAATAACGATTTCTGAATTAGATGCTGCATCACAGGCAATATGACCAGGGAATGCATGCACATCTGCAACAATAACTGTTTCTTTTTGTGCAACAGCTGTACCGCATACACCGCGACCTACAGGGATACGTACACATGCAGGTAACCCTTGGAATGGTCCGAGTACTAGTTCATCCTCTTTCATGAGATAAAAGCCAATCCAGTTAATATCTGATAAGAATACGTTTAACAAAGCAGATGCATTGCTTAAATTAGCAATTTGATCACATTCACCTGTTAAGAGTGCATCGAGTTGTTTGGCTAATGTATTGTATTGTGCTTGAATTGAGCCTTCGTAATTAATTGTTGTAAACATAAAATCCTCCATTGTATTAATCTTTAAAAATTATATCATAGTGCTGATGCAAATCTTTGACGGTATGTGCATCTGAACCAAAAACGTAACGAAGGTTAATTTCCTTCGCGTATTCGATTAAATGATAAGGTGGGTAAGGTTCACGACATAACGGTTTGCTTAGCCCCGCACTATTCAAATCGAGTTCGTAATTGGATTCTTTCATAAGATGAAAAATTGCTTTCACTTGTGCATCATCATCGATTTGTTGCTGGTGTGCATGCTGAAATTTATGAATTAATGTTGGATGACCAATTCGTTTTGGCTTATATGGACCTAAATCCGCCGTAATGGATGCCCGAACGGTTTCGTAGTATAAACCATACAGTTGCTGGATGCCACCGACTTTTTCAGCAAATTGTAAATACACTTCATCCGAGAAGTCAATACAGCAATATTCATTTTCATATTGTAGAAAATGGACAGAAAGAATAGCATCATCTAATTGTGGACCGATTTTATTCAGAAAGGCCGTTGTTTCTTTTTCGTATCCTCTAATATAATCCACTTCTAATCCGATATTAATATGTATCTTGTTTTTATAATGTGATTTTAAGTCATTTAGTTGCGATAAATAGCTCTGAAGATGATTCGCGTCCATCCCACTGTTTTGATCTGGTGTTGGGTCATTAAAAGATGATGGAAGAGGCGCATGCTCTGTAAAGGTAATCTCGGTAAACTGATGCTGAATCGCTTTTTCAATATAATGTTCAAATAAATCAGGTGAGCCATGTGGACAAAAAGGTGTATGAATATGTCCATCTTTTTTCATATGTGATACCTCCTGTTGAATTAGCCTACTTAACTTTGTAATTATTTAAAACAAAAAAACTAAAAACATGGTATTATTATAGATACATTAGCCAATTCAGATATTTTTGGAATAGGGGGCTTACAATGATAAAGTATATCATCATTGTTGCAGTCGTACTATTAGCATTATTAGCAGTAGGTCTATTTTATAGACGAAAACATAATGTGATTATAGCACGGCTAGAGAAGGAAAAGCTGGAAGTTCAGCATTATCCAATTTACGAAGAGTTGACAAAAGTAAAAGTATTAAATATGAACGGTCAAACAGAGGAACTCTTTGAAAACTGGCGCAATGCATGGGTAGAAGTAACAGATGTCCATGTTATAAAAATTGACGCTTTATTGTTTGATGCAGAGGAATACATAGATCGATTCAAATTTAAAAAAGCAACTGAAATTGAAAAAGCAATTGAAGAGAAAATTGCAGAATGCGAAAAAACACGTCTTAAAATTTTAGCTGAATTGGAAGAGTTAATCGGTAGTGAAGAAAAAAATCGAATTGAAATGGAGCAGTTGAAAGAATATCATCGCTCCGCTCGTAAAACAGTTTTAGCCCACCAACATTCATTTGGTTCCGCACTTGAACAGTTGGAAAAGCGTTTAGAGCAATTTAGTCCTAAATTTGACGAGTTCGACATTTTAACAGCGGAAGGGAATTACTTGCAAGCACGTGAAATTGTCCTTTTACTTAATACAGAGGCGCAAGAGATTTTTGAATTGCTCAGCGATATCCCGTCGCTATTATCCGAAGTTCAAACGAAAATTCCAACGGCCATTCACGAATTACGGATGGGTCAACAAGAGATGGAAGAACAAAATTATTATTTACGTCATTTAGAACTGACCGAATATTTAGATCGTGTTGAAAAGGAATTAGAAGAGTTAAAGAAAATGATCGCGGATTTAGATATTGGAAAAGTGAAGCCACGTATTGATGAAATAAATGGAGAAATTGATCATTTTTATGACTTACTTGAAAAAGAAGTCATCGCGAAGAAATATGTCGATCATCATTGCTCGCCACTTCGCGATACATTGCAAAATTTAATGGTTATAACACGTGAAGTGAGTGATGAGGCAACATATGTACAACATAGCTATCGTTTGCCTGAAAAAGATGCAGAAACTCCGCGTAATTGCTTAAAGCAATTAGAAGTGTTACATAGACGTTATGAACTGTTAGCTATGCGTGTAACAGAAGAAAAATCTGCTTATTCTAGCTTAAAAGAAGAGTTAGAAGAGATTAGCGAAGAGCTTGCACGTGTGAATGAGGAGCAAGAAAACTTCTCCCTCCGTTTGAAAAACTTACGTGTTGATGAAAATACGGCACGTACACAGCTTGAAGCATTAAGTAAATTACTGCAAGAAACAGAACGCATGCTAGGAAAGGCAAATATACCTGGTATTCCAGAAGAAATGGATGTGCGCCTAGAAGAAGCGGAAGAACAGTTGTTTATTGTGATGCAAAGCTTACAAGAAACACCGCTTAATATGGAGCAAATTAACAGCAACTTAAATAATGCGAAAAGATGTATTGAGGAAGTAAGGGCCAAAGCGGAAGAAATGATTGAAAATGTCATGTACATCGAACGGATTATTCAGTATGGCAATCGTTATCGTGCGTCCAACCCGCAAATGCATATGCAATTACGAGAAGCTGAAGACGCATTTCATCAATGCCGTTATATAAAGGCGCTTGAAGATGCAGCTGCCGCCGTTGAATCCGCAGAACCAGGTGCCCTTAAAAGGGTTCAAGAGCTGATGCAGGAAGAAATGGCTTTAAAATCATAAACATAAAGGTTACATCCTTGAATGATTAGCGTTATAATAAAATACGTTGCAAAAAACCACCGCACATTTTGTGTAGGTGGTTTTGTTTGGAACATAGGAAAGTTATAAGCAACTTTGAGAGATACGTTTCGAATAAATGCTATATAAAGAAAGGCGAGCAGTATGATTTACTTAGATAATAGCGCAACAACAAAGCCGCATCCAGATATATTAAAGACATTTGTGCAAGTGAATGAGCAGTATTATGCAAATCCTGCCTCTATTCATGAAGCCGGTGTCACAGCAAATACGTTGTTAATGCGTGCCAGAGAACAAGTGGCACAGCTTTTAAATACCGAAGCTAAAGAAATTATCTTTACAGCAGGGGGGACGGAAGCGAATAATATGGCGATTTTCGGCATTGCTCGTGTAAGCATGCATAAAGGAAAGCATATTATCACAACTCAAATAGAACATCCTTCTGTATTAGAAGCGGTAAAACGCTTGGAAGAAGAAGGATTTGAAGTAGATTATTTACGTGTAGATGCAAATGGTGTGATTTCGTTAAATGAACTGCGTGAGAAAGTACGGAAAGATACCATTTTAGTAAGCATTATGCACGTAAATAACGAGATGGGTGCGATTCAACCAATTGAACAAGCAGCAACCATTATTCACGAAAACAGTCGTGCTATGTTTCATGTTGATGCAGTACAAAGCTTTGGGAAATTGCCAGTAGCATTTAACGGAGAAGCGGGTCCAGATATTGTATCCATTTCAGGTCATAAAATTCATGCGCTGAAAGGGTCAGGTGTTATTGCTTTACGTAAATCGTTTAAAATAGCTCCTTATATCGTAGGCGGTGGTCAAGAATTTGGACTTCGTAGTGGTACAGTAGCTGTTCCACAAGCAGTAGCTTTTGCGAAAGCAGCGCGCTTAGCAGTGGAAAGTATGGACAACACATATCAAAAATATGCCGCATGGCAGCAAGACATTTACACATTCCTAAAAGGCTTTGATCATGACATTTATTTATTGTCAACGAAGCAAAGTGCCCCTTATATCACATCATTTAGCGTACGTGGATTAAAAGGGGAAATTTTAATTAATGCATTGCAAAAACAAGGTGTGATTGTCTCTACATCGAGTGCTTGTTCATCTAAGCAAACGAAAACAAGTCATGTTGTAGAAGCACTTAATATCGATCCAGCGTTCAAAAAAGGTGTATTACGGATTAGTTTTGGTATGCAAACAACAGAGGCTGATATCACCGCATTTAAACAAGCATTTGCTAAAGTGATGAAGCAATTAAAAGGAGATTTAGTCAAATGATTTGGAAAGAAATTTTAATTCGTTATGGTGAGCTTTCAACGAAAGGGCGTAACAAAAACGATTTTATTAATCGCCTACGCGAAAATATTCGTTATTCATTTCATGATATCATGCCATTAAAAATTCGTGCTGAGCGTGATCGTATGTTCATTGAAATCGAAAATGAAGGAAAAATGAATGTATTAATGCAACGTCTGCCAGAAGTGTTCGGTATTCAGTCATTTAGTCCGGTTGCTTCCTGTGACAAAGATATGGAGCAAATGAAAGCTTTAGCCATTCAAATTATGGAACTTTACAAAGAGGAAGAGATTACATTTAAAGTAGAAGTGCGCCGGACAGATAAAAATTTCCCACTAGATTCACATGGGATTCAACGTGAAATTGGCGGTACGGTTCTTCGTAATTATCAAAACTTATCGGTCAACGTGAAAAAGCCGGATGTAGAGCTACGTATTGAAGTACGTCTAGATGCAGTGTATATGATGGCACAAGTGATTCCAGGTGCAGGTGGTATGCCTGTTGGTTCAAATGGTAAGTCATTGCTGATGTTATCTGGTGGCATCGATAGTCCTGTAGCTGGTTATTTAATGATGAAGCGCGGCGTTCGGTTAGAAGCGATTCATTTTTATAGCCCACCTTATACAAGTCAACATTCATTGCAAAAAGTAAAAGATTTAGCAAATGAATTAACGAAATTTGGCGCAAAAATTCGTTTACACATTATTCCGTTTACAGAGTTGCAAGTTTTAATTAAAGAACGTGTACCTGAAAATGTAACGATGACAACAACACGTCGTATGATGTTACGTATTGCGGACAAAGTGCGAGAAGAGATTGGGGCATTAGCGATTGTGACAGGTGAATCGTTAGGACAAGTAGCATCGCAAACATTAGAAAGCTTAACAGCTATTAATGATGTGACATCAACGCCCATTTTACGTCCGTTAATCGCTAACGATAAATTAGATATTATTGATATTGCAGAACGAATCGGTACGTATGAGACATCCATTCAACCGTATGAAGATTGCTGTACAATTTTTACACCAGCAAGTCCGAAAACAAAGCCGAAATTAGAAAAGGTAATGCACTACGAAAGCTTTACGGAATTTGATGAGTATATTGAGCGTGCAGTACGTAATCGTGAAGTACACATGTTACCTGAACAGAAGCGTCAAGAAGACCAATTTGCTGACTTTCTATAATTCCTTTTTGAAGAATAATTTACCTCTAAAAAAATGTGTATGAAAAATATCTTCCTGAGCATTCTAATTGCACAAGGAGGTGAAACACGATGACAAACAACAATCGTAGTTCAAACAAACTTAGCGTACCAGGTGCGCAACAAGCATTAGACCAAATGAAATATGAAATTGCACAAGAGTTTGGCGTACAATTAGGAGCAGACGCTTCTGCACGTGCAAACGGTTCAGTTGGTGGCGAGATTACAAAACGTCTTGTCCAAATGGCTGAGCAACAATTAAAAGGTCAATAAAATAACAAAGGGGAAAGGCATCTCGTGTTAACGAGATGTCTTTTTCCTTTTAGTATGTACCGTAGAAAAAGATATTACTCATAATGAGCAAATTTATAAACATATATTACCAGTTGAGTAACCGTTGATTTCCGCTCCATTCGGCTCGCTTTCCACGGACATGGCTTCAGCCTCCTCGTCGCTCGTACCTCGCTCCTGCGGGGTCTTCAGCTCATGCTATTCCCGTAGGAGTCTCGCCGATTCCGCTGCAATCAACTAGCAAGTCATTTTTGATCACGTTTTGCTAAAAAACGCGCTTCTATAAAGGGAATATTTTGTTAATCAACACACCTGGCTAAAAATAAAGAAAGATTCTCATGCATGACGGTAGAGGCTGGGTAATTACACTGCAAATAGAAAGAAAATGATTTCTTTTATATAGTCGGTTTTTAAAATTTAGAGTTAAAAAAGTAGGCTAATTTAACGAAGGTAGCGCATTCACCTCACCTATTTCAAATACTCTTTCTGACTCTAAAAAACAAATGTCTTCTATATAGATAAAAGAAATATTTTTCTAGCATATCGAGAAGTATTCACTTTTGCCGTAGTGCGCCCTAGCCACAGGAGCCGTAACAGGAGATCCAAACAGGCCGCGCCTGTTTTAGCTCCTGTGTAGGCTGTGGCAAAGCGCGGAGGCTATGATATAAACCTTTCACTATTTAAATGGTATTTTTAGGATGAATTTTTGCTCATTTAGAGATATTATAAAAAAATTTACCTTTCAAAATGTTGGATTTTTTTGAAGAATGAAGTATATAGCGATATAATATAAATTGTAACATGCAGAACAAGGGGGAGATCGAATATGAAGCGAGAAGATCTATTAGCACCGGAATTGTATAACATTGTAGATGAAATTGAAAAGCACGCCACAGAACAGAAAACAGCGTTGCTCATTCATCATGATAATGATGCCATTGAGGAAGTTACCTATGTAGAGCTCATTCAAAAGGCCAATCAAGTCGCGAACGTTTTTAAAAATAACGGATTACAAAAAGGCGATGTGTTACTCGTGATGTTACCACGTTCGCTTGAAGCATATGTCACATATATAGGTGCATTAAAAGCGGGTCTTACGATTATTCCAAGTTCAGAATTGCTTCGTGCAAAAGATATTGATTATCGTATTATACATGCACAGGCAAAAGCGGTTGTTGCGTATGAGACGTATGTAGATGAATTTGATGAGGTAGAGCATTTACATAATTTACAATTATATGTTGTTGGGGATGCAAACGAACCTTGGACACGACTATTTGATGAGGCAAAAGGACAAGCAACTACGTTTGAAGGAGTACAAACGAAGGCAGAGGATGTAGCGTTTTTAGCCTATACAAGTGGAACAACAGGTAATCCAAAAAGTGCAGTCCATACACATGCATGGGGATATGCACATCTCCGTACAACAGCAAAAAGCTGGTTAGGCGTGGAGAATGGTGATATTGTATGGGCAACCGCAGCACCGGGATGGCAAAAATGGATTTGGAGTCCGTTTTTAGCGTCGTTAGGTAGTGGGGCAACCGCATTCGTATATAAAGGGAAATTTGATGCTGCCACATATTTAGAGTTATTACAACAACATAAAGTGAACGTACTTTGTTGTACACCAACAGAGTATCGTTTAATGGCAAAAGTAGAAAATTTAGCACAATATAATTTAGCGGCATTACATAGTGCTGTATCAGCTGGTGAACCGTTAAATCGTGAAGTCATCAATACGTTTTTACGTGAGTTTAACTTGCAAGTGCGTGATGGATATGGGCAAACGGAAAATACATTACTTGTTGGTACATTGAAAGGGATGGAACCACGTCCAGGTTCGATGGGGAAACCAACACCAGGAAATATGGTAGATATTATTGATGACGAAGGGAATGTATTACCATCAGGTGAGGTTGGAAACATTGCTGTTCATAAATCAACGCCTGCATTATTCCGTGGGTATTTAAGAGATCCTGAGCGTACAAGTATGCAATTCCGCGGAGATTGGTATATTACAGGGGACCGTGCACAAAAAGATGAAGATGGCTACTTCTGGTTTGAAGGCCGTGGTGATGATATCATCATTTCATCTGGTTACACGATAGGGCCATTTGAAGTAGAGGATGCACTTGTAAAACACCCAGCTGTGCAGGAATGTGCAGTCGTAGCAAGTCCGGATGAAATCCGTGGTGCGATTGTAAAAGCATTTGTTGTATTACGTGATCCAGAGCTGAAAAACAGTCCAACGATTATTCGAGAACTGCAAGAGCATGTAAAAGACTTAACAGCACCATATAAGTATCCACGTAAAATCGAATTTGTGGATGCACTGCCAAAAACAGTTTCAGGGAAAATTCGTCGTGTAGAACTGCGCAATGCAGAGTTTGCGAAACAACATAGTTAAACTGTTTCTGTGGAAAGTTGCTTTGAGAAGAAAAATTTTCTCAAAGCAACTTTTTCATTTCGGGCAATCTTTAAAAAAGTTAGCATTATTGTGGCAGATTTGTGTTCTGTTACTATTCCTAAAAATAACATTTTAAAATTACGAAACATTTATTGAATTAATTCGTATACACTTTACTAGGAGGCGATTAAATGAATACAAAAAGGTGGATTGCGCTTATTGCAGCAGCAGTTTTACTATTCTTTTCCCTAGGGTTAAATTCCATTATGGCTTTATTTAAGGCAGATTTTTTCTCTAGCTTTGAAAGTACGTTTGAAGCGGTGGATACGGTAGCGTATGAAATGCCGATTGAAATTGGTGATACAGAAAACCGTATTGCATTATTAGAAGTAGAAGGAACGATTTTAGATGTTGGTTCGGGTTCATGGTGGGAAGAAGTGGAGTATGACCATCAAGGGTTTATGAATCAATTAGAATCCATTTTAAATGATGAGACAGTGAAAGGGATTGTATTATCTGTTAACTCACCAGGTGGAGGCGTCATCGAATCAGCTGAAATTTATGAAAAGTTAGTGCAAATTAAAGAAGAACGACAAATTCCAATTTACGTATCAATGGGTACATATGCCGCTTCAGGGGGCTATTACATTTCCGCACCAGCAGATAAAATTTTTGCCCAAAAAGAAACAATTACAGGCTCAATCGGTGTCATTATGCAAGCGTTTAATTATGAAAAGCTTGCAGAAAAAGTAGGGATTGAATTTGAAACGATTAAATCCGGTGCACATAAAGATATGTTCGGTGGCTCGCGTGCTTCAACAGCAGAAGAGTTAGCAATGCTTCAAGAGATTATTGATGAATCGTATGAAGATTTTGTGGATGTTGTTGAACAAGGACGTGGCATGACAGAAGCGGACGTAAAGAAAGTAGCGGACGGACGTATTTTAGGTGGTACACAGGCGAAGCGAGCAGGCTTAGTAGATGAAATTGGGAAGCTAGATGATACGATTGCGATGCTTCGAACAGATTATGGTTTAGAAGAGGCAGAGTTATTTGAGTATACGACAACAAATGATAGCCTTGGAAGCTTATTAGGTGTAAAGGTAAGCTCATTCTTTGGACCATCTCAAGAAGAGCAATTATTGAAAAAGATTTTATCGACGAGCAATTCACCGCGCATGATGTATTTATACGGTGATTATTAAGAAAGGAGTGATTTTGGATGCTTGAAAAGCAAGAAACAACGGTCATTCCTAACGAGCCTATCGTTCGAGAAATAGAGAGTTATGAGCAAAAAGCAGCAGGGTTTTGGATGCGCTTTTGGGCGTTTATCATCGATTTGCTTGTCATTTCGGCAGTAATCGGGATTGTCATTAATCCAATCTTTTATTTAATGGATTGGAGCTTTAATGACTCTGTCTGGTATGCCCCAATCTCTATTATTTCAGCGATTGTATATTATGCATATTTTGTACTTTTAACAAAGTGGTGGAGCCAAACAATCGGTAAAATGATTTTTGGTTTGCGTGTGAAAAAGGACAATGGTGAGAAGCTCGATTGGATGACGGTTATTTTTCGAGAATGTATCGGGCGCTTTATTAGTAATACGTTTTTAAAAGTACCGTATTTACTCGTTATTTTTACACCGCAACATAAAGCGATTCATGATTTTGCAGCAGATACGGTCGTTGTACATGAAGAAGTATTTTCTCAGAAAAAAGTGTTCAAACAAGAGGTAATGGAGCTCGATACGGTATCCACAACTTCTATGTAACTTTGGAAAACTGCCTATCCGTAGGTGGTTTTTCGTTTTTTTAGAAGCTTTGGCAGTTGCATGAAGGAAGGCGATTCTAGTAAGATTAAATACATAACTAAGGAGGCGTTTTAAATTGGTACAAACAACATTCAAAAATAACCCAGTAACATTAATTGGTAACGAAGTGAAAGTAGGCGACACTGCGCCAGATTTCAAAGTATTAGCTAACGATTTATCAGAAGTAACATTAAAGGATTCAGCAGGGAAAATCCGTCTATTTAGCGTAGTGCCTTCACTTGATACGGGTGTATGTGATGCACAAACACGTAAATTCAATGAAGCAGCTGCAGAGCTTGGTGACAATGTAGTTATTTACACAGTATCTATGGACTTGCCATTCGCACAAAAACGCTGGTGTGGTGCAGCGGGTATCGAAAATGTCGTAACAGTTTCTGATCACCGTGCAGGCTCATTTGGTGAAGCGTATGGCGTTTTAATCGAATCCCTTCGCTTATTAACTCGCGCTGTATTCGTAGTAGATGCTAATGATCAAGTAACATATGTAGAGTACGTATCAGAAGCAACAAATCATCCAAACTACGAGGCAGCCGTTGCAGCTGTAAAAGAGCTAACGAAATAATATTCTTTTTTTCATTTTTGTAGTAAAGTGAACAAAGAACCATGACGAACTCACTCATTCGGGTGGGTTCTTTCATTTCGAAAGGAAGTTTTTACGTGGAAAAGTTCGAACAAATTTTTAATATTATAAACGAGCAAGCGGAGAAATTTGAGCAGCAAGACATGACGTATTTAGACGGTGTGCTTGCGATGCTTGAAGGGACATTAGATGGTGCATTTAAATGGGAAGTAGCAGGTGCAACGAAAGAAGATATGCGTAAAGCGATCCAGATTGCTATTTTAAAAGGCATGCGAAAAAATACGCAGCCAAATCATCAGATGACTCCTGATACATTAGGCTTACTAGTAAGCTATTTTGTTGAGCAATTTTATGAAAAAGAGTTGGCAGAAGGATCGATTTCGGTTGCTGATTTAGCGCTAGGGACAGGAAATTTAATGTTCACTTTAATGAATGCATTGGATGGTAAAGTGGAAGCGACAGGCGTAGAAGTAGATGAACTACTTATTCGCTTGGCGGCGGCTACCGCCGATTTAACGGAGCAACCGATTTCATTATATCGACAGGATGCATTGGAATCACTACTTGTTGACCCTGTTGACGCGGTTGTGTGTGATTTACCGGTAGGCTATTATCCAAATGAGGAAGTGGCCCTTGATTATGAACTGTGTGCGGAAGAAGGAATGAGCTACTCGCATCATCTCTTTATTGAGCAATCGCTTAAGCATACGAAAGAAGGCGGCTATTTGTTTTTCTTCATTCCAGCAGCATTATTTGAATCGGAACAAGCTAAACACTTACACAAATACATTAAAAAACATGCATGGATTCAAGCGGTTATTCAATTACCGGAAACGATGTTCTCGAGTAAAGCACACGAGAAGAGTATTTTAATTTTACAAAAGCAACGTGCAGACATAAAGGCACCTAGGGAAGTGTTATTAGCGAAAGTACCAAATATGGTGAATAAACAAGCACTAGCGATGTTCTTTGAAAAAGTACAGCTATGGAAGGAAAATAAATAATGGATGAAGTGACCGCTTTCTCAGGAGGGCGGTTTTTTTATGATGTGTAGAGCAGAAAAAGGTTGCCAAAGTCGGCAACCTTTTTTAAGTGTTTTCAATTGGAATGAATGGAAATCACTCTGGTGTACGAATCACTAGTACGTCACATTTTGCTGAACGAACGATTGCTTCCGATACAGAACCGATTAAGAAACGTTCCACAGCGTTAAGACCAGTAGCGCCACAGATGATTAAGTCTGCATCTACAAGTTTAGAAAGCTCTTTCGTAATGATATTTTTTGGTGAACCATATTCAATCACTACTTTTACACTGTCAACGCCTGCTTCTTCAGCTTGCTTTTTATAGCCGCTTAGTAATTCTTCAGAATGCTGTTGAGCACGCTCTGCAATTGAACGGTCGTATGCTTCGATTGCTGCGAATGAGCGTGTATCGATTACGTTTACTAAGTTTAAAGTACAGCCTACGTTACGTTTTGCTACATCGATTGATTTACGGAATGCGTATTCAGCTTCTTTAGAGCCGTCTACTGCTACTACGATATTTTTATAATGATTTGCCATTTTCCATTTCCTCCTTTATGTGTATATCCTCATTATATCAAATGTTTTATAGAAAAAAATACCTCGCAACAAAAAATAAAAAATATTCTCACTTTTTTCTTGCTTACGTAATAATCTTGTTTTTTAAGTATGTTCTACGTGATATAAAGAGAAAAAATATATTTAAAGATTCTGTTGTAATTTTCATGTATTTATTGTAAAAAATGATACAATAGAACTGAAAGTGGGATAAAGGATTGTCGTTCAACGAGGGAGGATTTTATATGAAAATTGGCATACCAAAAGAAATAAAAAATAATGAATATCGTGTCGCAATGACGCCAGCAGGGGTAATGACGCTCACATCTGTAGGGCATACCGTGTTAATTGAAACAGGGGCAGGTCTAGGTTCTTCGTTTACAGACGAAGATTATGTACGTGCAGGGGCTGTTATTGTGAATACAGTAGCCGAAGCTTGGGATGTCGATATGGTTATGAAAGTAAAAGAGCCCATTGAAAGCGAGTATAAGTACTTACGGGAAGGGCTTATTTTATTCACATATTTACACTTAGCACCAGAGCCAGCACTAACGAAGGCATTACTGAAAAATAAAGTAATCGGGATTGCATATGAAACGGTACAATTACCGAATCGTTCACTACCATTATTAACACCGATGAGCGAAGTAGCGGGGAAGATGGCAACGCAAATTGGTGCACAATATTTAGAAAAATTGGGTGGTGGAAAAGGGATTTTACTTGGTGGCGTTTCTGGTGTACCACGTGCAAAAGTAACGGTGATTGGTGGTGGCATAGCCGGAGCAAATGCTGCTAAAATCGCGGTTGGCATGGGTGCGGATGTAACGATTATTGATTTAAGTGCGGAGCGCCTGCGCCAGTTAGAAGATTTATTTGGTCGTGATGTACAAACATTAATGTCAAATCCGTTTAACATTGCCGAAAGTGTACGTACATCGGATTTAGTGATCGGTGCCGTATTAATTCCTGGAGCAAAAGCACCAAAATTAGTGACAGAAGATATGGTGAAGTCGATGCAACCGGGTTCGGTCGTGATTGATATTGCGATTGACCAGGGGGGGATTTTTGAAACGAGCGACCGTGTCACGACACATGATGATCCCGTGTATGTAAAACATGGCGTTGTCCATTATGCAGTAGCGAATATGCCGGGAGCTGTACCACGCACATCGACAATGGCACTCACAAATAACACGGTTCCATATGCACTTGAAATTGCTAATAAAGGCTACTTACAAGCTTGTGTAGATCAACCAGCTTTAATGCTTGGACTCAATACAATCGATGGGGAACTCGTATACAAAGCAATAGCCGATGCGCAAGGACTTCCATATACACCAGCTAGTGATGTAGTCAATCGATTAATGGGGTAACTAAAATCCCGCAGTTCATTCACAACTGCGGGATTTTTTTATCCTTCGATAATGACTAATTCTTTTGTGAATGTTGTTAATACTTCAACGCCATCTTTTGTCACAACGACATCATCTTCAATACGAACACCTGTGACATCTGATTTATATACACCAGGTTCGATTGTGAAAACCATGCCTTCTGTCAGCACAAGATCGTTTGCGCCGTTAATCGAAGGGAATTCGTGTACCGAGATACCAAGACCGTGACCTAAACGATGCGTAAAATAGTCTCCGTAACCTGCTTCGGTAATTACGTCACGTGCAATTTGATCTAAAGTAGCGGCTGTTACACCAGGTTTGACGGCAGCAATTGCGTCTTCATTTGCTTTTCGGACCGTATTATAAATAGCGCGTTGTGCCTCACTCACTTCGCCAAAAGAGACCGTACGTGTAATGTCTGAGCAATAGCCTTCGTATATAACACCTAAATCAAATAAAATCATATCGCCACGTTGGATTTTACGGTTTCCTGGTACTCCGTGTGGTGATGCGGATTTCTCCCCAGCAAGAACCATTGTATCAAAGCTCATAGCATAGCCTTTTGCTTTAATCGCTGATTCGATTTCATTTAATACATCCATCTCTGTTTTACCTTCAGCGATTGCATCACAGCCTACTTGAATGGCGTAGTCTGCTAGTTCTGCAGCTTTGCGCATTTTTACGAGCTCTTCTTCGGATTTAATGACGCGCATCGCATTGATTTGATCATCTAATCGTGCAAATTTAGCATCTGGATAGCGTGCGACTAATTCTTCTAAACGTTCGATTGTTAAGTGCGTTTTTTCAATAGCCATTGTTGAAATTTTTACGTGACGTTTAGCCAGTGTTTTTGCGACAACATCCCATGCATTTTCTGTATCAACATGTCCTACTACTTCGAATGACCAGCCCGTAGCCTTCGCATCCGGTACTTCCATTTGTGGACAAATTAAAAAGGGCTCTGCCTCTTGGAAGACCATAACCCCTAGTAAGCGCTCATGTGGGTTGCTATGAAAGCCAGAAAAATAAAACACATTATCTGGTGTTGTAATAAAAGCAGCATCCAATTGTTGTTCTTTTAAATAAGTTTGTAATAATTCAAGTTTTGTCATAATAGTACCTCCTTGCAATTGTGTGTTAATTGCTATAAAAGCATATCAAAAAAAAGGGTTTCTTGCACGATTAGCGAAATAAATACGATGAGAAAGTTTCAAGGAGAGGATAGGATTATGAAAATTTCATACCATGGTCACTCGGTTGTTAAAATCGAAACGGAAGGAAAAACGATTTTAATCGACCCGTTTATTAATGGAAACCCATTATGCGATTTAAAAGTGGAGGAACAAATGCCCGATGCGATTCTTTTAACGCATGGTCATAATGATCATTTCGGTGACACGATTCCGATTGCCAAACAAAGTGGCGCACTAGTCGTTGCACCGAATGAATTGGCGAATTACATTAGTTGGCAAGGGGTTAATGCGCATCCGATGCATATCGGTGGTTCCCGTCAATTTGATTTTGGGAAAGTGAAGTTTACACAAGCTTTCCACGGTTCGTCATATGTAACAGAAAATAACGACATTATTTATACAGGCATGCCAGGTGGAATTATGTTTATGGCAGAGGGGCTCAATATTTGGCATACGGGAGATACAGCGCTATTTTCAGATTTAAAATTATTAGCTGAACGTCATCCAGTTGATGTGTTATTAATTCCGATTGGCGATAACTTTACAATGGGTCCTGATGATGCAGCATATGCTGTATCATTAATTAAACCGAAAATTGTCGTGCCGATTCACTACAACACGTTCGATTATATTAAAGTAGATCCACACTATTTTGCGTCTTTAGTAGAGGATGCGGAAGTCCAAATTTTAAAACCAGGTGAATATGTAAAGTTTAGTTAGTATTTCACTAAGTGTAAACAAAGCCGCAATTTAGGCTCTGTTTACACTTTTTATTTCATTCAAACATCTTAGTAGGTATAAGGTTGTTGCTATGTAACAATTTTCAGTGAATTAAAGCGCTTTCTTTTATTTTTCGTAATAAATTGTAGAAATATGTTACACTATGTGCAGGAATGAATGATGAGGAATAGGTGATAATGTGTCAACAAAACATGAAAAAATCTTGCAATATATAGAATCATTACCTGTTGGAGATAAAATTTCAGTACGACAAATTGCAAAGGAAATGCAAGTGAGTGAGGGAACGGCTTACCGTGCGATTAAAGAAGCCGAAAATCGTCGCCTCGTAAGTTCAATTGAGCGTGTTGGAACAATTCGGATCGAAAAGAAAAAGAAAGAGAATATCGAACGTTTAACTTTTGCGGAAATTGTAAACATTGTCGATGGACAAGTGTTAGGTGGAAAAGATGGCTTACATAAAACGTTAACAAAGTTTGTAATCGGGGCCATGAAGTTAGAAGATATGATGCGGTACACAGATTCAGGCAGCTTACTGATTGTCGGCAATCGTACCCAAGCGCATGAGCAAGCATTAACAGCAGGGGCCGCGGTACTCATTACAGGCGGTTTTGATACGACAGATGAAAATAAACGTCTCGCGGATGAGTTGGAATTGCCGATTATTTCAACAAGTTACGATACGTTTACAGTAGCTACAATGATTAACCGCGCTATTTATGACCAACTAATTAAAAAAGATATTTTATTAATCGAAGATATTTACATTCCGATTGAAAATACGGCTGTTTTACGAAATGACCAAACGATTATGCATTTCCGTAAGAAAAATGCACAAACAGGTCACGGTGCTTTCCCAGTTGTGAACACGCAAAATAAATTAGTCGGGATGATTACAACAAAGGACGTACTTGGTAAGGAAGATGATGAGTTACTTGAAAAGGTCATGACGAAAAATCCGATTGCCGCCTCTATGAAAACAAGTGTTGCATCGGCAGGTCACCGCATGATTTGGGAAGGGATTGATTTAATTCCTGTAGTAGGAGAAGACGGAGTGTTGCAAGGGGTTATTAGTCGTCAAGATGTATTAAAGGCGATCCAAACAGCACAACGCCAGCCGCAACATGGCGAAACGATTGATGATTTAGTAAAGAATGAAATGAAAGTGATGGGAGAAGAAGACGTAGTTGTAGAGTTTACGGTAACCCCGCAAATGACAAATCAGTTCGGTTCTCTTTCATATGGTGCTTTTACAACGTTGCTATCAGAAGTGGGAGCATTTGCTTTAAAGCGTCGTAAGCGCGGTGACGCTGTTGCTGAAAATATGACGGTTTACTTTATTAAGCCCGTGCAAATGGAGAGCGTATTAATGGTGAAGCCTCGTATTTTAGATATGAGTCGTAAATTCGTAAAAATGGATTTCGAAGTATTCAATGGCTCCGTGCTTGTCGGAAAAGCGATGATGATGTTCCAATTACTAGAACGTTGATACAACAAAAGAGGGGCGTGCTATACACGCCCCTTGCTTTATTTATTTAATTCGTATTCTTCTTCCACGTACATTCCTTCGTGACGTGCGCGTTTATAGTTACTGAATGCTAGTCCTGCGCCCATGAGGATAAAAATGCTAGCAACAGCATAACCAATCAAGGTAGTGTAGATAATAGGTACATTTAGCCCCAAAAAGATCATAAATACACCTAATGCGACACCAGCTTTAGCTGTATACCATTTTTTTCGAATAGGTAGTGTTGAACGGTATTGTTTCGTTTTATAATAGAAGTACGCAACGAAAGATACGATAATACCCACAACGAATAAAGAATTTAGTATATTCATGGTGAACCTCCCGTTTTTAAAGCAAAGCTGATATTATTGTAACGATTTTGGTAGAAAAATGCGAACGGAATTCACTAAATAACAGGAGGAATAGTTTTGAAAAGACAAATCATTGACACAATTGAAAAATATGATTGCATTATTGTACATCGACACGTACGTCCAGATCCTGATGCATACGGCTCGCAATTTGGACTAGCAGAAATAATCAAACACAATTATCCGACTAAAAAAGTATATACAGTCGGAGAACATGATGATTCCTTAACATTTATGCGTACACCTGAAAAAGTAGCAGATGAAGTATATACAGGGGCATTAGTCATTGTAACGGATACAGCCAATACAGAGCGTATTGATGACGAGCGTTACAGAAATGGGGACTTTCTTATGAAAATCGACCATCATCCAAATGATGACCAATATGGTGATTTCCTATGGGTAGATACGTCAGCTAGCTCTTGTTCAGAAATGATTTATGAACTTTATGAGGAAGGGAAAGCGTACAAAAATTGGACGCTTTCGGATGAAGCGGCGCGTCTGTTATTTGCAGGCATCGTTGGCGATACAGGACGTTTCTTGTTCCCGAGTGCTACATTAAAAACATTTGAAACAGCCGGTCACTTAATCCAGTATAATTTCGATCGTAATGCGGTTTATGATGGTATGTATGAAATGGATCGCAAGCTATTACATTTACAAGGCTACTTATATCAAAACTTTATTATTGATGAAAATGGTGCTGCTTATATTAAAGTAACACAAGATGTCTTAAAAGAATTTGATGTCACGCCTGCTGAAACATCACTGCTTGTTGGCTCTTTAGGGAATGTGAAAGGGATTTGTGCGTGGATCATCTTCATTGAAGAACAAGATTCGATTCGAGTACGTTTACGCTCAAAAGGACCAATTATTAATCAATTAGCGAAGAAATATAAAGGTGGGGGTCACCCGTTAGCTTCGGGTGCGACTGTTTATTCTTGGGAAGAGGCAGACCGTGTCATTGAAGATTTAAAAGAGCTTTGTCGTAACTATCGATAAATAGGAGGAGGGGATGAAATAGTGCGACCAATCGTTTATCCACAAGTACGGACAAGTGCCGATTTATTAAAAAGTACGATTCGTTTAGAAACGCTCATCCCTTTTTTACAACAGCAAAAGGCGGAAGCTTGTGCAATGGTTCATTCTAAATTGTACGGGCTTTTGCCTTTTATGTCTGCAATCCAAAAGGCAGGCATTCATGCAGTCATTGGGTTATCGGTGCACGTACAATTTACAGAAGACGTGTCACGTTCACTCGTGCTATATGCGAAAAATAACACAGGTTACAAAAGTTTATTGAAAATGAGTAGTGCGGTAGCGATTCGGGAAGATGGACTGCTTCCGTGGCGTTGGTTATCTGGATATGCAAATGGATGTGTGGCTGTTATTCCAGCAATGAATGAGCAGTGTAGCTGGCTACGAGAAGATAGCCGTTCGTTTATTCAAGACTTAAAAGCATTATTTAATGATGAGCTATATATCGGTGTTGCACGAAGAAATGAGCGTGCGCCAGAAGAACAGGTAATAGAGCAACTTGCGCAGAACATCGGCTGTCATATTATCGCACTTCACGAAAGTACATTTTTATATCGAGAGGACCATTTTGCTTATGAAGTAGCAAGGGCCATTGATACAGGAGTAAAACTTGGTGATTCATTACAAGGTAATAAATCAAAGCATCAATTTTTACCAACCGCCGATGAATTTTATGCGCTATTTAGTGATCGGGAAGAGTGGTTGGAAAATACCCGTACACTGTTACTTAGTTGCCAAGTTGATGTAAGCGTTCATCAAACGTATATGCCAAAATTCCCGGTTGATGTAGGGGAAACAGCCGAACAAGTATTATATAAGCATGCAATGGCAGGTTTAAAGTATCGATTGCAAACGGATGATATTCCGAATGCGTATAGAGAGCGTTTGCAGTATGAGCTAGCGATTATTAACTCGATGGGATATGCGGATTATTTTTTAATTGTTGAAGACTTTATGCGTTTTGCGAGGGAAGCTAATATTTTAACAGGACCAGGACGTGGTTCTTCCGCCAGTTCTTTAGTCGCCTATGCATTGCACATTACACAAGTCGATCCACTTGTATACGACTTATTATTTGAGCGGTTTTTAAATCCAGAACGTGTGTCTTTACCTGATATTGATATTGATTTTGTAGATACACGTCGCCAAGAAGTTATACAGTATGTCGCACAAAAATATGGGAAGCAGCATGTCGCGCAAATTATTACATTTGGTACGTTATCTGCTAAAGCCGTTGCACGAGATGTGGCCCGTATGTTCCATTTTGATAATGAAGCACTGGAAATGATTTCAAAATCGATTCCAAATCGTCAAGGCATTACACTATCACAAGCGTATGAAGAATCGCAAGCGTTGCGGGAGTGGATTGGACAGCAACCGGTTCGCGCCAAATGGTTTGCTGCTGCGCAAAGTTTAGAAGGGTTACCACGTAATGCTTCTACTCATGCAGCGGGTGTTGTGTTAAGCCCTGTGCCGCTTGTAGAAGTCATCCCGATTGAAGAAGGGCATGATGGTGTGTATTTAACGCAGTGGCCAATGCAAGAGGTTGAAAAAAGTGGACTGTTAAAAATGGATTTTTTAGGGTTGCGAAATTTAACGATTTTAGAGCAAATTTGCCGTTCTATTCAGTTTACCCATCAGATCACACTCGACTTAAATCGACTTCCAATGAATGATGCCAAAACATTTCAACTCCTTGCTACAGGGGATACAGCGGGTATTTTCCAATTAGAATCAGAAGGGATGCGCAATGCTTTACGTGAAATACAGCCAACGCATTTTTTAGATATTGTTGCCGTAAATGCTTTGTATCGTCCAGGACCAATGGAGTTTATTTCCGTTTACGCGCGCCGTAAGCACCGTATGGAACGAGTGGAAATGCCACATCCAGTATTAGAGCCTATTTTGCGTGAAACGTATGGCGTTATCGTATACCAAGAGCAAATTATGAGAATTGCGAATGTGTTTGCTGGATTTACAATAGGGGAAGCGGATTTACTCCGTCGTGCTGTAAGTAAGAAAAATCGGGAAGTACTTGAAAAAGAGCGGGCGCATTTTGTAGAAGGAGCGCTTCGCCAAGGCTATGATGCCCAAACGGCAGAAGATATTTATGCATTGATTGTGCGCTTTGCTGACTATGGATTCCCGAAAAGTCACGCCGTAGCTTATAGTATGATTTCATATCAACTTGCTTATTTAAAGGCGAATTATCCGGTCAATTTTTATGCGGCATTACTAACGAATGCCACGGGGAATCAAGAAAAGCTATTACAAATTTTAACGGAAGCAAAGCAACGTGGGATTGAAATTCTACCACCTTCCATTCATAAATCAGTCCGCCATTTTAAAGTAGAAAACGGATGTATCAGATTTAGTTTATCGGCCATTAAAGGAGTTCCGCAGCCATTTTTACACAAGATCATCACGGTCCGAGACGAGCGACAGCAGCCATTTGAAGATTTATTTGATTTGGCCGTATCGCTAAGTGCGGCTACATTTAATCGAAAAGTAATCGAGCCGCTTATTAAAGCAGGGGCACTTGATGAATTAGGACGTGATCGTGCGGTCCTTTTAGAAACGATTGAAGCTGCCATCAAGCAGGCAGAGCTTGTACGTCCGAATGAAGAGGAAAGCTTATTTTCTGATTTGTTCCTTACGTTCGGGAAGCCAAAATACGTACAAGTGGAGCCGATGTCAGAGAAGCTAAAGTTACAATTTGAAAAAGAAGTACTCGGTTTTTATTTGTCGGAACATCCAGTAGCAAAGCTTCGTCAACAGAGCCCGCAAGTAAATGTCACGATGCAAACAATGAGAACGATGCCACCAAATAGTTATGTAAAATGTATTGGGGTTATTATTGATGTCCGTCAATTACGTACAAAAAAAGGGGAGTTAATGGCATTTGTTCAGTTAGAAGATGAATTTGGTAGCATCTCTTTAACCTTATTCCCGAAAGAATATCAACAAGTACGAGAAAGGTTACAAGAAGAAGCTTTTGTCTATATAGAAGGGCTCCTCGAATATCGTTTTAACAAACCACAAATTAAAGTGAAACAAATTATGATTCAATAGAAAAAAGGCAAACGACCATTACAGGTGGTCGTTTGCCTTCTTCATTTTAAACTTATAACGAGTAAATCTATAAACACATATTACCATCTGAGTAACCGTTGCTTTCCGCTGCGGCACTCGCTTTCCACGGGCGAGATCAAGCCTCCTCGTCGCTCATGCTTCGCTGCTCCTGTCGCTGCGCTTTCGTCGCAAATAAATTTCCTGCGGGGTCTTGATTGTCTCGCTTTTCCCGTAG
>NZ_JBYQFK010000014.1:0-117938 GCF_057837305.1 Lysinibacillus sp. RU7 | reverse complement strand
ATTTAGATAAAATAGATAGAGATTTATGCTTTAAAACATTCGATTTATTCCTTAAAAATCACGATGCATTAATTAGTCAACTAAAAAAGGAATCCCATACCCTTAAAAGTATGGGAATAAGGTAAACTATAAAAATGGTTTAGGCATGAGCCGGTGCGAACGCTAATGATGGCAAAAGTCGTCTTGTTCGTTGAAGTCTAAAGGAAATAAGAACGTGTCTTTATGTTGTACCCAACCAGTTTCATCGGTTGATGGGAGAGTAAAGAAGACATCTTTTGTACTTTAGAACCCCACTCATTCATGGGTGGGAGTGTCAGAAAATCACTTATAACGGTGGGAAGATTGATGATAGTACAAAGTTTGTTGAACAGTACATCGAAACCGTGTCTTCGCAATTTGAAATCGATTATTTAATGTATCGTTACTATGATTCAATTTCAGTTGTAGAGGATACAAGTAACGAAGAAATGAAAATTGTTGAAATGAAGATTGCGTTTGGTTCATCCACATATGGAATAACCTTTGCCATGTTAAGAGAAGATGGCATTTGGAAAATGGATTACTATCACCTAATTGAATCTAAACTATGAGTAGGGCGAGTAAGTGTGTTAAAGGTTAAAACTTTAACACGCTTATATGTTAAGGAAAAGCAACAATAAAACTCAACCAAATCATTTAAAAGTTTATTAACTTCTTAATGGGCTACTAACTACATATACTTTCTTTGCTACAAACATTTGCAAAAGAAAGGACAATACATAGTGGATATTATGACGACGGAGTTTTTAACGGCTTTACTATCTATCATTGTCATTGATTTAGTGCTTGCGGGTGATAATGCATTGCTGATTGGATTGGTGGCGAAAAGTTTACCGAAAAAGCAGCAAAAGAAAGTCATCCTCATAGGCACTTTTGGCGCTATTTGTGTACGAGTTTTGTTAACGTTAGTTGCTGTCCGATTATTAGAAATTGATGGGCTGTTATTAGTTGGCGGTGTATTGTTAGTTTATATTGCTTATAAGCTGTTATTGAATGAGGAAGAAATGGACGTCAAACCTTCTGAAAAGAGCTTTTGGGGGGCCGTTGGTACGATTTTATTAGCAGATATTTTAATGGGTGTCGATAATATTATTGGCGTTGCAGGTGCAGCACACGGTAATTTCTTATTAGTTGTGATTGGCCTATTCATCTCGATTCCCATTGTTGTGTGGGGAAGTACAATCGTCATTAAATTGATTGAGCTTTTCCCATTTATCATTTATATGGGGGCTGGTATTTTAGCATGGACAGCCTCTAAAATGATTATGAAGGACGCTTATGTGGCACCGTTTTTCCAAAGCCATGTATCCATGTTTAGCTTTGAATTGTTAGTAGTAGCGACCGTATTGTTTACGGGTTTTATCACGAGGCATCGCCTACAAAAAGCAAAAGTTGCGACCAGATAAAAATAAGCCCTATTACTTAATAGGGGGCTACGTTTTATTTAACAACTGCTAAATGAAAAGATTTCAAGTAAATCTATGTCCCATTTATTGCTTGTATGAGCCATCGTACAACATTTGGGATGCAAGAAGCGAAAAAACAAGGAAAAGCTATCGGCCAACCAAAAAAAAACAGATGATAATTTAAAAAGAGCCTTTCACATGTATCCAAGTAAAAAGTATACATTACCATTATATCGCTATATCGATCAGCTAGGGGAATGGCATGCGAATTTACAAAACCTTTACAAAAGCGATGAACCCATTTGTTGAAGCATTTGATATTACAACTTTGTAAATTTCCGCTTTGAATGCGCATACGCCCCTTTACACTTCATCAATAACTTGATATCTTGTAGCAAATAAATAGTTTTAAGCATGGGGGAGTCAGTCACATTGGCACCCCCATGCTTTTTTTACGAAAGGAGTTATTTATGCTTAGGTTGTGGGAAATTTTTATCGTGTCGTTCCGTCTAGGATGTACATCTTTTGGTGGTCCGACCGCGCATTTAGGTTATTTTCAACAAACATATGTCAAGCAAAAGAAATGGTTAACAGACGAGGAATACGCGGATCTTGTGGCACTGAGTCAATTTTTACCTGGACCTGCTTCGAGTCAGGTTGGTATGGGCATCGGTTTAATACGAGGCGGTATAGTAGGGAGCATCGTGTCATTTATCGGTTTTACGATGCCATCTGTATTGTTACTTATGCTATTTGCGGCATTTTATTTACAGGCTGATTTTGATATGAGTTGGATTCATGGCTTAAAACTTGTCGCTGTGGCGATTGTAGCCCATGCGATTATCGATATGGCGAAAAAACTACTGTCAACTTGGCAACATATTACGTTAGCTGTTGCGGCTTGTGGAGTGCTATTATTTTTCGCTACGGCATGGACACAAGTAATCATCATTTTAGTAGCTGGTGTTATGGGCTACTTGATATTTAAAGGGGCTCCGAAAAAAGTCACTGCGACGCAATTATTATCTAAAACAACAGGCGCTATTTTACTCGTACTATTTTTGGCATTACTCATCGTGCTACCTCTTTTAAATAACATCGTAAATATAGAAGCACTAGTATGGTTCGAGAAATTTTATACAGCTGGGGCGCTCGTATTTGGTGGGGGGCATGTCGTACTTCCTTTGTTAGAAACGCAGTTTGTTCATAGTGGACTTATGTCGTTAGAGTCATTTTTAACAGGCTACGGGGCAACACAAGCCGTGCCAGGTCCACTATTTACATTTGCGGCGTATATCGGCATGGTATTAGGCGGAGTAGGTGGTGCTTTCTGGGCAATATTTGCGATCTTTTTACCCGCATTTTTACTTATACTCGGTGCCTATCCATTTTGGGTATCGTTAAGTCAGCATCCAAAGCTGCGCGGTGCCATCGCCGGGATGAATGCAGCGGTAGTAGGTATTTTAACAGCTGCCTTCTTTACACCGATTGTATCCGGAACAATCGGCAATGTATGGGATGCAGTCTTTGCCATCATTCTTTTCATATTACTAATGAAATGGCAAGTAAAGCCATATATTATTGTAATCATTGGCATCGTCATCGGAATTGTATTTTATTAAAAGTATGTAAAGCTATCCATTCATGCTATTTTAGTATGAGTGGTTTTTCAATCGGTATGTAGAGTAAACTTTGGGAACTCATAAAGTCATCATGACGTATATAATAGTATAGAAGGTAATAAATGGGGGACTGTCGAAAACTTTCGGCATCTCCCATTTTGTCTAGGAAAATGATTTGAGGTAGGTGACATGTTGCTTATTTATTATTTAGTTATCAGTTATCTAATCGGTACGTTTATGACCGCTTATTTCGTTGGTAAATGGAAAGGAATTAACCTACAACAAGCGAATACAGGCAATTTAGGTGCTCGTAATGCAGGGCGCACATTAGGAAAAACAGCCTTCTTTCTCACTGTTGTTGGCGATGGATTAAAAGGCGTTCTCGTTGTATTTTTAGGACGCTATCTCGGTTTTGAGGATGTATGGATTACAGCGGGGATGTTGTTTGTTGTACTTGGTCATCTATACCCATTTTGGTTAAAGTTTAAAGGGGGAAAAGGAATTGCGACGGGCATTGGCGCTTTACTTACCTTTTCACCGATTCTCCTGTTAGCGCTAATCGCTGGTTTTGTTATTTCATTACCGTTTACAAAAAGTTTAACGATTAGCATGGTAATTGGTTTTATGACATATAGCATCTATATAGTAGCAACGGGGAAGTTTGACCTTCTTATACTCGTTGCGATACTAGCATTACTGACATTTGAGCATCGTCACAACCTAATAGAAAGAGTGAAATAATATGTACTGGACAAAAATCGCGACAACAGAAAAAGAATTTGAGCAAATCGCAGAGTTAAATTACGAAACGTTCGTTGAGGAAATTCCGCAGCACAAGAAAAATGTGACGCGCCGTCTTGTCGATCGCTTTCATCATGAAAATACATACATCGTTGTTTACAAAGAGGCGGAACTTGTAGGAATGGTTGCCTTTCGTGCTATCCGCCCATTTTCACTCGATGAAAAACTAGGGCCTATAGAGCATCATTTACCAAAAGAACTTTGTCGTCATCTATGTGAGTTACGGTTACTAGCTGTCAAAAAAGAGCATCGCAACGGTCGCGTTATGCTTAAGTTGTTTAAAGCACTATATGCCTACTTTTACGAACAAGATTTTTCTGCTTGTGTGATTTCAGGCACTACACGGGAAGAAAAAATGTATAAGCAAATTGGCTTTACACAATTTGCACCCGCTGTTGGACCAAAAGAAGCACAGTACTTGCCAATGGTACTAACAAAGGAGGCGATTGATACATTCCGCCACCGCATGTTAAAAGAGTTGAAAATATTTTACCCTGGTCCTGTGAAACAAACAACGGCTATTTCCCACACGGAACTGTCACATCGCAGTATGGATGCGACGATGCTATATCAAGATGTCCAACGACAGCTATTAGCGCTTGCCGATAGCCGTTTTGTGGCAACGATTGTCGGTTCAGGCACGGCAGCAAACGAGGTTATGCTAGGCGCTGTAAAAGCAAATTGTCCCAATCAGCCAGGACTTGTACTGAGCAACGGAGAATTTGGGGAAAGATTAATCCAACAGGCGAGGAACTGGCAACTGTCCTTTACGGAGAAATACTACAAGTGGGGAGAGGCATTTAATCTTGAAGAACTTGAGCACATTATAAAAGAACACGATATAAAATGGCTTGCCTTTGTACATGGCGAAACATCTACTGGTACATTAAATCCTTTCAATGAGCTCACTTTACTTTGCCAAAAATACGATGTAAAGCTTTGTGTAGATTGTATCAGCTCCTTTGGTACACATCCGTTCTCATTACAAGATGTCTTTTGTGCAACAGCTGTGAGTGGGAAGGCCATTGGGGCACTGAGCGGTCTTGCGTTTGTCTTTTATAATGAAGTGCCTATTGCTAGCGATCATATCCCTTGCTATGTCAATCTTTCTACGTACCATGAAAAAATGCCGTTTACAGTTCCAGCATACTTATTAGCAAATACATTTGCAGCACTTGAACAATATCCCGAACGTTTTGAGTTACTGAAAAATCGTCTTGAATCGGTACTTACTTCTCCTATTTATATGCAATACGGTTTGCAAACATGGCACTATCCAATTATTGTTACATTTGTAGGGATGGAAGATTTGTATACGTGTACACAGTTAAATGATTTTGCTTTGCACGGTGCGAGTCGTTACTTAAAACAGCGAGGACTTGTCCAATTAAGTATCATTCAGCCAACATTTGAAAAAGATTTTGCGGCACTAGTACAATTATTTTCGCACTATAAGAAACTAATAGGATAGAAGGTGACTTTTGTGTCTCAAGTACAAGATGCAAGCCTTATTTTAGAGGGCGGGACATTTCGAACATTGTTTACAGCAGGCGTACTCGATGCGTTTATCGATGAAAAAATGAAATTACCATACATTGTTGCTATTTCAGCTGGTGCGATTAACGCCTGTTCCTACGTAGCAGAGCAAAAGGAGCGTACATTGCGTGTTCTTTCTACGTATAGACATGATAAGCGCTATATGGGCATTGGTAATTTCCTGAAAGAGCGTAGTTATTTTGGGCTCGATTTTGCGTATAATGTGTTACCGAATCAGCTTGATCTATTTGATTGGGAGACGTATCGCACTTTTGACGGTCAGCTTGAGTTCGGGGTAACAAATGCTTACACAGGAGAAGTCGAGTACATGGACGCACTTACAATGGATACACAGTGTACGATGCTACGGGCTACATGTGCGCTTCCGATTTTATTTCCAGAGATTAAATTGAATGATGTCCCTTATTATGATGGTGGTTTAGCTGACCCGATTCCTGTGAAGCGAGCAGAGGCGCATGGTTTCGACAAGCATATTTTTGTGCTTACCCGTCCTAAAGGCTACCGAAAAGAAATGGATCGTAAAAGTAAATGGGTGATGAAATTATTTGCTAGGAAGTATCCAGCGCTAGCTCAAGCAATGGCAAGTCGCGCAGAACGGTATAATGCAACTTTAGAATATGTGGAGTCACTCGAAGCAACAGGACAAGCATTTATATTTCGACCTGATTATGCACTAAATAGCTTTGAAAAAGATATTTCGGTGATGAATAAAACGTATCAAATGGGTTACGAGCAAACAATGAAGCGTTATGAAGAGTTAACCAAATTTATGCAAAAATAACCTAACATTTTGATGTCCGTTTCGTTACAAACGGGCATTTTTGTTTGTTTTCAGTAATATTTCTGTAACGGAAACGGCTTTGATTTGTAACAAGCATGAAATCTAAAATGGTTAAGATTATATTGTAGGGAAAAACTTTAATCATAGTGGAGGTAATTTATGCGCAAACAAAGTATCTTGTCTTTACTAGGGGTCTTACTTTTAAGTATGACAATGTTTGTTACATCGGCAGATGCGGCAACACACACAGTACAAAAGGGCGATACGTTATACGGTTTAGCGAAAAAATACGACACAACAGTAAACAAACTAAAATCCTTAAATAATTTATCGAGCGATATAATCAGAGTAGATGAAGTACTAACGGTTTCTGAAGAATCGAAATCAGATACAACAGCAAAAACAGATGTACAGGATGAAAAAGAAGTGAAAACATTGGAGGTAACAGCAACAGCATTTACAGCAAGTTGTCGTGGCTGTTCAGGTATTACTAGTACAGGTATTAATTTGAAGAAAAACCCGGATGCAAAAGTCATTGCAGTTGATCCAAAGGTCATTCCACTCGGGACAAAAGTGTGGGTGGAAGGCTACGGTGAAGCCGTTGCAGGGGATACAGGTGGCGCGATTAAAGGCAATAAAATCGATGTCTTTATGCCAACAAATGATAAAGCGTATAGTTGGGGACGGCGCACCGTCACCGTGAAAATTTTAGAATGATGAAATAGGCCATTCTCTTAAAGAGAGGGGATTAGAGTATAAATAAATTCGAAGTTTGATTTTGTCTATCTATATTTATAGGTAAAACTTAAAAACAACAAAATCTACAGGTGGCGCCGTTCTCTTAAAGAGAGCGGTTTTTTCATTTGCTATCGTATTTGAAATCCGTAACAATAGAAATATTAGAAAGGAGCTGAGTAGAACTGAAAGCGGGTTCTTTAATACATAATGTAGTAGGTATTGGCTTAATGATTGTGAGCCTTTTACAAGCGGTGAATTATTGGAATGAAAGTTTACCGAAATCTATTTTTTATCTTATTTTTGCGGGTGTCATCGGCTGGCTCATGTTATTTGTAACGAAAAAACGAAAAGAAATGGAACAAGAAAAAGGGTGAGGACATGAAAAAACTAAAGCTGCCTATTTCGGTATTAGATTTAGTACCCGTACTAGAAGGACAAACCGCACATGAAGCCTTCGTGCGGGCGCGAGATTTGGCACAGCATGTAGATGCGTTAGGCTATACCCGTTATTGGCTAGCGGAGCATCATAATAGCCGCGCTATCGCAAGCTCCGCTACAGCGGTAGGTATTGGCTATATTGCAGAAGCAACAAAGCATATTCGTGTCGGCTCAGGTGGTGTAATGCTACCAAACCATGTACCCCTTATCGTAGCAGAACAGTTTGGTACATTGAATGCAATGTATCCAGGACGCATCGACTTAGGTCTTGGTCGCGCACCTGGAACAGATCCATTTACCGCTCGAGCACTTCGTCGGAATATAGCTGGGGAGGATTTTGAAGAAAATTTATTAGAACTACAGCATTATTTAAGTGACGCTAAAGAGACAGATCCAATTCGCGCTTACCCAGGATTTGGTGACAATATTCCGATGTGGATTTTAGGATCTAGTCTGTTCAGTGCGGAGCTCGCTGCTCGACGCGGATTGCCCTATGCATTTGCTTCTCATTTTGCACCAGATTTCTTGACACGTGCCATCAAGCTTTACCGGGAGCAATTTACACCGAGTGAATACTGTGAAAAACCATATGTATTAGCATGTGTGAATGCGATTGTAGCGGATACCGATGAAGAAGCACACTACTTAGCGACAACTTTCTATCAATTCTTTTTATCCATTATTCGACGCGATCATCAGCTATTAAAGCCACCAGTCGAAAATATGGACGCGAATTGGTCACCTTTTGAACGTGACGCAGTGATGCAACAACGACAATACACATATATTGGTAGTCAAGAAACGGTAGCGGAGCAGTTAAAGGTGTTTATTGAAGAAACAGGCGTAGATGAAATCATGTTTAGCACCTCTATTTTTGATAACGAAGCGCGGAAACACTCGTTTACATGCTTACGAGAAATTTTTGATTGAATTGTTGAAATATTCTAATTCGCGTGATACAATTTATCTAATTTAATAATCTTATCAAGAGAAGCAGAGGGACATGGCCCGATGAAGCTTCAGCAACCTCTAGTCATACTAGAAAGGTGCTACTTCCAGCAAGGACTTTCCTTGAAAGATAAGAGCGAGCGTCTAATACCCTCTCATTCTTATTTGCTGGAATGAGAGGTTTTTTGCGTAGATAGGAAAGTTTTAAGAAAGGACATCATCTATATCTATTGTAGTATAGATATGTTTTTTCTAATTTCATAGAAATGGGGGATACGAGTATGCCGATTAACATACCGAAAAAATTACCAGCTGGAGATTTACTACGAGAAGAGAAAATCTTCATCATGGAGGAAGATCGCGCCCGCACGCAACAAATTCGACCACTAAACATTTTAGTTTGCAATTTAATGCCAGAAAAAGAGAAAACAGAATTGCAATTACTACGTTTACTAGGTAATACACCACTTCAAGTGAATGTGACATTTTTAAATACAGCGACATATGAATCTAAAAATGTATCGAAATCGCATTTACAGCTTTTTTATAAAACATTTGATGAAGTGAAACACCGTCGATTTGATGGCATGATTATTACAGGTGCACCTGTAGAGCGGATGGAATTTGAAGAAGTCATTTATTGGCGGGAAATTGCAACAATTATGAACTGGGCAAAAGTCAATGTGACATCGATTATGTACATTTGTTGGGGAGCACAAGCAGCGTTGTATCATCACTTTGGAATTGGGAAGTTTGAGCTGCCGAAAAAATGCTCAGGTGTTTATTCGCACGTTATTACAGATTTAACGGTCGACTTAGTGCGTGGGTTTAGCGACGAATACGTAGCACCACATTCCCGCCATACATCTGTTTCGATTGATGAAGTGCGCAATCATAGTGATTTAAAACTGTTAAGTTATTCTGATGATGCGGGTGTATTTATTGTCCAATCAAAAGATAATAAACACATTATGATTACGGGACACTTAGAGTACGATGCGACGACATTACGCGATGAATATGTACGTGACATCGCCAAGGACGATAATGTTGAGATGCCGGTGAATTATTTCCCAGAGAACGATCCGCTAAAAGAGCCTAAAAACACATGGCGTGCACACTCACACTTATTGTTCTACAACTGGCTTAACTACTACGTATACCAAGAAACACCATACAAATGGGATTTCGTTGAAGAAAATATTGAGTTTCATATTTAACACAAGCCGCATGATCGGGAATTACTCGACATGCGGTTTTTTACGTTTAGTAGAAAGAATCTGCACTTTAATCGAAATACCATTTAACCGCATTCGAGTATAAAATTTTATTGGCAGCTTGTTCATCAAATAGCTGTTGAATCAGTTCAATATCTGCGTATTCAAAAGGTCTTTTTGCTCGTGTAGATGGTAAATCTGTTCCGAACATCAGCGCTTCTGGATTGATTTCATAAATTGATTTTAAGGCATTCTTAACATTCAAATCTACGCGACCAAAACCAGTAGCTTTGACGTACACCCCTTTATCCACTAGCTTTAATAAATGTGGTAGTCCTTCCTCAGATAATCCTAAATGGTCGATGGATATTGCTGGTAATTTTTCAATCTTTGCTGCAATTTCAGGTAACTCTTTTGCATCCATATAAAGTTCACTATGCCATCCCACTAAATCATAAACCCTTCTAGCGAAGTAATCTAACTTCGATAAGTCTTCTGAACCACCTCTTTTAATGTTAAAGCGTAATGCTTTTACCCCGTTTGCATGTAAATGGAGTATTTCTTGATCCGTCACTGAAAACGGTAATTGTGTGACGCCGCAAAATGTTGGTCCCATTTTTTTGAGCGCTGCTAATAAATACTTTTGGTCAAATCCTTGGAATGAACCCGACACAATAGCGCCACCTAATACATTGAAATGAGCTGTTTCACCCTGATAATCTTCGACAACATAACTAGGGGGCAAATAGCCTTGGTTTTCGGTAATCGGAAAGTCAAAATCAATAATATGAAAATGTGCATCAAAAATTCGCATAACAATACCCCTTTCTTTTCCTTAACATATCAAAAAAGGTGTATAAAGAAAATTACGGGTTATTAATGCAAGTGCATTAATATATCTTATCGAATGAACTGAAACATATTCATTTCATAATATAGAGATAAGCATGAAAAATTTTAAAAAAGGATGATGAATATTTCGGTAGTGAGCACAGTTTTGTCTCTTCATCAAGGAAGAATGCATGACAGCTTGGATGATTACTTAGACATTGATCGCTGGGAGAATGATGGCGGTAGCTGTTCGAGGACAAGGTATAGCCGCGGTCGTGACTGAAAAATATAGGAGAGCTTGAGCTAAAGAGGGAGGCGAGCAGTCTCTCTCTTTCAAAGAGGTTGGGGCTATTTCAAAAAAACGATACAATCTATGCTATACTCAAGTAGTACAGAAGGGGGATACATATGACGACTTCATTTTTAATTATTTTCCCAATTGCATTTGCAATTTTTGTTATTGCGTCCGCATTTGCATTTTATAAATTCCGCCACTTTTTCTCCCGTGAACAATAAAAGAAGGTAGCACTCACTTTTGAGGCTACCTTCTTTTTATATTAGTTTTGTGAGCAAAGCTTGGGCGGGTGCAGCGTCTGCTTCGCCATTGTTTGCTGCTTTCATTAGCAATTTACGGAACTGATTTTTCATCTCTGCTGTTAGTGCGTCCTTATCAAACACATCAAACTTGCATTTATGAAGAGGGATTGTATCGGATTCACTAAATCCATCCTCGTAAAATAAATTCCACGTGATGTACTCGCCGTCATCATCAATACCTACAGAGCAAGTCAGTAAAAAGCTTTCAGCGGTTCCTTCCGCTACCACTTCCTCATAAAAATCTTCATCGTCCAGTAATTGTTCTTCTAAGTGCTCATAAGCCGATGTTGTTGTAATCGTAATCATTTCTTCAACTCCTCTGTTTGCATTATAACAGGGGATGTAGATTTTAACCTAGTTTAACTAATTAGTTATAAACAGAGCTTTCCGTACCTGTTGCGGCGTAGAATAACTTTTCGTTTACTTTCAGTGCCCATTGCACAATCGGACCGAGTCCAAAAGACATAATGATCGTGCCGATTCCGATAGGGCCACCAAGTAAGAAGCCTGTAATCGCCACTATGATTTCCATCGTCGTACGAGCTCGACCGACACTCCAGCCAAGCTTATGTGAGAGGAGTAGCATTAATGCATCACGTGGTCCGATTCCTAAGTTTGCTACAATATACATGCCACAACCGAAGCCAAGCAGTAATAGGCCTATACAAAAAGCAATTAATTGCGGGAAGAACCCGTTTAGCGTCGGTAACATAGCATTGAAAATATCAATGAAAATCCCAGCTAAAAACATATCTAAAAATGTCCCGATTTTCGGTAATCGTTTCATAAACACCGAGTCAATCGTTAAAATGATTAAACCAATGATAATCGACCATGTCCCAATCGTTAAACCGAAAGTATCTGCCAGCCCGATGTGGAGTACATCCCAAGAACCAACCCCTAGCGATTTCGCTTTAATCGTTAATGTTATACCAAATGATAATATGAGTATTCCTAGTAAAAAGAATGTACTTCGCCAATAAATATGTCTTTCCATCGTATCCCTCTATCTCTCTGTTGTACAAATGCTTCTAAGATGCCACACATTATTATAACGAAAGAAGGGTGAAAACTGCTTTTTTCTGCTAATTCCCAAAATAAAGACTTTATTCTTCAACACGCCATGTTGGGGGACCCGTCAGATTTATGCGAATTTACAATGGTAAGGAAAGAAATATCCCCGAACGACGCTTTGGGCGCTTTACTTCAATATGGTTCACTATTTTCACCAATCCCTAAATCTATTATAGAAACAAAGCAAGTTATAAAATAAAAAACTACATCCAATTTGGATGCAGTTTTATTTTTTTCTAAGCAGTGTATCCCCAAGAGGGATTCCAAACACAACAGCCACAACCGTTAGAACTAATAGGGCTTGAAAAATAAAATACGCAACTTGATCGAACATCGTATCTCTCCTTCCTTTCTTAATAATTCTTACCTTATATTCAGTAATTATCCAACTCCTATTGAAGAGTCAAACTAATAAAGCACAAAGTCATTTGTTCTTTATTAGTTTATTTTATTTCATTACAACGTATGTATGCAGTCGTTACTTTTTATATTTTGTTATCTTCAACAATAGGGTGCGATTGTTAAGCAACACCATTACGAAATGATCGATCTTTTTTCAAACTGGATTCTTTATATTTATTGTAAATTTCCGGTTTTTTGTGTGATTTTTTGATCAAATTTTATTTCAAAGCAACAAAAAGAGGATATATGCTCATATATTGAACATATTATCCTCTTATTAGTTTATAGTCTATTTAAAAATTTTTACCCGATTATATTTTTTTACATCTCATTTTGGTGAAGACCCATTCCTTCTGAATATATTTTCTATACGGGATTACGTGAGATTTATGCGGATTTACAACGCTAAATAAAAAATTATTCCCAAATGAAAGCGATTTGGGGGCGTTTTTAAAGGGGATAACTAGAGTTTTGTAGAATATTAAGGGAATCAAAGGGGTGAATATATGAACAAACGTGGAACAGGAGTTGCTTTTATAGCCATAGCTGCATTTTTATTTTCAGCAAAATATATAAGTGCCGCCATCTTCGGTTCAGGTGTAGCAAGTTGGGACGAGGATTTATTTAACGCAATGTTAAGCTATATTGGCAACCCTTTGAGCATATGTAGCATTATTGCTTTATTATTAGGTCTAGCGTACATAGCTTGGGGTGAATATGAAGAATTCACAATGAAAAAGCGATAGATAAGTATTCATGTCCATACAAAAAAAGTTCCCAAATCAAAGTTTGGGCGTACACCAAAAAGCCACAAAACGATCAACGTTTTCGTGGCTTTTCCTATGAACATTATTTATACAGCTTTTTATGTAAGAAGCGCAAACACTGGATATATCAATATATACACGATTATGACTTCCCTTTTGGTATGCATAAAATCATGTATATTTCTTAGCGTTGTCAATCCGCATTTCCCCCTATTGGAAATACATTTCAATCAAAGAGCAAGCCCCTTTTATCAATTATTCCATTAAAAAAATCACACTGATAAGAAAGATGTTATCTCATTAAAAATCTATATTCCTAAATGAAATCCTCATACATTGATTCTTTATCCTCTTTATTTTTTATAAAAATAAGAATAAATGTTGATTTTTAGTTATATATAATTATAATAGAGTAAAATAGTTGAAGTAATGAACACCATTTATGTAGGTGGTTGAATGGATGTAAGCTAGTAGTGAAATACCTTCGTATCACTACTATAGGGGATTTTATTGGTTTTTTTGCCCGCCTTATTATTATACGAAAAGACCCTCGAAACTTCTAACTATGTATAGTTAAAAACACCTAATTTCAGAATAGCTTCAAGTCTACTAACCGAATAGAAATACGAAATGGAATGTATGTATTCAAATGAAAAATAATACTATGTAAAGTTGAGGGGAAAAGATGGTCTTTTTCATAAATAAATCTAACAAATGGGATCAATATATAAATGCTTCAGAAACAGACTTACCTAAAGTGGGGGAGCGAGCGAAGGAGCGCTTATCGTTCTTAGGTGTCGACCAAGAAACGCTTAACAGGGTCAAACAATCAGCGGATATATTAGCTCCTTTTAAGAAGGAAATAATCAATAAATTTTACGGAAGAATACAATCTGAACATATATTTAATCAACTTATTGCGCAACACTCCACAGTCGATCGTTTAAGAGAGAAGATCGAACAATATATCGATCAATTTTTAGAAGCGGAAGTAGATCAGCATTATATCGTGACGCGAATAAAAATAGGGGAGTACAATAGTCAAATTAATTTGACAGCAGAAAATTTTGTTGCGGCACATGATTTGTTGATTCAGATAATGACTACAATTTTAATGGAAAAACTACATCGTCATCCTCAACGTATGATAGAATGCGTGGTTGCTGTACAAAAGCTAGCAGCCTATGACAAACAATTGATCGTTGAAGTATATATGGAAAATACGTTTAAATACTTTTTAAACGAAGTATCTGATATGTTAAATGAGATGATGAGTTTAGATACAATCAAACAACTGCTTTCGAACATGCAGAAAAAGATAGACGAGACCCATAGTGTAACTGCCGCAACTGAAGAAATGAGTGCTTCTATACAGGGGGTAGCAAATTATGCAGTTGAAGTAGCAAAAGGAACAGATGAGGCGGTTCATTCAGCGGAAGAAAGCGGAAAAGTCGTAGATGAAACGATGGAAGATATAAGGCGAGTCGGTCATGTATATGGAAAAATTGTAAAGAATGTGGAACAACTGAATCAAGAAATTGACTATACACAGGATATTGTGAGAATCATTAAAGAAATCGCTGATCAAACCAATTTATTAGCGCTAAACGCATCGATTGAAGCGGCTCGCGCAGGAGAGCATGGGCGTGGTTTTTCAGTAGTTGCTTCAGAGGTGAGAAAATTATCGGAGCATACAAAGGAACAAATTGTGAAGATTATTGCTAATATGGAGTCATTGCAAAATGTATCTTTGGAAGTCATTGAAGGGATTGGCCAAACGGAAAAATTAGTTGAAAAGAGTGTTGTAGGGGCGGAAAGTGCAAGTGAAGCATTAATCAGTATCGTTGAAATGATGAAAGGAATTAATGAATCAACTACTCAAATAGCAGCGATGAGTGAAGAACAAACCTCTACGATTGTGGACATCGCTTCGAGAAATGCGAGTATTTACGATAATAGTGTAGAGTCGCAAGAAATATCAAAGCAAACGGCAAAAACATTTTTTGAAATTAGCAATAAAATGGATACGTATCGAAAGAAATTCTTAAATATTAATGTGAAACTAACGTCAAAAGATATTTTAAAAGTGGCGAAAACGGACCATTTACTGTGGAAATGGCGAGTATATAACTTAATTTTAGGCATAGGGACAATCGACGCAAAAGAAACGATTTCTCATAAAGAATGTAGACTAGGGAAATGGTATTACGGAGATTTACCTAATCATGTGAAAAGCAAAAAAGCATTTAAAGACTTGGAACAACCGCATATGCAAGTACATCAAAGTGCTCAACTGGCAGTGAAATGTTTTGAAATGAATGACCCTATAGGAATAGAGAAAGCTTTTGAGGAACTAGAGAAATATTCCGAAATTGTTTTGAATTTATTAACGGATTTAGAGAAGGAACTTTAGTAACAAATAGAAGCGCAATAATCCTTGTAAGGTTAGGATTATTGCGCTTTCATAATGCTATCGTATTTGTATGTTCAAGGATAGTTGCTATAGTTTATATTGTTTGACTAATGCATCTAGTTCTGTAGCGAGAGTAGCTAGTTGCTCTGTTCCTCTTGATACTTCTTTAATTAATGCGCTTGATTGGACTGCAGTTGCCGCTGTTTCTTGAACACCAGCTGAAGCCTCTTGTGTAATAGCATTGATTTCTTCGATAGATGCATTGATTTCTTGTCCTTCTTCTGCCATCCCCTGAACATTTTGCATCATACGCACTACATGATTCGCTACTTGTTGCATCGCTTCGTTAATAGATATAAATGTTTCTGTCGTTTGTTGTAATTGAGCGGAGCCTTCTTGTACTTTGCTAAATCCAGTAGCTAAGGACATATTGACGTTTTTTGAATCTTGTTGAATCGTTTGGACAATCGTTGTAATTTCATCTACGGAACTTGCCACTTGTTCTGCTAATTTCCGCACTTCTTCTGCTACGACAGCAAAGCCTTTTCCGTGTTCACCAGCTCGCGCCGCTTCGATCGATGCATTGAGCGCCAACAAATTCGTTTGGTCAGCTACAGCTTTAATGATAGAGACAAAGGAAGAAATATCTTGAGCCTGGTCGTCTAATTTTTTCATTTTCTCCATCGAATCTTCAACAATTTGATAAATGGACTGCATTTGTTCGTTCGAATGGGTGATGAGTGTTCGTCCTTCATTCGATAAAGCCACAACTTCAGCTGTCCCTTGCTGCAATTCACTTGCATGGTTACTTGTATCTTGTAGTTTCCAAGCATAGTCATTCATAATCGTCGATAATTCCGTTGTTGCATGAATTTGGCTTTCTGTTCCCGCTGCAAGCTCTTCCATCGTGTTGGCTATTTGTGTAGCACCTGTAGCTACTTCTTTTGATGCGGAAGATAATTCGTCGCTATAAGAGGATACTTCTGTTGCCGTTGTTGCTACCTGGGTAAGTGTCTGTTTTAAGCTATGTTGGAAGTGTTGTATGCTTTCGATTAAGTCGCCTACTTCATCCTTTTGCTTTTTGAGCACTAAATGGTTACGTAAGTCACCTGTTGCTAATACAGTCATTTGTTTTGAAATGGCTTTCACCGGATTTGAAATCGAGCGACTAAATAAAATAGAAATAAACACAACGACAATCGTCGTAACAACTAATACGATGGTTGCTACGATAAAAATTTGTTTTTTCGTACCTGCAATCACTGAAGTGTCTTGACTAATATGTATCATACCAATAATTTTCGTATTTGTTGGATCGTACATCGGCATATACGTTTCAATCATCGAGTCATTGTGCATACGTACAAGTTCACCGTTTTGAATAGAAGGAAGCATTGTGTTGTTTTGTAATGTTTGACCGAGATTTTGTTCTTCGGAAGATACAACAATTGTCTGTTCTTCGTTATATAAATTAATCGTAATATTGGGTAATAATTGTTGCAGTTCTTTTACAAAAGTATCATCCAAGCCTGTTTGGAGCGTCCCGATGATTTGATCATTGTGAACAAGTGGCATAAATGCTCGAACGGATAATCCACTACTACCAAATTCAAAGCCAGCAGTCGATTGACCCGTTAATGTAGACTGAATCGCAGGTAAATTACTTTTATCGTCACCGTATTTCTCTGGATTATGCCCACGTAGCATCACGATTCCGTTTTGATCGCCCACTTCAAAAACCGTTACGCCATGTTCCGTTTGTAATCGCTCATACATAGGGATTAACGTCTGTTGAATTTGTGTGCGATCCCCTGAAGCAAAAGCCTTTAATACCGCTTCATCTTCTGCGTAGAGTGCGGAAAGGGTTAAAAGTTCATTTGCTGTCGCTTCAAAATGTGTTTTCACTGTCTGTTCCACTTCTATTTGCTGACTTTCGCTCATGGCATTTAAGCTATTTGCAGAAGTAAAAAATAAAATGGCAACGGTCATTCCTAATGCAATGAGAGTGACAGATAAAAATACAGCGACTAACTTTTTGTTTAATGTATTAAATTGCATAAGTACTCCTTTCTAAACAATCCTTTCCAATATAACATAAATATAGTCCATTTCGTCTATAGGTTTTGTTTGAAAGCGAAAAATCAGTATAAAAAAACTTGCTACAAATTCGTAGCAAGTTTGTATTCATAGGCCAATTCATCTAACTGTTTATTCAATGATACATATAAATCATGCTCATTAAAGAACCATTCATCAGCTTTTTCAATATAAAAATGGACACCGCTTACGTCTGTTTCCACACCGATTTCATGTGGTAACTCACGATTCATGCCAAGTGAAAATCCTTCATGGAACGGCGAGGAACCACCATACCGTGCATAAAAGCGAATATAGTCACCTTGTTCGACTTCCATTTCTTCTTGAAACCATGCAAATGCCTCGTCTGTTATAACAATTTTCAATTTCATCACCTCGTTGTCTATTATGCAAGCAATTTGAGTGAATGAAAATAAAAAAGCTCTCGAGCAGAGAGCTTAAATCCATTTCACTTTTGGTTCTGTGCCATTTTTGATTCGTTTAATATTTTCACGGTGACGGTAAACAATAAACGTAAATAAACAAGCGATTAAAATGCTTAATTCCCATTCACCACTGACAAATCCGTAAACAATACTATAAATAAGTGCGACAGTCGCTGCGATGATGGATGTGAGGCTGACCATTTTTGTTAATTTTAATGCCAACAAGAAGGTGCAGAATAAAACGATAAATAACGGCCAAGTATAGCCTAATAATAAGCCTGCACTTGTCGCCACTGCTTTTCCACCACGGAAGCTTGCAAAAATGGGGAACATATGACCAATTACCGCCACAACACCTAAAATAAGTGGATGAATGCTTGTCTCCTGAAAATATGGGAGAAGTGGCAATAGTACGGCTGCTGTTCCTTTTAACACATCGATAATAGTGACAGCAATGCCGGCTTTTTTCCCAAGTGTGCGGAATGTATTCGTCGCTCCTAAATTTCCGCTACCGTGTTCACGAATGTCTGTTTTATAAAAAGCTTTTCCGACCCATAATCCAGATGGAATGGAACCAATTAAATAAGCACAAAGAATAATAAGTGCATTTAGCATGCGGTTGTGCTCCTTTCAATAGTAAAAAAATTATTAGTTGGTACTAATAGGTTGTATCAAGTATTTTACACGTTTTTCATTCAATTAGAAAGTGGAATTTATCATATATCAAGATATCCTACCATGGAATGATGTATCATTAGTAGAAAGAAATCCATTTCATATAGGAAAAAGGGTATATTTTTGTCGTTATTTTTGAAAAAAAGAAGGAAATATGCCCCTATTTCATGAATTTCAATAGTGCATGAACTTTTATTGGGACAGAGATGATGATACAATAAATGTCTAATTGCGCTTGTTGGAAATATTGACAGCGCCTACTATTCCAAGTACGATTAGTAGTGGTAGAACGTTTGTTTGGTTTTGGAGGGGAATTGATTTGGTAAATAAGCAACAAGGCATCGCCTATAATGACGATGCCATTCAAGTATTAGAAGGATTGGAAGCTGTTCGTAAACGACCAGGGATGTATATCGGTTCTACAGACGGGCGCGGTCTTCATCATCTAGTGTATGAGATAGTGGATAATGCGGTTGATGAAGCACTTGCTGGGTTTGGTTCACATATCATCGTCAAAATTCATGAAGATAATAGTATGAGTGTACGTGACTTCGGACGAGGTATGCCTACGGGAATGCATAAAATGGGTAAACCTACGCCAGAAATCATCTTTACAGTATTACATGCTGGAGGGAAGTTTGGCCAAGGTGGCTATAAAACAAGTGGCGGCTTACATGGTGTAGGTTCATCCGTTGTCAATGCCCTTTCATCATTTTTAGAAGTCACAATTTATCGTGATGGTGTCATTCACCGTCAACGTTTTGAGCAAGGAGGAAAGCCTGCTACATCGCTTGAAACAATCGGAAAAACGAAAGAGACAGGCACACTTGTTCATTTCTTACCAGATAAAGAAATCTTCTCCGTAACGAAGTTTAACTATGATACATTAGCTGAGCGTCTTCGTGAATCCGCTTTCTTGTTAAAAGGGCTTAAAATTGAGCTGATTGATGAGCGCGGTGAGGGTACGTCTGATACTTTCCATTATGAAAGTGGTATTGAAGCATTTGTCGCTTATTTAAATGAAGAAAAAGACGTGCTACACCCGGTTCAATATGTGGAAGGGGCACAGCAAGAAATTGAAGTAGAGTTTGCCTTCCAGTTTAATGATGGCTACTCTGAAACAATTCTTTCATTCGTTAACAATGTACGCACACGAGACGGCGGCACACATGAAACAGGTGCAAAAGCCGCTATGACACGTGTGTTTAATGAATATGCACGGAAAATTGGGTTACTCAAAGAAAAGGATAAAAACTTGGAAGGGACCGATATCCGCGAAGGCTTATCTGCTATCGTCTCTGTTCGTATCCCGGAGCATTTACTGCAGTTTGAAGGACAAACAAAAGGGAAGCTCGGTACAAGTGAGGCGCGTTCTGCTGTGGATACGGTTGTATCGGAGCAGCTTTTATATGTGCTAGAGGAAAATGCTGAATTATCCTCTTCTTTAGTCCGTAAAGCGATTCGCGCGCAACAAGCACGTGAAGCTGCACGAAAGGCACGTGAGGATGCGCGAAACGGCAAGAAAAATAAAAAGAGTAGTACGCTGTTGTCAGGTAAATTAACACCGGCTCAGTCCAAAAATGCGGCCAAAAATGAATTATACCTTGTAGAGGGAGATTCTGCAGGTGGTTCAGCCAAACAAGGGCGTGACCGCAGCTTCCAAGCGATTTTGCCACTGCGCGGGAAAGTGATTAATACGGAAAAAGCGAAGCTACAAGATATTATGAAAAATGAAGAAATTGCAACGATTATTCATGCAATCGGTGCAGGTGTTGGATCGGACTTTAATGTGGCGGATACTGCATACGATAAAGTAGTCATTATGACCGATGCCGATACAGACGGTGCACATATTCAAGTCTTACTACTGACGTTTTTCTATCGTTACATGCGTCCACTCGTTGAAGCAGGGAAAGTATTTATTGCACTGCCGCCACTGTACAAAGTATCCAAAGGAGCAGGCAAGAAAGAAGTCATTGAATACGCTTGGACAGAAAGTGGGTTACAGCAAGCGATGAAAAAAGTCGGCAAAGGCTATGTCATTCAGCGCTATAAAGGGCTTGGTGAGATGAATGCCGATCAGTTATGGGATACAACGATGAACCCTGAAACACGTACATTAATCCGGGTAACCATTGACGATGCTGCGCGTGCGGAACGTCGTGTTTCCACATTAATGGGCGATAAAGTAGAGCCTCGTCGTAAATGGATAGAGACGAATGTGAACTTCGGTATGGAAGAAGACCTCAATATCCTAGATAACGAGTTCATTCACGAGGAGGAAGTATAATGGCAACAGAACGTTTTCAAGATTTACCGTTAGAAGAAATTATGGGTGACCGTTTTGGTCGCTATTCGAAATATATTATTCAAGACCGCGCGTTGCCTGATGCACGCGACGGTCTAAAACCAGTACAACGCCGTATTTTGTATGCGATGTATAACGATAACAACACACATGATAAGCCGTTCCGTAAATCAGCTAAAACAGTCGGGAACGTTATTGGTAACTACCATCCGCACGGTGACTCATCTGTTTATGAAGCGATGGTGCGTATGAGCCAAGAGTGGAAAGCGCGTCATATGCTCATTGAAATGCACGGAAATAACGGTTCTGTCGATGGAGACCCAGCAGCAGCCATGCGTTATACGGAAGCACGTCTGTCAGCGATTGCCGGGGAAATGCTACGTGATATTGGTAAGCGAACAGTAGAGTTCGTGCCAAACTTTGATGATCAAGATGTAGAACCAACTGTGTTACCAGCACGTTTCCCGAATTTATTAGTAAATGGTTCGACGGGGATTTCGGCTGGTTATGCAACGGATATTCCACCACATAACTTAACGGAAAGCTTAGATGCGGTATTAATGCGCCTGGATCATCCAACTGCTACTGTAGATGAATTAATGACGGTCATTAAAGGGCCAGATTTCCCAACAGGTGGTATTATCCAAGGGGTAGACGGCATTAAAAAGGCATATGAAACAGGGCGCGGGAAAATTATCGTTCGTGCGAAAGCCGACATTGAGTCCATTAAAGGAAGTAAAGAACAAATTGTTGTAACAGAGCTTCCGTATGACGTTAACAAAGCGAATTTAATCAAAAAAATCGACGAACAACGGATGGACAAGCGTTTAGAGGGCATCTCTGAAGTGCGTGATGAATCAGATCGTAATGGACTACGTATCGTCATCGAAATGAAAAAAGATATTCCATCACAAGGGATTTTAAATTACTTATATAAAACAACGGATTTACAAGTCACATATAATTTTAATATGATTGCTATTCATAATCGTCGCCCAACGATGATGACATTACCACTCATGTTAGATGCGTATATTGCACACCAAAAAGAAGTGGTGACAAAGCGTTCGGAATACGAGTTACTCAAGGCGAAGGACCGTTTACATATTGTAGAAGGTCTCATGAAGGCGCTATCGATTTTAGATGAAGTCATCGCCACAATTCGTGGCTCTCTTGATAAACGAGATGCGAAAAATAATTTAATTGCAAAGTTTGACTTTACGGAAGTACAAGCGGAAGCGATTGTCAGCTTGCAACTTTACCGTTTAACGAATACCGATATTACCGAGCTGCAAAAAGAACAAAGTGAGCTCACGAAGCTGATTGATCAATTAACCGCCATTTTAAATGACGAGAAAAAGCTAATACGAGTGATTAAGGCCGAACTAAATGATATTAAAAAGCGTTTTAATGAGCCACGTCGTTCACAAATTCAAGCGGAAATTGAAGAGATTAAAGTAACGCTTGATGTGCTTGTACCAAGTGAAGAAGTCGTCGTGACAGTGACAAAGGACGGCTATGTTAAGCGAACAAGCCAACGTTCCTATGCGGCATCTAACGGTAAAGATTTTGCGATGAAGGAATCGGATTTCTTGCTATACGAACAAACGCTGAATACACAGCATCATTTACTGTTATTCACAAGTAAAGGGAACTATATTTATCAACCTGTTCATGAATTACCAGATATCCGGTGGAAGGATCTTGGTCAGCATATTTCAAGTATCGTACCAGTTGATACGGAAGAACATATTGTGTCTGTGATCGGGATTGAGAAGTTTGAACAGGAAGATATGTTTGTATTTACAGCGACAAAGGAAGGGCAAATTAAACGTTCGTCGCTTGCAGATTATGCTGTTACACGTTATTCGAAACCGATTAAGACGATGAACTTAAAAGGGGACGATGAAGTCATTACTGCCGAGCTTGTGACATCAACTCAAGAGCTATTACTCACATCGAATACAAGCTATAGCATTCGCTTTGTAATGGAAGAATTGCCTGTAACCGGCGTAAGAACGGCGGGTGTAAAAGGCATGCAGCTAAAAGAAGGGGAATACCTTGCTGCAGCAAATGTATTAAGTCCTGGTGCAGAGCAAGATATCGTCATCGTAACGCAGCGTGGAGCTGTTAAACGTATGAATGTCTCAGAAATTGAACTGAGCAATCGAGCAAAGCGCGGCGTTGTGACGCTGAAGGAACTAAAAACGAACCCGCACCGTGTATATGCGATTGTCGTGGTAAAAGTATCAGATACAATTGTCCTCGAAACGGAAAAGGGCGTGCAAGAGGAAATCCAAATCGTCAATCTTTCACGTACAGACCGCTATTCAAACGGTTCACTCCGTATAGATACGGTAGGAGACGGCAAACTAGTTCGTGTAGCTGTCGTCAAACAATAAAGTGTATGAAGCATCCTAGAAATAGGGTGCTTTTTATTTTCGAGCTGATTAAAAGGGTATAACAGCCGAACAAATGGGGGTAACTTATCTTTTTTCACTTTTGAAAAACAATCCAAAAAGTTGACAATCCAAAAACAAAGAGCTATGATTTACATACCCCATATAGGTACCTTGTAAACACAAAAGGAGGTATTGCATGGATCATTGTGAAGACACTTGTCGAAAAAGTCATCATCCTGAGCATGTGAAAAAAGATTTAATGAATCGTCTCAACCGTGTGGAAGGGCAAATTCGCGGCATAAAAGGGATGATTGAAAAAGATGTGTATTGTGATGATATCATTACACAACTTTCCGCCACGCAATCCGCTTTAAATAGCGTAGCGAAAGTGCTACTCGAAGGTCATTTAAAAGGCTGTGTGGTCGACCGCTTAGCGGATGGGGACGATGAAATTATGGATGAGTTATTAGTAACCATCCAAAAATTAATGAGAAAATAGCAAAAGGAGTTAAGAAATATGCAAACAGTTACATTAAACGTAAACGGCATGTCTTGTGGCCATTGTGTAAAAGCAGTGGAAAATAGCGTAGGAGAATTAGCAGGAGTAACAGAAGTAAAAGTACATCTAGAAGATAAGAAAGTAGATGTTACATTTGACGAAGCAACCGTTACACTGGATCAAATTAAAGAAACAATCGATGATCAAGGCTATGATGTAGTGGAATAATAAATGGGAGAGAGTGCGTATTTACGCACTCTTCTCTTTACAAACAAACATACCCTATGCAGGTATGAGTGAGAGGTGTGACATGTATTGAGTGAGCAAAAAAAAGAAAAAACACTTCAAATTTCCGGTATGACCTGTGCCGCTTGTGCAACGCGAATTGAGAAAGGGTTGAATAAACTTCCGGGTGTGGAAAAGGCGAGTGTCAATTTAGCACTTGAAAAATCCGTTATTCAATACAATTCACAACAGATAGACGAAAAGGCATTCGAAGAAAAAATTCAAGCACTCGGTTATGAGGTTGTGAAAGAAAGAAAAGAATTTACGATTACAGGTATGACCTGTGCAGCCTGTTCTGCAAGAATTGAAAAAGGATTAAATAAACTAGCAGGTGTCACTGTTGCCAATGTAAACTTAGCACTTGAACAAGCGACCGTTGAATTTAATCCTTCTGAACTTACCGCTTCAGATATTATTCAACGAGTCGAAAAAATAGGATACGGTGCACAACTGAAGGTAGATGAACAAGAAACAGCGGATCATCGGGAACAGGCCATTCAGAAGCAAACACGAAAATTTATTTTTTCGGCTATCCTATCTTTACCGCTTTTATGGACGATGGTCGGGCATTTTTCCTTTACTTCATTCCTCTATGTGCCGGACATTTTAATGAATCCTTGGGTACAATTTGCGCTTGCAACACCCGTTCAATTTATTATCGGTCGCCATTTTTATGTAAGTGCCTACAAAGCATTACGCAATAAAAGTGCCAATATGGATGTCCTCGTCGTAATGGGCACATCTGCGGCTTATTTTTATAGCGTTTATCAGACGATTAAATTCTCGGATCATCATGCCCAGTTATACTTTGAGACGAGTGCGGTTTTAATTACGCTTATTTTGCTAGGGAAATTATTCGAAGCCAAAGCGAAAGGACGTTCGTCAGAAGCGATCAAAAAACTAATGGGCTTACAGGCGAAAACAGCGGTCGTAGTTCGTAATGGTCAGGAACTTGAAATACTACTTGAAGAAGTGATCGTTGGCGATGTCATTCTCGTAAAACCAGGGGAAAAAATCCCTGTTGATGGAGAACTAATCGAAGGCTATACAACAATCGATGAATCGATGCTAACAGGGGAGAGCATCCCTGTGGATAAACAAAAAGGAGATCAATTATTTGGTTCCACAATCAATAAAAATGGCTTCATTCAAATGAAAGCAACAAAAGTTGGGCGAGATACGGCGTTAGCACAAATTATTAAGGTAGTAGAAGACGCGCAAGGTTCAAAAGCGCCTATTCAACGTTTAGCCGATAAAATCTCAGGGATTTTTGTACCGATTGTGATCGGTATTGCGCTCATTACATTTTTAGTTTGGTTTATGTTTGTAACACCAGGTGAATTTACACCCGCACTTGAAGCACTCATTTCCGTACTAGTCATTGCTTGCCCTTGTGCATTAGGTTTAGCCACACCAACTTCCATTATGGCTGGTTCAGGCCGTGCTGCGGAGTTAGGAATCTTATTTAAAGGTGGTGAACATTTAGAACGGACGCATCATATTGACACAGTTGTCGTAGATAAAACAGGGACCGTAACAAACGGCAAACCCGCATTAACCGATGTGATAGTAGCTAGCACTTTAGATGAAATGACTTTCCTGACACTCATCGCATCAGCGGAGAAGCAATCCGAGCATCCGTTAGCGGAAGCGATTGTACATGGGGCGAAGGAGCGAAATATATCACTTGTTGCTGTGGAACAGTTTGAGGCAATTCCAGGGTACGGCATTCGTGCAACAGTAAACGAGACAGAAGTTTTGGTAGGAACACGCAAACTAATGGCACAACATCATATCGACATTGTGCCGGTTTTATCTTATATGAAATCGTTAGAAGCAGAAGGAAAAACGGTGATGCTTGCGGCATTTAACGGGCAATATGCTGGAATGGTAGCGGTGGCGGATACAGTGAAAACGACTTCTGCAGCAGCGATTCAGCGACTGCTTGACATGAATGTCAATGTCATCATGATGACAGGGGATAATGAACGAACAGCACAAGCCATTGCAAGGCAAGTCGGGATTACACAGGTTATTGCAGAAGTATTACCAGAAGGAAAAGCCGCTGAAATTAAGAAATTGCAAGCGGCAGGGAAAAAAGTAGCGATGGTTGGCGACGGGGTAAATGATGCACCAGCTTTAGCCGTTGCGGATATTGGGATGGCAATCGGTACAGGAACGGATGTCGCGATGGAAGCTGCTGATATTACGTTAATTCGTGGCGACTTAAATAGTATTGCAGATGCCATTTTAATGAGTCATAAAACGATGACGAATATTAAACAAAATCTTTTCTGGGCATTTGCTTACAATACATTAGGTATTCCCATTGCAGCGATTGGACTGTTGGCACCTTGGGTAGCTGGGGCTGCGATGGCGTTTAGCTCTGTTTCCGTTGTACTCAATGCACTCCGCCTTCAACGAGTGAAATTAACCAAATAACGGTTCAAAAGCTATAAAATCTTAACGGGTTTTATAGCTTTTTTTGTAAACATGTACAAAATCAGATTCATTCCATGCGAGGATCAATTCGTGGTATTTTTGTAACTTTAACCTTTTTAATGATATCTTTGAATAATATCAATATTCTAATATAATAGAAGGTAATGAATCTTTGTTATTTATGGAATATATTGAAGAAAAGGAGAAGGTGAAAGATGAAGAAAATTATATGTTTATTTTTATTCTTTCTAAGCTGTCATTTATTAATGATAGAGGATGCGGAGGCAAGGACAATAAAATGGAAAGGTTATTCAATTAATTCTGGTCAAATTGGGGTTGTGAAATTTTCTACCAATGTAAAAATGTATAAACAAAATGCCAATGGATCGACATCGGTTATAATTGGTAAAAAAGGACAAGCATATCGTGTATATGACATTGAGAAAATTATAAATTATTCTTACTCTCCTACAATCGGACGTGAAATTGATGTAAGAGCGACAAAATACTACCTTGGTAGTGGAGTCACTGTTCAAGGAAATGAAATTATTAAATATGAACAACTACCACAAAACATTTATGAACAAGCCATTGAATTGTATGGGTATCCGGTAAAGTCTTTAGTACCTCCGAAATCAACTCGATTTGGTTTTGAGTATTGGTATTATCCACCGATAATGGATATTGCTTTTTACATGCATTATGATGAAGAAATCCAATCCTTTAAAGGATGTTACCGCTGCACGTATGGGGAGGAGGACGGTTGGACTGGTGTTAAAGCTGAAATAAAATTTAATGAAACTAAATCAGCATTTTCTTATGCTTTAAAGATTGATGAGGAAGAAACAAAAGTACAAATCCAATATCCGGTGAAAAAAGGAAGTATCGTCACAATTACGCGCCCGAATGGTTCTATTGAAAAAGAAAAGGTTGCTCATTTTATCCCATATGAAGTGTATAATGTAGCAACCGCTACTAAATACTTTGAATATACACATGTCATTGTTACGGAGAAAGGTCGTAAATTTGCAGTCGGTCGATATATGAATGTTACAGGTTTCAAATATGAATATTAAATAGCTAGAATAATAGGATCTAGGGAACCTCTTAAAATGTAACCTTTAATTTAAGCTTGGTGAAAGATGTCAAATAAATTAGTATAGCAGTTATTTAAGACAATAAAAGGAATACTAGCGAAACACGCAGCACGCCTACTCGGTATATTGCGTGTTTTTTTGTAAAACCGAAATTATTTATGAACAATGAAGATTTTTGTTGGATAGATGACTATTTTGTGCACATAAGTTTTTCAATAACCTGGACATTTGCGCATAATTTTTGAATGAAAACCCGCTAATTCCTTTATAAACCTGGACAAAACATAAAAACCGTTACGAATGACTAGGCATCTTCGTAACGGTTTTTATGTTTGCGTACATTCTTTTCCATGACTTCTTTTTTCGTTTTTGTCAGCCGGACATGTGTAGAAAAATGGGCTGTGCCACGCTGTTCTGTTACATCTTTCCCTTGCTGACGGAGTAGCTTAATGCGTTTCTTTTTTGCTTCAGACTTAGACATCGGATCACCTCTATTTATATTTTATCATTTTCTGAAAAAAGTGCCTATTACAAAAACGGGAAGGGGAGATACGTGTTTGAATCCTTCGCGAATCTAGTTGTTCCAAATAAAAAGACTCTCGACCGAAGCCGAGAGCCCATCCCCTTGTGAATAAAACGATTAGTGTGATACGTCTTGTACAGAAATACCAGTTTGTGCTTTAACTTCTACTTCGCGGTAGATTGCTGGATTTTCAGCAGGTGTTAAGTAACTACCTATCCAACCAGCTAAGAAGCCAAGCGGTACTGTAATAATTGCTGGGTTTGTTAATTTGAAGATTGCTTCACCAACAAAGATTGCTTTACCTGGTTCTGGGTTCCATACGTTTGGAGACAATGCTACTAATATTAAACATGATACTAAACCTACGATAATCGCTGTTACTGCACCTGTAGTGTTGAAACGCTTCCAGTAAATTGTGTAAATGATTACTGGTAAGTTTGCAGATGCTGCGATACAGAATGCGAATGATACTAAGAATGCTACGTTTAATGTTTGAGCACCTAATGCTAAAAGGATAGAGATAACAGAGATTGTGATTGAACCGATACGAGCAGCCAAAACTTGCTCTTTCTCTGACACTTGTCCTTTTTTAATAATTTGACCGTAAATATCGTGTGATAGAGCAGATGCACCAGAAAGTACAAGACCTGCTACTACGGCTAAGATTGTTGCGAACGCTACAGCAGATACGAATGAGAATAAGATTTCCCCACCAAGCGCTTCTGCTAATAATGGCGCTGCTAAGTTACCAGCTGGGTTGGCTGCGATAATGTTGTCAATGCCTACGAATGCTGCTGCACCGAAGCCTAAGAAAATTGTTAATACATAGAAAATACCTACAATCCAAGTAGCCCAAATAACTGAAGAACGAGCCGTTTTTGCGTCTTTTACTGTGAAGAAACGCATTAAGATATGTGGAAGGCCCGCTGTACCAAGTACTAACGCGATTAACATTGAGATTGTATCAATCCCGTTTTTATACTTTAATCCAGGATTTAAGTATGCTTCACCATATTCAGTAGCCATTTTCATTTCTGTAAACATTGTACCGATGTTGAAGTTGAACTTTAGTAATACTAAGAATGAAATAATGATTGTACCAATCATTAATAAACAAGCTTTAATGATTTGAACCCAAGAAGTGGCTGTCATACCACCGAATAATACGTAAGTTGTCATCATGATACCTACAAGAATAACAGCCCATTTGTACTCGATACCTAATAATAATTGAATAAGTGCACCCGCACCAACAAGTTGTGCGATCATATAGAAGAATACAATAGTAATAGTAGATAATGCCGCTGCCCCACGTACTTTTGCTTTGTCGAAACGAGCTGTAATCATATCCGCTAACGTGAATTTACCTAAGTTACGTAAAGGTTCTGCTACGATGTAAAGTACAACTAAGTATGCTACTAAGTATCCTACAGAGAAGAAGAAACCATCGAAACCGAATAATGCAATCGATCCCGCGATCCCTAGGAATGATGCAGCTGATAAGTAGTCACCAGCGATTGCTAAACCATTTTGCCAGCCCGTTAAACCGCCACCAGCTGTATAGAAGTCACTTGCACTTGATGTACGTCTAGATGCCCACCAAGTTACGACTAATGTTGCACCTACAATTCCTACGAAGAAGAAAATCGCTATGAAGCTCATTAGCTAACACCCCTTTCATATTCTTCAATAATTTCTTTTGCTTGGCGGTCAAACTTGTTTGCTCTCGCTACATATAGATGGCAAAGACACCAAGTCATGATAAACAGACCGAAAGAATAGAACCAAACCAACGTAACATCTCCAACTGCTTTCTGATGCAAAATATCAGTGTAAGAAGTTAGAACTGGTAGCAACATATAGGCTCCTAAAAAGATTACTGTGAGCGTCCAAAGAAATGCGTTCTTTTTCTTTGATAATTGTTTGAACGACTCTTGCTGTGCGATTTTGTCATAATCGACAATTGGTTTGTGTTTTTCCGACATAACCATACCCCCTTTTTAAATTAAGAAACATTTTACTGCTTTGTGTTTGTAAAATTCTGCTTGAGAACCTTTACATTTTTCATTTTATGGCAGTGCTTACAAGAATGCAATAGTTATTCTGCAAATTTTCTGAAAAAAATTTATAGAATATTAGTTTTACCGAGATAATTATATGTTTTTTATAGAAGAATAACGTTCGACAAGAATCGAGAACATTGATATAACAACGTTTGTAGAGGGGTTGACAAACAAAAAGGATGCATAAAGGAGAAAAAATGTATTCTGTTATAAAAAAAAGGGGAGAGATAATGTTTCTTATACTAAAACATTTCTGGAGATTTTAATATAGTCTTATAAGATATTGTTTTTCTTATATATAAAAAGCACCAGGATTTGTATCCTGATGCTTCAAAAACATTAGTGAGATACGTCAGAAACTGACACACCTGTATTGGCTTTAACGCGGATTTCTTTGTAGATTTCTGCCGCTTGTTTTTGATCCACTTTGCTAGCTGTCAACACAGATGCTAACCAGCCTGCCAAGAAGCCAAGTGGAATTGTAATAATTGCTGGTACTGCAAGTGGAAGTAATGGATCACCAACGAAAATAGCTTTTCCTTCCACTGGATTCCATACGTTTGGACCCATAGCACCTAATACTAAACATGAAACTAAACCAACTACCATTGCTGCAATGGCACCATTTGCATTGAATTTTTTCCAGTAAATTGTGTAAAGGATTACTGGTAAGTTTGCGGATGCACCGATACAGAATGCAAAGGATACTAAGAACGATACGTTTAAGCTTTGTGCAAATAACGCTAAGATAATAGAAAGAATGGCGATTGAAATAGAACCGATACGAGCAGCAATAACTTGTTGCTTTTCAGTTAATTTACCATCTTTAATAATCTCACCGTAAATATCATGAGAAATGGCAGACGCACCTGTTAATACTAAACCAGATACTACCGCTAAAATTGTTGCGAATGCTACTGCACCGATAAATGATAATAAAATATTGCCACCTAACATTTCAGCTAAAAGTGGGGCAGCTGTGTTACCTGCTGGACTTTGTGCAACGATGTCATCAATTCCTACAAAATGCATAGCACCGAAGCCTAAGAAAATTGTTAACGAGAAGAAAATTGCTGTAATCCAAGTTGTCCAGTTAATAGATTGACGCGCTGTACGAGCATCTTTCACCGTGAAGAAACGCATTAAAATATGTGGTAAACCAGATGTACCAAGAACTAATGCCATCATCATCGAAACCGAATCAAGAGAACTTGTATATTTAATACCAGGGTTTAAATATTGTTCACCGTGCTCTGAAGCGATCGTATCAAACATCTTCATTAGATTGAAATCGAATTTCATAAATACTAAAAGTGCAAGTAATGCTGTACCAAATAATAATAAACCAGCTTTAATGATTTGTACCCAAGAAGTTGCTGTCATACCACCAACTAATACATAAGTTGTCATCATGACACCTACGATTAATACGGCAATTTCATATTCAATACCAAATAAAAGTTTAATAAGTGCACCCGCACCTACTAATTGTGCGATCATGTAAAGAATTACGATTGTAATTGTACTTGCCGCAGCTACACCACGTACACGCTTTTCGTTAAAACGAGCCGTTAACATATCCGCTAATGTATATCGACCAATGTTACGCATTGGCTCCGCAATAATGTAAAGAAGAACTAAGTTTGCTACTACATATCCTACAGAGAAGAAGAATCCATCAAAACCTGTAAGGGCAATGGCACCGGATACCCCTAAAAATGCTGCTGCTGATAAGTAGTCACCCGCAATTGCGAAACCATTTTGCCAACCTGTTAACCCGCCACCAGCAGTGTAGAAATCAGCTGCAGAAGAAGTTCTTTTTGCTGCTAAATACGTTACAAAAAGTGTTAAACCCACGATCCCAACGAAAAATCCAATTGTTACTAAATTATCCATCGATTAATTACCGCCTTTCGAAGAATGTTCAGCAATAACAGCTGCCGCTGCTTTGTCGAACTTTGCAGCCATACGTACATAAACCATTGCTAATATGACTGTCATAATAAATAGTGCAGCCGAATAAACCCAAACACCTGTAATGTTACCAAACCATTTCTGTTGTAATACAGACGTGAAGGCTAGGATTGGTAAAAGGATATAAAATGTTAAAAATGCTGCTGCAACGCCAAAAAGAAACGTGTTTTTCTTCTTAACAAATCGATTGAACGACTCCATTTGGTCAATCTTTGTGTAATCGATAGAATGATTACTCTTTTTCTCTTGAGCCATTATAATTCCCCCTAATGAATTATTATTCTGTTTTAAACGGTTTATTTCTGTTTGCCTCCCGTTATAAGTCCTTATTGTAGGAGAGAAATCTTTATAATGCAATACTAAATTTTCAGAATTGAAGAGAAGAATATTAAATTCAGACAAATCAAATTGTATAGAATTATCAAGTGTTAAGTAGAAAATATATGTATAAAGTAGAAACGTAACATAGGAAAGAATAATATTCCTAATATAATTAATTAGCAAATTCGCGGCGCAATACAGAAGAAAAAATGCACGATACAGAAATTAATGTTTCGCTTGTCTAAAATAATAATTACGCGCCAAAAGAGGTCTAACTACTGCTTTGTTATATAACAAAGTATGTTTTTGTATTTTTTTGCTCTTTTTAAAATTAGAAAATAAATTTCTTGACAAATAAATTTCCGCTAAAATCTGACATAATCAAATTGAAACCTGCCCTGTATGGAATAAATTCCTTGTCGAAAAATAGAGTAATGGGTTAGGGATGAATGCGATGTTCATAATAAAGTGAGTTACTTATCATGAAAAATTACGGAATATAATTCAAAGGGGGTAAAAGTACGAATAGTTGATTGGTATTGTAGTCAGATGTTTACCAATAAATGTTTTATGAAAGCAATATGATATTTACTTATATGCGAGCATCGTTTAAAGATGTGATTAACTCAAAAGATTAGCAAATCCTATATGTTGGGAGTGCAACCTTGTGGAGAAAAGAGGAGTTTTGGGGAAAGGTTATTGTAAGTTGTTTAATTGTAGGGATTCTATAATGTTATGGCCAAATTGTAAACGAGTGTCCTTAATCGATAAAGTATGGAACCTTTCAATTCATACCTTCTTTATGAATATTGGCATTAAGCTAAATTAATTATATACTTACTATATAATTTAAATTGTAAATATTTTAATGGGTTGTGATTAGATGGCGGAAAGTAATCAACTAAATAATATAGAAGTTGTTATGAGAGAGATGCTGGAAATACAACAAAAGTCAAAGATGTTTGTTAATCTGCTCTCTGAAGGAGATTCATTATCTCAAAATCAGCTTATCCTTCTTATTCAGCTGAAGATTATGGGGGGAATGAAAGCAACTGAAATTGCAGATACCTTTAGTGTGACACCTGGTGCTGTAACCTCGATGTGCGATAAGCTAGAAAAATTAAATTTAATACAACGGGTTAGAGACAACGAAGATCGCCGAGTAGTAAAAATGACTTTAACGAATAGTGGGGAACTTAAGGTCCAAGAAATATTTTTAAAGTTTCCTCCAGACAAACTTACAGACATAGCAAAAACATTAATGAATGTGAATCAGTTAATGAATAAAATTTTTTAGGATTTCATAAAAAATGAAATCCTTTTTTTATTGCTCAAATACATCCTTGTTGTTCTTGACAAAGTAATAGAACATATAATTTAATGAATATATATTTTAATAACTAAAATATATACAAGTTGAAATTTATAGGGAGTGAGTATGGATGCTAAACAAACCTGTGCAAAGTTTACGTAGTATAACCCTGACAAATGGCAATATAAAGGACTTGGCTTCAGATATTGAACAACTAAATATCCGCGGTTCGGTTTCCTTACATCAAGAAGTACGCTTGCAAAAAATTTCTACGCATGGATATAGTTCTTTTTATTTTCGTGTTGAAGCACGTACGTTAAAAAGTTCAGGATCATGTAAAATAAAAGGAGTTTGTGAAATTAATGAAGTGATGAATGCAGGAAATTTAAAGATACGAAACGGGCAAGTAAAAACACTGAATAGCTCAGGGAAGCTCACAATTGAACAAAACTTACAAACAGAAAATATGGAAGCAATCGGTATTGTGAAAGCCTTAGAAATACAAGCAAAGTCCTTTTCTTTAAAATTATCTGGAGAAAGTACAATTGAGCGGCTGTTTGCAGATGAAGTATACGTAGAGAAAGATAAGTTAACCTTTTCTTTCTTAAAGAAAAAGCTAAATTGTAAATGTATAAAGGGAAAAAATTTAACGCTTGCCTTTACAGCTGCAGACGTTGTTGAAGGCGATGTTGTAGTAGTAGGGAATAACTGTAATATACGAACACTTTACTACACAGAAAGTTATTCAATTAGTCCAAATGCCAAAGTGCAGCAAATCATTCGGAGGGAACAGGAATGAAATTAATCAAAATAACGACTGCTTTCTTTTACTCACTCGCAATCTGCGTTTTATCCGTCCTACTTGCGGGGCTAGCTTTGAGTGCATTATTGTTAATACTAGCTGGCATTTTACGAACGTTTGGCTTTGAACAAATAAAGATGAGTATTGGGTATGGTATTGATCTCCCTACTGCTTTAAGTATTCCTTTATCACTCCTTGTAGCTTTTCTACTGTTTTTCTGTTCCTTTTATATAAAACGATTGATTAAATTTTTCCTTCTTAAGCTTAGATTTTAATATGTTCATAAGTATTTGTTAATGTTTTTAAATAATTATTCTGTTGTTCTTAATGTCTTATTTACAAAAAACGAAATGCATTTAATACCATCTTTACAAATCGCTTGTACGCTAGAGCTAACTAACTAAAAAGGTGGTCAATTCATGGGGAAATATGTTTTTTCAAAAGCAGCATTTGCACTTAGTTTAACTGGAGCAGCGATTATTGTACCGACAGTAGGGGCTGAAGCAGCAGAACCAACATATAAGTTATCACTAGATGCTCGCTATGATTCGGGTGTACAAAACGAAGATGGCGGCACAACGGAAATTGTTACATACAACAAACATAATCATGCTACGTATTTAGTAAATGGGGAGACGAAAAAGGTAGAAGCAGTTTCATTAAACGATCAAAATGATGAAGCTTTCACATTAAAGCCGTTTTTATCGATTGATATTGCTCAATTAATGCAAACAGTGGATGCAAGTTTTCAATATGGCGATTTAACAAGCATCGCTGTACACCCAAATGAAAATGTGATCGTTGTGTCTGTCCAGGCTGAAGGCTATAACGAGGATGGCTATGCTGTATTTTTAACGGGGGAAGGGAAGCTACTAAAGGTAGTGAAAGTTGGGAAGCAACCAGATAACATTACCTTCTCACCAGACGGGAAAAAGGTGCTCGTAGCGAATGAAGGGGAACCGCGTGAAGGGTACGGGGAACATATCATCGACCCTCAAGGCTCTATTTCAATTATCGATTTATCAAATGGTGTTGAAAATTTACAAGCACAGCCTGTGACATTCGAAAGTTTTGATCAAGCAGAAAAGCGTATGGAGCTAGTGAAGAACAATGTGCTATTAAAGAAGGAGACAGCGCCATCTGTTGATCTTGAGCCAGAATATATTTCAGTAAGTGAAGACAGTCAGTTCGCTTATGTAGCAATGCAAGAAAATAACGCCATCGCAACAATCAATCTTACATCAAATGAGGTTGTATCGATTGATGGCTTAGGCTTTAAAGATTTCAGTATAAAAGGCAATGAAATCGATGTACGTAAAGACGGCCAAGCGCAGCTTCAAAATGAAAACTACTTCGGCATCTATATGCCAGATGGAATGGCGACATATAGTGTAAACGGAAAGAACTATATCGTCACAGCAAATGAAGGAGACAGTCGTGAATGGGGAGCGGAAGATTCACCAAGTTTCCACTTAAACGAAAAAGAAATTGAAGTAGATGGTAACGAAATTGTCTTTTACGATACAACAAACTATGACGGCTTTGAAAAAGAGAAAGAGTATATTTTTGGTGCGCGTTCATTCTCTATTTTTGATGCCGATACAATGGAGCTTGTTTATGATAGCGGCAGTGATTTTGAACGCATTACTGCACAAGCTTTCCCTGAATATTTCAACTCTAGTAATGATAAGGTAAAATTAGATAATCGAAGCGGCAAAAAAGGGCCTGAACCAGAAGATGTAAAAGTAGGGAAGATTGGTGATGAAGTATTTGCATTTGTTGGCTTAGAACGAATTGGTGGCGTAATGATGTACAATATTACCGACCCAGCCAATGCGACATTCGTCGATTATTTAAATTTACGTGATTTTAGCGAAGATATCGCAGGCGATGTATCACCTGAAGGACTGGCTTTTGTGCCGGGTGATTCCCCTCAATTAATTGTTGGACATGAAGTAAGTGGAACGGTGACGGTACTAAATTTACTCGCGAAAGAAGAAGCACTTTATCAAGATATCGAAAATCATTCAGCAAAAGACGCGATTATAAAAGTAACGGAAGCGAATTTATTTAAAGGTATAAATGCAACGACTTTTGCGCCAAATAAAAATTTCACGCGCGGTCAAGCTGCGACTGTCTTGTACCGACTAGCTGGTGAGCCTGTAACAAGTGACAAGATGTTATCATTTAAAGATGTACAGTCGTCGGATCATTATGCACAAGCAATCAGTTGGGCGGTAGACAATAAGTTGATAACATCATTAAATAACCAGAGCTTTAATCCAAATAAACCAATTACTCGTGAGCAATTTGCGGTAGCGATGTATGAGTACTTAAGAAGTACTGACTATTTATTCGAGAATGGGGAACAAGAAGTATACCTTGATGAGGCCAAAATCAGCGCGGAAGCAAAAAACGCCATTTATGTGTTGCAATCAGTAGGCATTATGAATGGAAACGATCACAATTTTGAACCTCAACAACCGCTCACACGGGCGCAAGCTGCGACTGTATTTGCGAAGTTATTTTAATGTAATGTAGCTGAACCTAAAACCTTGAAGCAGGGGATGATTTCCTTGTTTCAAGGTTTTTTATTTACGAAAAACAGTGGAAGTTAGATACTATTTATTAATCATAAAGCGGATACTGTGGCTAACATTGAAACAATAGCCGCTGACAAAAGAAAAGATTCATTGTTAGAACAATACATTCTTTTGTATATTGATAGAGTGAAAAAATATAATCGCGATTGAAAAGAGGAAAAAGTAGTGAAATATATCATTTTTGATTTTGATGGCACCTTAGCGGATTCAAACGAACTGTTTATGAAAGCTTGGAATCTATTTGCGGAGCAATACAACTATGAACAGGTGAATGCGGATGATCTCATTACATCAAGAAATTTGACCATTCCACAAAGAGCGAAGAAATACCGTTTTCCTATGCATAAGCTGCCGATTATTTTACCGAAGATTTATCGGTATTTTAAAGAGCATATTGAAGAAGTAAAGCTATTTGAAGGAATAAAAGAAATGCTCGATACATTAGCACAAAAAGGCTACACGATTATTATTTTGTCATCCAATGCGAAAGAAAATATCGAACTGCTGTTACAGCAAGAGCAAGTGACGAGTGTATCGCAAGTATTAACATCCAGTAAATTATTTGGTAAAGATGTGGTTATTAAAAAATTTATGAAACAACAGCAAGCAACACCAGACGATGTACTATATGTCGGAGATGAAGTGCGAGACATTATTGCATGCAATAAAGTGAAGGTACCATTTATGTGGGTGAGCTGGGGGTTAGACGGGTTTGAGCTTATCGAGAAGGAAAATCCTAAATACGTCGTACATACACCAGCGCAGCTTATTGATACATTAAAATAGTTAGCCAAACTCAGTGAAGGTGTTTTTCTTTGCTGAGTTTTTATCTTTGTAACTGTACCTTCTCTAAATTCGAATTTATTTACAATTATTAACTCAAAAACAATACATTTGACCTTGTAGAGTACACCCTTCTAATTGTATATTATTAACAGAAATATAAAATAGGGGGGATTGTATTGTCCATTAAAAGTAAACTTATGAGCTTTTTCTTCGTTTTTGCTACACTTTTAGTGCTTACAATAATCGCGTTACTTTTAGTTGAAAAGAACAATTTAGGGAAACAATCAGAGGAAACAAACACAAAATTAGAGCAACAAGCCCAACAACAAGTAACGGGAACACTTGAAAGGTTAACGGAGACGATTGCGAATCAAGTTGTAACATTGGAAAAAGAAATCGATGCCTCTATGCTAAATGCAGCACTGATTATAAAAGAAATGGACACCAATAGCACACTAACTATTCAGGATTTAGAGCGTTTAAAACAAAGTACAGAAATGAGTGATTTTTACATAACAGATAATAATGGTATTTTTACAACGACAACAGAAACAGCAGCAGTAGGGATTAGCTTATTTGATATTTGGGAGGGGTATCGCATGCTTCTAACAGGAGAAGCGGATATCCTGCCATCGGCTATGAAAATGAAAGTCGAAACGGGCGAGATTTTTAAGTTTACGGCAATTCCACGTGCAAACGGGGATGGTATTATTCAATCGGCCCTTGCTGTAGATACCATTGAAAATGCCTTAACGAACTATTTTCAGCAAGACTACGGCTTACAAAGCTTACACTTATTCGATAGCAGCAATTTAGTGTTAACGGAGAATATTACGGAAGGGGCCACTTCACCATTTACAAAAGGAGACACGGTAAACAACGCAACGATTACGTCGATTTTTACGGGTGAAGAGGGGTCTATTACAATTACCGAAAACGTGGCTGAAATTTATGCACCCGTTTATTTTGATAATGAAATTCGCTATGTCCTCTACGCTTCCATTGATGCAGCACCATATTTTGAATCCGTGCATTATACAAGTGAAGCATTAGCGAGTACAACTGATTCGATTAACCGTTCTATTGTGACAGTCATCATTAGCAGTATTATTGTGACGATTGTATTATTAATCATTTTATCTATGGCGACACAAAAGATACTACAGCCTTTAGCGTTATTCGCCAATAGACTGCGCTCACTCGGTAAAGATCAGCAAGACACAGAGATTGTAGTAAAAGAGGCTGAACTACTAGCCATTCAAGACGCTATCAATGATGTGACAACACATTATCAGACGATTTTACAATCTGTTCACGAAAATACAACGGCTGTATCGAGTGTTCAACGGGAATACAGCGAGGCTATGCTGACAACAGCGGCTACATTAAAAGAAGTGACAACAGCTGTACAAGCTACAGCTAAAAATAGTCAAGCGCAAGCAGAACAAGTAGCGGAAGCCGAAAAAATCGTAGAGCGGAAAGCGGTCACGTTACAAAGTATTTCAACTGAGGCAAGTGACTTAGATGAATTATCTGATAAGTCTAAAATCTCAGCTGAATTAAGTGTCAAAGGAATTGAAACACTCCATGCAGCCATTGATAATATTGCCCGTGAAGTAAACGATAATAAAGAACGTGTACATGTACTATTAGAAAGCTCCGCGCAAATTGGGGAAATCATTCATTTAATTAAGGGCATTGCAGATAATACAAATTTACTCGCACTGAATGCATCTATCGAGGCAGCTCGTGCTGGGGAAGCAGGAAAGGGCTTTGCCGTTGTAGCGGATGAAGTAAGAAAGTTAGCTGAACAAAGTGGTGAAGCAACAGGCAAAATTAGCAGTATTTTAACCGATTTACAACAAGAAATCCAATATAACAAAGAGAGTACAGATCAGCAAATTGATGCCATTGAAACAAGTAAAGAGAAAATGGTTGAAGCAAAAGTCTCGATTGAAAGTCTTATTGAAAGCACTGTACAATCAAGGGAGAAAATACAGCAATTCAGCGAGCTCATCGCTGAATTACAGCAAGATAGTCAAGTTGAAAACCAAGTATTCGATGCATTGTATGAGCATATTCAATCGAATGCCGGAAACAGTGAAGAATTACTGTCTATGATTGAAGAAGTCTCACATGCTATGGATCACTTAAATCTCTTATTAGAAAACGTAACAAACAACACACGGAATTTAGAAAATATGTTTTAATCAAAATTACTTTTCACAGGAACCAACCTTTCATTTGGTTCCTGTTTTTTTGTCTGATAGATAAATATGTACTATTCTAACTTATCTCATCATTCTTTCAACTAAATAATGTAGTTCATAATATTGACACATTCTCGATATCAGGCTATTGTTGTTACGTAAAGTAACCAGGATATTAAGTGTTACCTATATAATAAAGGGTGCAACTACTAGAATATAAAAATATACCCATTTTACTAAACACACTAGTAATCAATTAAGTGAATCGAGGATAACATCATGAGTCAGTCAACGAAAAAAATCCACTATGCGTGGTGGGTATTATTAGGATTAGTTGTAATGGTCGGAGCTGCTAAAGGTGGCATTATGACTACAGGGGGATTATTTTTAACTCCTGTTACTGAAGAGTTAGGCATTGGCATGGGCAGTTTAACATTATACTTTAGTATATCATCCATCGTCACAATGATTTCCTTACCAATTGCAGGTAAGTTGATAACAAAATACAATATTAGAGTACTTTTAGTAGTAGCGGTTATTTTAGAGGCAGGCTCCTTTGCGATGTTTGGTTTCATGAACTCCGTATGGGGTTGGTATTTATTTGCTATTCCAATGGCAATGGGGTCTGTATTAGTAACGCAATTGGCAGGTCCTGTACTCATTAATAATTGGTTTAAAAAGCACAGAGGTTTGGCAATCGGCATTATGGTCGGAGCTGGTGGTTTAATCGGTGCTTTCCTTCAACCCGTAGCAGGTAATTTAATCGCGAGTGAAGGCTGGCGAAATACGTATATTATTTTAGGGGTCGGCGTAATGGCGGTCGTAATCCCGGTCGTGCTCTTAACGATACGAATGGCACCACAACAAAAAGGGCTACAGCCATATGGTATGGCTGAAATGAAGCCAAATCAAGAGAATCAAGTATCAACTACTACAAATAGCGGTGTAAGTTTTAAAATAGCCAAAAAATCAAGTGCTTTTTATTTTTTAGTCATTTTCTTCTTATTCGACACTTCCATCGGTGCATTTAATCAACATGTTGCACCGTTTGCAATGAGTTTAGGCTACGATATTAAGTTTGCAGGGAATGCGATGGGTACTTGGTCGGTCGGTGTTGTGATCGGTGCATTATTTTTCGGTTTCCTCAGTGATAAAATTGGCGTGAAAAATACAACGATTGCCGCGATGCTGATAGGATTAGTACCAGTAAGCATTCTCTTAACAACTCCTGAAAACCCATTGATGTTTACGATGGCTACAGGCTTATATGGATTTGTTGTTTCCTCTCTTGGAACATTAGGACCTCTTTTAACGACAGCTCTATTTGGCAATAAAGAGTTCAGTCAAATTTACGGACTTGCAATAACGGGCTTAGCCATTGCAGGGATTGTAGCATTACCTGGATATGGTTTTATTTTTGAAGTCACAGGTAGTTACACGTATGTGCTATACGGTATTTTTATTATGTTTATCTTAAATGTCGGAGCGATTATTTTCGCATTTAAAGGGAAAAAGAAATTAGAACAAGCAGGATTGTGGCATGAATAATAGTGAGAAGTGATTGCTAACTGCTCATTTCAGACTGTAGGAAAACTCGAAAAAATTCGAGTCTGCCTACAGTCTTTTTTTATCCACTCGCTGCCTTTTATCCACGCTCTGAAGTTTGTTTTCTAAGTATAGAAAAAAACGGATTGGGCAAATTATTCAATGAGTTTCATTCTATTTGATATGAGGGATTCAATAGTGAGACATTTTCTAAAGAGGATGAAAAAAAGTGACAAGCAGAAAAACGAGAGTCATATAGCAGAAAAACAAAATGAATTTCAAATCGAAATTGGCACAAAGCTAGAAGAAAATTTGGATAGCTTACAAACAATGCTAGGGAAGCCAAGTGATTTAATTATGCGTGAAGTGAATATAGGTGAAACGAAACTTAAAGGTGCCATTTGTTATATTAGTGGATTGACCGACAACAATCTTGTTAATAATAATATTCTTAAAAATATACAAGAGAACAGCAAACAAGTTAATTCAAATATTTTAGAACAAATTTATCAAGACGTAATTGCTATAACTGATATTACAAAGGCTCGAACATTAGATCAAGTTTCTAATGCTATCTTATCTGGAAGTACTGTGCTTTACCTAGATGGTAGTGATACGGTATTAATTATGGGAACAGAAGGGGCAGAGAAACGTTCAATTGAAGAACCACAGACTGAATCGGTAGTTCGTGGTCCACGATCAGGTTTTGTCGAGAGCATACAAACGAATATTACTTTGATTCGCAGAGAATTAAAGGACCCCAATTTAAGGATTGAAACGTATGAGGTAGGTAGACGTTCCAAACAAAAGCTAATGGTTTGCTATGTAGCCGGCATTGTCAATCCTGAAATTGTAGATGAAATTAATCGTAGGTTAAAAACAATAGACATTGATTTTTCAACTGGCTCTGGATTCGTGGAGCAATGGATTGAAGATAGTTTTCTGTCTCCATTTCCACAGCTATTGGATACGGAAAGACCGGATCGATTGGTTTACTCCATGTTACAAGGGAAAGTAGGCATCCTTGTAGAAGGGAGTCCTTTTGCACTAATCACACCGGTTGTATTTAGAGATGCACTGGAAAGTCTTGAAGATTATACACAACGTTGGTTAATTGGTACATTCCTAAGATTAATCCGATACTTATCTGTTTTTATCGCTGTTTTTCTGCCAGCTATTTATGTAGCCTTGGTATCCTATCATCCAGGTCTAATACCGTCACAACTTGCTTTCTCTATTGCAGGAACAAGAGAAAACGTTCCTTTTCCAGCCATTGTAGAAGCACTGTTAATGGCTGTCACATTTGAAATTCTTCAAGAGGCTGGAATACGTCTCCCGAAACTCATCGGTCAAACGATTGGGATTGTTGGGGGAATTGTCATTGGAGAGGCAGCAGTTAGTGCAGGAATTGTAAGCCCTGTAATGGTCGTTGTAACAGCTCTTACTGCTGTTGCTTCGTTCACCATCCCTAATTACAGTGTTGCCATCGGACTTAGAGCTTTACGTCTAGCCTTTATAACAATCGCAGGGATATTAGGGATTTATGGAATCATTTTAGGCTATATCATGCTAAATATTCACATGGTCAACCTCAAAAGCATGGGGATTCCTTATTCGGCACCATTTTCTTCTAAGTTTCCTAGTGATTTTAAAAATCTGTTTATTCGTCCACCTATTATGGCATTAAAAGAGCGACCTTCTTATCTTCAACCAGCGGATAAAGAAAAAATAAATAATGGAGGTCAAGACGAGTCATGATCCCGTTTAAAAGTGTTGACAAACATATAAGTGACTACGAGTTAATGCTTTTAGTAACGACAAATACGCTAGGCTTATTAATATTGTCCTTACCTAGGTTAATTGCTAATGAAACTGTCTCTTCAGATGGATGGATTGGCATTATATTAGGTGGGGCAGTAGCCTGTTTATTTAGTTGGATGATTGCGAAACTAGTATCCAAATTCCCAGGACAATCCTTTTTTTCTTTTTCAACTGAGTTACTCACCAAGCCACTCACTATCATCATTACGTTTTTATTCATCTTGCAGTATGTAATGACATCTAGCTATCATGCTAGGGTACTTACAGAAATTTCACGACAATATTTATTTGATCAAACACCTGTCCAGATTATATGTTTGGCCTTTTTACTCGTTGTTGTATACGGTGTTTCTGGATCTCAGGTAGGTATTTTTCGTTTAAATGTATTATTTCTGCCTATTATTATAGGCATTACAACGCTGATTTTGATTTTATCTTTAGGATCCGCTGAGCTAAAAAATCTATTTCCGGTCTTCCAGACGGACATTCAAGGTTATTTGCAAGCGACTACTATTAGTTTTCAAGCATTTATAGGATTTGGAGTTATTCTTTTTTATATCTCCCTTGTAGAGAAGCCAAAAAACACACCTAAAATAACAACATTAGGTGTGTTTTGGGCAATGCTTCTTTATCTGTTAACTTATATTATTTGCATCGCTGTTTTTGGTAATATCACTACTTCAAACATCATCTATCCTACATTAGAAGTAGCGAAATCTATCCAAATTCCAGGAGGCTTTTTCGAACGTTTTGATTCGGTATTTTTTTCCGTATGGGTAATGACGGTATTTATTATATGTTTAATCGCATTCGACATTTCGGTTATGTTATTTCAATTTATCTTTACCAAGATGAAAAAAATAAATATTGTACTCATGCTTTCTCCGATTATTTATTTCTTAAGTATGATACCTAAAGATTATCTTGAGTTAATGAAAATTACCGCTGTTTTTAATTACTTTATACCAACTTATTTATTTATCGTGTTCGTTTTATTGGCCGTTGCGTATAAAATGAAGGGCATGAAACATGTTGAATAAGTTTGTACGAATCATTTTTAATATAGTTGCATTATTATTTCTTACTGGCTGCTGGGACCGAGTAGAAATTGAACAAAGGGCCTTTACGGTTGGCATTGCCATTGATTTAAATGAGGAACAGAATACTGATCAACACACTACGCTACAAATGACACAGCAGGTGATTGTACCGTCTGTATTCAATTCAGCCCAAGCTAGCGGAGAGGGGCAAGCTTTTCGTAACTTAGTTGGAAGTGGAAAAACCATTTTTGAGGCTAACCGAAATACAACCAATCTGGCTAGTCGTAAAATCAGCGCAACAAACTTAGAGGTAGTCCTTTTTTCAGAAGAAGTGGTCAAGGAACCGAATCTATTTGCTAATTTAATGGACGTATTTCTTCGAGAAATGGAAATGCGCAGAACGATTAAGGTAGCCATTGCAAGTGGAGAAGCAAGCAATTTGCTGAATGTAGAACCTGAACACGAAAAAGTTCCAGCAATCTATATTAATGGACTGTTGGAAAATGACGAAAGCCTCATTGCCATAAAACCAGTTAAATTTGGTGAAATTCAAGAGAATCTTTTGTCTAAAACGAGTTTTATTCTTCCTCAAATTAGAGTATTTAATCCAAGAAGCGTTGAATATGAAGGGATAGCTGTTTTTCAAGGTGCAAGTAATAAGGTTGTAGGTACTTTTCACGGAGATGAAGCAAAAGGGGTCGTACTGCTGAGAGGAGAAGTACGATCAGGTAGTATAGATACAACTATAGATGATATTAGAATCGCTAACGAAATTCTTGATATGAAAAGTGAGATTGCTCTTACGAATAAGAATAAGAATAAGAATAAAAATAATTTACAATTTGATATAACTCTTACTGTACGGTCAGGTATTGCAGAAATATTAGGCGCAGAAAATTTACTAAATGAGAAGAATTATGGACGAATACAAAAAACGTTAGAAGATGAGATGAAGAAGTTCACTAAGCAAACAATTGATACACTACAAAATGAAATGAATGCCGATGTTATAGGGCTTAATCATTATTTATATCAATATCATTATAAGCTTTGGGATTCGATTAAAGACGACTGGGAGTCTGGTGCAAACTACTTTGCTAAAAGCAAAATTAATGTAAACGTCAATGTCATCATTGATCAGCCTGGAAATATTAACAAAGTCCAATAAAAAGGAGGAATAGTATGTGGAATATAGTTATGGAGCGTTTTCCAGTAATGCTCACTGTTATTTGTACGATACTTGCATATGCTATTCCTTTTTCTATATATAAAATCAATCAAAGACTGCATAAACATAATAATCCACCGTGGAAGAATGAAGAGAAATAGAAGTTCTGAAATAACATATATAAGTAAATAGTTATTTACAAATACATAAGCTATCGTTAATATATAAGTGTATTCTTATATAAGGAGTGATAAATATGCAAATCGAACTGATGGAAAAGCAGTTAAAAGCATTGGCAGATCAAAATCGGCTGAAGTTGCTTTCCTGTCTAAAAAATGGGGAAGTGTGTGTATGTGAATTTGTGGATGTGTTAAATATCTCACAACCTGCTGTTAGTCAGCATTTACGAAAATTAAAAGATGCCGGCATCATTGCAGAAAGAAAAGTTGGTACTTGGAAGCATTATCGTTTAGCTGAAAATCCATCGCCTATTGTTCAACGTGTGATTGATGAGCTAAAAGCTGTTTCTATTTGTGCATGTAAAAGTACGGAGGATCGTTCATGTTCATCTTAGCAAGTTTAATTTTTATTGTAACGTTAATTTTTGTTATTTGGCAGCCGAAAGGACTGAATATTGGCTGGTCTGCCTGTGCAGGTGCGCTTATTGCACTCGCTGTAGGTGTGGTTGATTTTAACGATGTACTCGATGTTGTTGATATTACATGGAATGCCACATTAAGCTTTATCGCAATTATCATCATCTCGCTCATTTTAGATGAAATTGGTTTATTTGAATGGGCTGCTTTACATATGGCACGCGCGGCAAAAGGGCGTGGCATCAAAATGTTTGTCTATGTAAGCTTACTTGGGGCGATCGTTGCAGCACTTTTTGCCAACGATGGCGCGGCATTAATCTTAACACCAATCGTTCTTGCCATGGTTCGTAATCTACAATTTAAAGATAAAATGATTTTTCCGTTTATTATGGCAAGTGGTTTTATTGCAGACACTACATCTTTGCCGTTTGTCGTCAGTAATTTAGTGAATATCGTATCTGCAGACTTTTTTGACATTGGTTTTGTTGAATATGCCGTACGCATGTTTTTACCAAACATTTTCTCATTAATCGCAACAATTACGGTATTGCTACTGTATTTTAATAAATCGATCCCACGTACTTATCATTTGACGATGTTAAAGAAACCTGAGGAAGCCATCAAAGATAAAAAAATGTTTCGTTTATCTTGGTATGTGCTAACGATACTTGTCATTGGTTACTTTTCAAGTGAATGGACAGCGATTCCTGTATCTTTCATCGCAGGAATTAGCGCCATTTTCTTCTTACTAATGGCTAGAAAAAGTTCTGTTGTCAATACAACAACCGTTATAAAAGGCGCCCCGTGGAATATCGTGTTCTTCTCCATTGGTATGTATGTAGTTGTTTATGGATTAGGAAATGCAGGATTCACAGAAGCACTAGCTGGTGCTATTGAATACACAGCTGACCAAGGACTGTTTATCGGTACAATTGCAATGGGCTTTATTGCTGCCTTTTTATCTTCCGTGATGAACAATATGCCGACTGTCATGGTCAATGCGTTAGCCATTGCTGAAACGAATACAACCGGTGTAATGCGCGAAGCACTGATTTATGCGAATGTCATCGGTTCTGACTTAGGTCCAAAAATCACTCCAATCGGTTCGCTTGCTACACTTGTATGGCTGCATGTGTTAAGTCAAAAAGGTGTGAAAATATCATGGGGCACTTACTTTAAAACAGGCATCGTGCTGACGATTCCAATACTATTTATTACATTAGCGGGCTTATATATTACACTGCTAATCATTTAACAGGAGCTAAAAGAATATGTCTAAAAAGTTGATCTATTTCTTATGTACAGGTAACTCATGTCGTTCTCATATGGCAGAAGGCTTTGGAAAAAAGTATTTAGGTGATAAGTGGGAAGTAAAAAGTGCTGGTGTAGAAGCACATGGCTTAAATCCTAATGCAGTAAAGGCAATGGCTGAGGTAGGTATCGATATATCGAATCAAACATCCGATATCATCGATGTAGAAACACTAAATAGCGCAGATTTCATCGTCACTTTATGTGGAGATGCAGCTGATAAATGTCCAATGACACCACCACATATCCGTCGTGAGCACTGGGGCTTTGATGACCCAGCAAAAGCAACGGGATCAGATGAAAAGAAATGGATCGTGTTCCAGCGTGTACGCGATGAAATCAGTGAACGCATTCAACGTTTTAGTGAAACAGGTGAATAATCAAGGGCATGTCTCTTGATTTTTTCATCCTTTATATATAACAAAATACTTATGTAAGGTGAGGGAAATCATATGGAATTCAAAATCATTAACCAATCTTCAACTTGCTGCGGGCCAAGTCATGCTTGTTGCGATACAAAACTGCCTGTAGCGATTATCGGTGCGGGTCCGATTGGATTAGCAGCTGCAGCACATTTAAAACAACGCAATATCCCATTTTTCGTGTTAGAAGCAGGGGAGCTTGCAGCGAATGTTCGCTCTTGGCAGCATGTGACGCTTTTTTCGCCTTGGCAATACAATATTGATTCTGCCGCACGTGCATTACTAGAACAAACGAATTGGCAATCTCCACAAGATGATGTCATTCCTACAGGTAAGGAGCTGATTGAACTTTATTTAGCACCACTGGCAAGGTTGTTCGAGAAGCAAATTCATACAAACCACCGTGTTGTTGCCATTACACGTGAAGGAACAGATCGTATGAAGTCGGTGAAGCGTGAAAACAAGCCGTTTATCATTTATGTGGATACATGCTGTGGCACTAAAACGATGAAGGCAAGTGCGATTATCGATGCTACAGGCACTTGGGGTAATCCGAATCCAGCACTAAGTAACGGCTTATGGCTACCGGCAGAGCAAAAGTTAGCTGACCGAATCGAGTATCTTATCCCAGATGTTAATAACAATGAAGAAGTCTATGCAAATAAGCGTATTGCGGTTGTTGGCGGTGGGCATTCAGCGATCAATTCTTTACTAAATTTAGCAACATTGAAAGAAAAGTTCCCAAACACAGCGATTACATGGATTTTACGTAAGCCGCGAGTAGAGGATGCTTTCGGTGGTGGCTCTAATGATGAACTAGCAGCTCGTGGAGAGTTAGGTATACGCATAGCAGAGCTAGTAAAAAAGGGCTTTATTCAAGTAGAAACACCTTTCCATATTCAATCCATTCGTGAACAGGAAGGGATTGTATTAAAAGATGAAAACAAAACAATCGGGCCATTTGACCGACTAATCGTTAATACAGGAAGTCGTCCGAGCTTCGAGATCCATCGTGAATTACGATTCCAGGCAGATGCTATTACAGAAGCTGTACCTGCACTTGCACCACTGATTGATCCAAATGAACATAGCTGTGGTAGTGTACCTGCACACGGTGAAAAGGAATTACGCCAATCTGAGAAGAACTTTTATATTGTCGGTTCCAAATCATATGGGCGAGCGCCAACATTTTTAATGGCAACAGGTTACGAGCAAGTCCGCTCAGTCGTAGCTTATTTGGCAGGGGATGTAGAGGCTGCAAGAAATGTGCAACTCTATTTACCCGAGACAGGCGTTTGTCATAGTGGAGCAGGTGGGTGTTGTTAAAAAAGCTAACAATTTAGCTGGAAAATGAATGTTTTTATTTAAAAAGGACGCTTTACGAATAGCTGTTGTAATAAAAAAGAAAGAAATTTACTAAAAAAGGTGCTTGCGTGGAGGTTGAAAATCTTCGCGAACAAGCACCTTAAATGCGCTTTTTTTCGAAAAATATATCGTAATCCAAAGTGTTTGACATGCTTCTTTATGATGTGATTACCTGTAAAAATAATAAATACCTTTTTTAAAAGAGTCACTACATCTAGGGTGTTTACACACATACCTCTTTGTAGAATGCTACAAGGAATGAGAAATTGCACTGCAGGAAATCAAGTGAAATGGATTCATTTTCTTTGAAATTACTAGATACATTAGTTTAATTAAAATTCGGAAACTTATACAGAATTATTCGTTATCATAACAACGAAGCATTCTATATCCAACTCGCACATGGGTCTGAATAATTTTTGGATCAGATGGGTTGTCTTCTATTTTCTTTCGAAGTGTGGCCATAAAAACTCGTAGGCTAGGGACATCTGATTGAAGCACATTATGCCAAATTTCCTTTAATAAAAAATTATGTGTTAGCACTTTACCCACATGCTTTGATAAAACAACCAGTAGCTTATATTCAATCGGCGTCAAGTGTACTTCTTTTTCATTCACCATCACCGTATTTGCCAAATAGTTAATTTGTAAATTACCGTTCACAAAAACAGATGGCTCACTTTCTAAATGATGTTCGTATGTCGTTCTTCTTAATGCCACTCGAATCCGAGCCAATAGTTCATCAACACTGAACGGCTTTGTCACATAATCATCTGCACCAGCATCAAGTGCATTAATTTTATCACGCTCTTCCCCTCGGGCACTGACTACAATGATAGGTGTTTGTGTCCAACTTCTAATTTTGATAATAATATCTATACCATCCATATCTGGTAACCCTAAATCTAAAATAATAACATCTGGCTTTATTGAAAGAACCTTTTGTAGCGCGCTATTCCCATCTCTAGCAATATCGAATTCATAATGCTGAGTAGTTAGAGTCATTTTTATCAAATTACCAATAGCTACATCATCTTCTACTACCAGAATTCGTTTATCCATCGATATTCATTACTCCTTTTTTCAGTGAAAAATTGAAAATCGTCCCTTTTGGTTTATTATCTAAAACAGTTAATTCACTGCCATGTAGTTTTAATATCGTTTGACACAATGCTAATCCTAACCCTAGACCTCTTCGGCTATCACTACGTTGTATTTGGCCGCTTGTAAATGGTATAAAAAGTTTCTCTTTTAAAGAATTATCGATGCCTGGTCCATCATCAATAATACTAAAATGTACAAGTTCTTCATCTTCTTTTACAATTACATTAATTTCACTACCTGCCGGTGTATATGTCAATGCATTATCAATAATATTAATCAATACTTGTATAATGAGGCGTGCATCCATTAAAGCAAACGAAAGTTCTGGTTCCACATGGTAAGATATGTTATGCGTATTATTTATATGAACTACATGTAATAGTGCCTCTCGAATAATATCCTCCACAAGCTCTAATTGCATCTCTAAAGCAAATTGACCATCTTCTAGCTTAGAAACAGCCAGTAAGTTCTCAACCATTTGAACAAGCCATTTTGAATTTTTATAAATATCTTGGTACAATCTGTCTTTTTCAATATCTGGTATTTGATTTGCATTGCTCAATAATATATCGGCATTTCCAGAAATAGCGGTAAGTGGCGTTCGTAAATCATGGGAGATTGCACGTAATAGATTTGCCCTCATTTGTTCAAGTTCAGCTTCTCTAGCTACTTCTTCATTTAGTTTCTGCAAATACCATTTATCTAGGGCAAATGAAAAATCATTAACGATGGCGTGTAAAATATTTCGTTCAAAAGCAGGTAACGGGGAATGTTTTGACAGTGCAACACCAATTACTCCCTTAACATGCCCACTGGAAATCACGGGTAAATAATATGCATTCACTTCTGGAAATGTATCTGTTGAAACGCCTGCTACTTGTTTATTGATTATTACCCAACTTACTGCACCAAGCTCGTTCGTATTTTCAAAAAGCGCTGCTATTTTTTTATTTTCAATGCTTGAAATGCTCTGTGAATGAAAAAAATTTGAATTTACGATAACGTTATGTTCTATTTCAAAAAATTGTACTGGTTTATCTACTAGTTTAACTATTTGTGACATGCCTTCAGTAATAATTTCTTCTATTGATTTGGCATATTGTAATCTGCGATTTGTTTCAAGTAATACTTCCATTCGATAAGATTTGAGAACCGCACTGGTTTTCTTTTCCTTTAATTTCTTCGTTAAACTACTGGTGATAACGCCTGACAGGAACATGATGAAAAACGTTATAGGATAACCACGATCATAAGCTTCGAATGAAAACCTCGGTTCAGTAAAAAGAAAATTGAATAGGAGAACCGCAGTAATTGAACTAATGATGCTACTTATCCATCCCGATGACCAAATAGCAAGTATTAATACACCTAAAATATAGATGGTGATAATATTCCATTCACTTACACCAACACTAAAAAAGTATAAACCAATCAGGGAAATAATACCGAATACAACTAGCATTTTGAATAAATCTTGCCATTCAAATAAAAGGTGATTTCTTACTCTAGGAAAATAAAATTGTTCATTTTCTTGATCGGGCACAATATGTATTGCTAAATTCGGTACATATTCATTGAGCCGATCACTAATTTTAGTATTTGGTTGCCACCATTTTTTTTTCATAGCAGTTCTTCCAATAACTAATTTAGTTACGCCACTAATTTGTGCATAGTTTGCTAGGGCTACAGCTACATCATCTTCCTGAACAATGACCACATGCCCACCAAGTTGTTCTACAAGCTTGATATGCTGTTGTAACCTTTCAGTATTAGCTTGATTTTTATTATTATCTATATTTTGTACATAAAGAGCAGTAAATTTCCCATGTAAAGCTTGTGCAAGCCGTGCAGTAGTTCGAATAACTTTAGCGTTTGTAGGGGAACTACTAATACCCACTAGTAAATGCTCTTCTATTTGTACACTTTGTTTAAAACAGTCACTGCTGTTTACCTGCTTATAATTAATCGTATCAGCAGCTCTTCGAAGAGCGATTTCTCGAAGTGCCACTAAATTTTGTTTACGAAAAAAAGATTCCATTGCTTTTTCGGCTTGATGTTTTCGATAAATTTTACCTTCTTGTAAACGTTGGGTTAACTCATCTGGTTCAATGTCAACAATCTTTATTTGTGCTGCTTGATCAATTAAATAGTCTGGAATACGTTCTCGTACCTGTACGCCTGTAATTTCTTCAACTAAATCGTGGAGACTTTCAATATGTTGAATATTTACAGTTGTATACACATGGATACCTTTTGCAAGTAATTCCTCTACATCTCCAAAACGCTTTTTATGCCGCATAGTTGGTACATTGGAGTGTGCTAGCTCATCAATTAAGACAATTTCAGGTTTACGTTTTACCACAGCATCGATATCTAATTCTTGAAATTTCTTTCCCTTATAAATTATTTTTTTTGTGGGTATTTGCTCAAGTCCTTCAAGTAAAGCTAACGTATCTGGACGAGGGTGCTGCTCTACATAGCCAACTACTACGTCTTTACCGATTTTTTTTGCCTGGTGTGCTGCATCTAACATGGCATAAGTTTTTCCTACACCAGCGGCATAACCAAGAAAGATCTTCAGCTGTCCTACCGATGGGTTTTCATTTTGAAGCCTTGCTAAAAACGTCTCTGGAGTTGGACGTATATCTTCCATTACCCTTCACCTCATTTATATTATAGCGCTATCTTTCATTAAGAAAGTGTTAAGATTGTCACCTTTATGGTTCCTTAATACAAAACGCTAATTCCTAACACTTCATTAATTTGAAAATCAGTATGATGAAAGCAATCAAAATAAAGAAAGGGTGTTTCAATTGATGGACATTTATATGATTGGCTTGCTAATCATATGTTTTGCAAGTCTTTATGCATTAACAGCTTGGTGCTTCAAGCTAGTTAACAAAGAGTAGGGGGAATCATTATGTGGATTTTCATGGGAATTGTACTAGTATTACTTTTTGGTTATCTGGGGCATGCATTATTATATCCAGAAAACTATTAATAGGTATGGAGGAGGTATGAAGTATGTGGCAAATAGCCATTGTATTAATCATTTATTTACCGATTGTCATTATTATGGGTCACTATTTATTTAAAGTGGCCATGCAACAAAAAACATGGCTGGATCCAATAATGGATAGGGTAGATGCTATTATTTTTAAGCTATCCGGTATTAAGCAAGCCGAGATGACAGGGAAACAATACGTCCTTTCCTTAATTCTATCAAATGGCTTTATGGTATTCATAGGATATATTTTATTACGCATCCAATTTACGTTGTTTTTAAACCCAAATGATATTGAAAATATGGAAGCATCTCTTTCCTTTAATACTATTATTTCATTTATGACCAATACAAATCTTCAACACTATAGTGGTGAATCAGGGCTTAGTTATTTATCACAGATGTTAGTCATCATATTTATGATGTTTACATCTTCAGCGACAGGTTATGTAGCTTGTATGGCATTTTGTCGTCGTCTTGTAGCTAAAACAGATACACTCGGCAATTTTTATGTCGATTTTGTACGTATTATTACACGTGTATTAATGCCTTTATCAATTATCGTTGCCATTATTTTAGTATCTCAAGGCTCACCGCAAACCTTTAATGGAAATCACATTGTACAAACAATAGAAGGGAAGCTACAAGATATTGCACTTGGACCTGTAGCGTCTCTCGAATCGATCAAGCATATCGGGACAAATGGTGGTGGTTTCTTTGGAGCGAATTCAACAACGCCATTTGAAAACCCTACAGTTATTTCTAATATAGTGGAAATATTATCTATGATGCTATTACCTGGGGCTTGTGTTGTAGCCTTTAGTTTAATGGTTGCTTACAGAAAAAAGAAAACGCTGTTTGGAAAGCAAGGGCTCTCTATTTTTGTTGCAATGAGTCTACTGTTTTTAATTGGGCTAGTGACTGTGTATATGGCTGAGCGGGCTGGAAACCCAATGATTAGTGAACTCGGTATCAACCAGGAACTTGGTAGTATGGAAGGTAAAGAGATGCGCTTTGGAATCGCTCAATCCGCATTATTTACAACAGTTACAACTGCTTTCACAACAGGATCTATCAATAATATGCACGATACATTAACACCACTCGGCGGTCTTGTACCGATGTTTAATATGATGTTGAATGTTGTATTTGGAGGAAAAGGTGTCGGTCTCATGAACATGATGATGTATGTGCTACTGACAATTTTTATTGCCTGCCTAATGATTGGCCGAACACCACAGTTTTTAGGAAAGAAAATTGAAGAAAAGGAAATGAAGCTAATCGCTCTTTGTATCCTGATCCATCCAGCAATTATCTTACTATTTTCAGCACTTGCTGTTGCAACAACTGCTGGAGTGGCTGGTATTACGAATCCTGGTGCGCACGGTTTATCACAGGTTTTGTATGAATTTGCATCTGCTTCAGCGAATAATGGTTCAGGCTTTGAAGGATTATCCGACAACTCGACATTTTGGAATGTGACGACAGGTCTGGCTATGTTCTTTGGTCGCTATTTAACTATTATTATACAGTTAGCAATCGCTTCACATCTTGCTAAAAAGATGTGGCACAGTGATTCAGTAGGGACATTGAAAACTGACAATACGATGTTTACATTCTTACTTGTGGCCATTGTCTTGATGATTGGGGCTTTAACATTTTTACCTGCATTAGCACTTGGGCCAATTACAGAGCATTTACAACTATATTCGTAATGAGGGGGGACATTTATGGAAACTGCAAAAAAAAGTTTTATTACGGGCAATTTGCTAAAGAGTTCAATGATCGATGCTTTAAAGAAATTCAATCCTGTCTATATGATTAAAAACCCTGTCATGTTTGTCGTGGAGATAGGATTCATCTTTGTACTGTTATTAGCTTTTTTTCCAACTATTTTTGGAAACGGAGAAGGAGAGAATGAGAGAATCTATAATGCCATTGTCGCTATGATTCTTTTTGTTACAATTTTATTTGCTAATTTTGCTGAGTCAATTGCGGAAGGACGAGGGAAAGCACAGGTACAATCCTTGAAAAAGACAAAAACAATTACTCAGGCACGTGTCCTTCTTGCAGATGGTTCTGAAATTATGAAGCAGGCACATGAATTAAAGAAGGGCGAGATTGTCTTAGTTCAGGCAGGAGAGGTCATCCCAAATGATGGAGAAGTCATTGATGGTATAGCAACGGTAGATGAATCTGCCATAACAGGGGAATCAGCACCTGTTGTAAAAGAACGTGGTGGTGACTTCGCTTCTGTAACTGGTGGTACTACGGTTACTAGTGATTGGCTAATGATTGAAATTACTTCAATGCCTGGTGAGTCGTTTTTAGATAAAATGATAACGCTCATTGAAGGAGCAAGTCGCAAAAAAACGCCAAATGAAATAGCGCTAAATACGCTTTTAGTAAGTTTAACCATTATTTTTTTATTAGTCGTTGTTACACTCTATCCGATGACTGCTTATTTGAATGTACCGATATCTATAGCAACGTTAATAGCTCTTACAGTTTGTTTAATTCCGACAACAATTGGCGGATTATTGTCTGCCATTGGTATTGCAGGAATGGATAGGGTAACACAATTTAATGTCATTGCGATGTCTGGAAGAGCTGTAGAAGCTTGTGGAGATGTAGATACGTTAATCTTGGATAAGACAGGGACTATCACTTATGGAAATCGTATGGCATCTGAGTTTTTACCGACAAACGGAGTAAAAAGGGAAGAATTAATACGAGCTGCATGGCTTAGCTCTCTTACAGATGATACACCTGAAGGAAAGTCGATTCTATCATTAGCTAAGGAATTAGGTGTAAAGACAGAAAATGAAGAGAGCATTAGCAAATCAAGTAAACATATCCCGTTTACTGCACAAACACGAATGAGTGGTTTGAATCTGAAGGACGGTACAAAAATTCGAAAAGGCGCTTACGATACTATAAAAAAAGAAAGTCTCGAAGCAGGGAATGCTATACCATCCAACTTAGAACAGCTAGTCCATCGAGTATCTTCTGTAGGCGGTACACCTCTTGTTGTATCAGTGAACAATAAAATTTTAGGTGTTATTTACTTAAAGGATGTCGTAAAAGCTGGTTTAAAAGAACGCTTTGAGCAGCTTCGCGCAATGGGGATTAAAACGATTATGTGTACGGGAGATAATCCTCTTACGGCAGCAGCTATTGCCAAAGAGGCTGGTGTGGATAGCTTTATTGCAGAAAGTAAACCCGAAGACAAAATTCAGGTTATTAAAGATGAGCAGGCACTTGGGAAAGTCGTAGCAATGACCGGTGACGGTACAAATGATGCACCTGCACTAGCCCAGGCAAATGTTGGTCTTGCTATGAATTCAGGAACAAATGCAGCCAAAGAAGCTGCTAATATGGTCGATTTAGATTCAAATCCAACTAAAATCATTGAAGTTGTAGAAATAGGGAAACAACTACTCATGACGCGCGGTGCATTAACTACCTTTAGTATTGCAAATGATATAGCTAAATATTTCGCTATTATTCCAGCAATGTTAATGGTTGCTGTACCAGAGATGAGCACTTTGAATATTATGAAACTCTCTTCACCAGCAAGCGCCATTATCTCTGCATTGATTTTTAATGCGGTAATAATACCTTTATTAATCCCTATTGCTATGAAGGGAGTAAAGTATACGCCGATGAGTGCCTCAAAATTATTAAATAAAAACTTGCTTATTTATGGATTAGGCGGCATAATTGCTCCTTTTATTGGTATAAAATTGATTGATTTACTGGTTGGGCCACTATTCCACACATTAGGGCTATAGGAGGGGAGGGAAGACATATGCATAAATTTTTTGAAAGCTCAAAACAAGCGCTGTTAATGACTATTACTATGTTCGTTTTATGTGGTTTTATTTATCCATTTGCAGTAACTGGAATTGCACAAGGGTTATTTCATCATCAAGCGAATGGCAGTTTAATAGAAGTGGATGATAAAGTTGTTGGATCAGAACTGTTAGGTCAAGCCTTTACAGCACCGGAATATTTCTGGGGACGTGTTTCATCCGTTAACTATAATGTATATACGAAAGAAGACACGATACTAAATGAAAACGGAGAATTAAACTATGGTGGTGTTAGTTCAGGGACGTTTAACTATGCGCCATCCAATCCTGAACTAAAGAAGCGAATAGAAGCAGATATAGCAGTATTTCTACAGGCGAATCCGACAGTGAAACGAGAAGAAATTCCTGCTGATTTACTGACAGCTTCAGGCTCTGGACTAGATCCACATATCAGTGTGAAGGCGGCAGAAATTCAAATAGAGCGCATTGCTCGAGCTAGCGGACTATCATTAAGCCAGGTCCAAGAGATTGTAGAGACTAACATAGAAAGACGCGCGTTCGGAGTATTTGGGCAAGATAAAGTAAACTTTCTGCTGGCAAATCTGGATATAATGAGAAAAATGAAGGAAAATAAAGATAGCTGAAGGAGCCCATTAAGAAAAACGGGGATAAAAACCACAAGTGACTGAAAAAATGATTTTTCAATAAAATATGCTATTTAGGATTTAGCGCATTAGTGTTTATTTTCTATGGAATCTACATACCGATGTGCTAAATCTTTTTTAGTAATATAGAACTTTGTGAAAAAAGGTATTTAAACCAATTGCTCGTTCACAACGGGCTTTAATGCTTCAACACGAGAATACATTAAACCAGGCCTGTGTGTAAGTTTTGTTCCTTAGTAAGCTAGCGCGGACTTTAGTGGAAATTTGCAAAAAGACAAATCGTTTTGGATTACCAAATGTATTCCTAAGATGGTTCATTCTTCAGAGAACGGTATTACTTAAATAATTTAAGCAATTTCTTTATTCAAGTAATATGGCTGTGATTCAATAAGAATTAAACAACTTTATTATTGCTCAACACAATGACCTGATAATGGATTATTCCACTTAAAGAGAGTTAGTGATTTATGTTACAATATTGCGAGTGAAATAGTTTTTGACTGATTTGATCAAGTAGTAAGCAAAAAAGAAAAAGGGACAGTAACAACATGGAAAACGTATCAGATATAGTGAAATTAGAATCATTAAAATCTTTACAATCGACAATCAGTAAGCTCCAAAATGCCTTGTCCCAGATGACTCAGAAAGGTGCAAATATTACTTTAGTAAAGAAACGACTCAAAGCTGTTTGCATCGGGCTAGACGTGCTAGAAAACGTGTGGAATCAAAAGCCACATCACTACACCTTAGAAGATTTAGCAGAAGCTCGCACTGTGCTTACGGGTTTATTTCCATCCATTGAGAAGGTTTATGCTAAGTTAAAGGCTGGTAGTGCCCAAAGAACGTTGTTAACAAGGCGAATGAAAGCGTTGGAACTAGCTGTGCACGCCATTGATGATCAGGTTGCTAACAAATAACTTATCGGAAGCTGAGATATAATGCGATAATGTGATTGACGATGTTTAAAAGATAAATAGATAGATATTTTTATGATTTGTTAACAACCAGTCGTAATCAGTTAAAAACGATTGGTTTTTTTATGATTTATAATAGCAAGGAAAATACATCATTTTTAGCAGCATAAAATTCCATACCGTACTGGTTAGTGTCTAAAACGCATGGTCTCTTTGTAAAATTCACTATTTCGTCTCACTATTTAAAGTATACTTTTGAGACGAAATTTACTTCCTCTAATTTATATTATGTTAACTAGAAATTTTAAATAAAAATAAGACTGTTTTTTCAGTCTCAATTTACACCCTATTGCATTTTTTGTATGATTTTTTTATCCACCAGCATACTTTTGTTCATTTGTTAACTTAATGTACGTAATGCTTTGTTCGATTACTTCATTCAATTTCAATTCATGTTCGTGGGCAAATTTACGTAATTGTTGTAAAGTGTTAGTTTCACATGTTGTTCGAAATTCTATCCGATCTTTTGGTCGATTATACTTATTTAATTGCATACTGTTTTCGATTAATAAGTTCTTGAAACCATTTTCTAATAAATGACCAACGTGTATCTTATTTTCAGCAGCCAGTTGTTTTAAATCATCTAAAATCGCTTTACTAATACGTATTTTATATTCAGTTCTTAGTGCTTTTTCAACCACATGTATACTATTTCCTTCCGTCCATTGTGTTAACCTGTCTCTTTTAGTAAAAACGCAATCATCCATACAGTCTTTATAAATTAGTTCAGCTAATTTGATTATACTTGGTTTACTTTTTACCCAAACTCGGAATATTTCGGTATTATTCTTTGTTATGATACTACTGACTTCACTTTTTAGCTCCCACGTTTGAAAAACTTCATGTAGACCTTCTGCAAACCATTTACTCGCAGTTGTAATATTCATCCTATACCCTTTTTTGTCTACTGTTCCATCTCCATCAATGACACCTCTAATAAATGATGGTAAATACTGTTCTGGCACATGTGGAAATTTTAGCGTTAATGACTTGTTTGGTGTAATCCCCATTTGTTCTAAGTCTTTTTTGATTTCTTTTGAATTCATAATAATTGTCGGTGTTGTTCTTGTTTTACCAAATGGCATTAAAACATAATCAGCTTCCATATATGTTGCTATCAATTTTAGAATTCTTTCATCTTTTTGAGAGAAATAAATACTATGTGTACTTTTATTGATATGACCATCCGTAACAAAAACACCTAGCACCCATGCCATTTTATCGTTCCAAAATTTGAAAAAATCTTCGTTTACTTTATGCTTTCTAGGTTGTCCTGTAGGTCTTGTATTGACCCCGTGTTTTTTCACGACATTGCGAATAGCACGCTCAGATAACCCTGTCTGCTCTATCATTAATTTGTAAGACATCCCTTGATTGTACATATGAATAATATCTTCATCACAAATATTCCACTTTCTCGGCATTCAAATCCCCCTCCAATCAACTTATGTATAACATACAAATTTTCGGTTGTTTTAATAAAGCTTTGGATTAACAGTTTTAAGTACAAGTAGTCCTCTCTTATGTGGCTGATTCTACCCCCTTATATACATTATATAAGAACATACGTTTCTTCGGAAGAGATAAGACTGTTTTGTGTTCATTTCGTTAAATAAAACCTTAAAATCAAAAATTAGTGTTATTGTTCGGTTTTCATTCAAATGAGGTTGTGTCCGGCCGATGGGAGATTGGCATTTCTATGCTTTAAATACGAACGTTATGCATCCGTTAAGTAATAATAGTTCGTTTTGTAGAGGGATTAATATAAACTTTATCGACAACAAACATTTTCTCAACCTCAAATTTAAAGTTCAACTCTTTTATTATGTCTTCACTAGAATGTATGATTAGGCAAAATGGCATTGGTTCTCTTTCTACCCCATAATCACTTCCTGATATCTGGTAACTTAATATTAATAAGACCGTTCAATCCAACTTGAACGGCCTCTTCTCCATTTGCTTATTCTACCTAAAAAAATTAATTAATTTGATTTCCGCGCTGTAAATTTTCGTACTAAAACATTTCTGCTACATAATTGGGATTTGGCTCCCGGTATTTTGAGAGCTTACGGTGAATAAACGATGTAATTATCCCCCCTCTCTATTCAATGTAAGCAGGCCATTTTAAAGGAGTAGTTCATTGAGAGTCATATAAAAGAGCAGATTGTTCTGTAATAAAGCACTTTAAAAGCAGTGTGTTTTTAATATAATGGCCTGTACTAGCTCACTCGACCATCATTCCCCATCCATCTGAATGCGCTCCAAAAGGATTCACCAATTCGTCCAATACTGCCTGGATTTCAATGATTGACGCCTTCATTGTAGTTTTGGGATAAAGATTGATTAAAAAACATCCTTTAACCCTTATCTAACCAGTAATTTCAAAAACCCCATTTTGAAAAAGGATTCATCAAAATGGGGTTGCTCTTTTAAAAAAAATATAAGATTTTCAGAAAAAAGTTTGCTCGTTTTCCACCTATGTTATTAACAAATAGCTCTCTTTTGTTGAATAGGCAACTTTCTTTTTCTTAACTCATTTCGCTTTATAACATCTGTTCATTTTCGTATCGGAAGCCATTTCCAATACGTACCACATCGCCAAAGCCATTCTATCGGACCATACTTGAAAAATCTAAGCCAAAGTGAAGATGAGATGATCTGTACTACCACTACCAGTGAGCATGTAATTGTTGCAACAGAGTATGAAACAGTTGTCTCACTTGGTATAAACATTGCAATAATAACTAATATAACGGATTGCCCAATATAGTTTGTAAATGCCATTCTCCCAAATGCATTTAGTGGGGATAACAATTTCTTTACTAAAGGTTCAAGCAAAACAAGACAGCTCACATAAAAAACAGAGAAAATGGGAGCGAAAGTCAAGGACAAGTTTGCAAAGTCATAAAAAGCATGATTTGATAATACTTGTGCTTCGGTTAATTCAACACCTTCCATATAGTGTACTAACCCATAGGCAGGTGCTTTTTGCCGTAGAAAAGCGACTAAAATACTCGTTACAACAAATGAAAGAACAGCAACTATCATCCATGTTTTTCGCCTTTTTATATAAGATTGAAATACATGGTACTGTCCGAACGCTAGACCTAGTAGCATTAAAGGCAAGGGCAAAAGTAGTTTGGCTCCAAAAAAACTCCCTATAATAACGCCCGCAATACCTAAAATTAAGTTAACCTGTTTCGGAACCTTATCAAAGAAAACAACAGGCACGCCTAAAATTGCATAAAGCAATAAAGCTTCACCAGGGTTTATTAGGTTATGTATTGCTCCTACTAAACCTAAGATCAACATACGCCGAATAAAAAGGGCATACGGACGATCGTTCTTTTCTTTAGCCCTCGATAAAAAAATCCAAATCCCTAATCCAAACAAAAAAGAAAATATAGCGTAAAAACGTCCTTCTACAAATAGATATAGGAAACGTTGAACCCAAATATCCTGCTGCGTTCCTGATAAGTTAATATTTGAGCTCCAAAAAGCAAGCACATTCACGAAAGGAAGCCCCATCAGAGCAAACCCTCTAATCAAATCAATAACGTTAATGCGGTTCTCTTTTATTACGGGCTCCATTATAAATTACCTCTTCCTTATGATTTTCATACGCTATTCTATTGAGTAGTCTGCCTACCCACAATACTATTCTTTCGCAATTAAAAGCTGCGTATAACAAGGTTTCATTATAAAAATAAAATCTTAAGAAAGAGTGAGGAAAACTATGAAGAAATTATTAAAGTGTGAATGAGCAGGATATTTCAAAACTTGTATTTTCATTGGCAGCAAATTGATGTAGTGTCGTTCGATACGTTCCTGTACATCATCAGAATATGCTAAGCGCTAAACCACTGCCTTTAAATAGGAAATCTACACTATCCTCTTATAGGAGAATATATTTTTTAAGTAAGGCCGTTTATGTTAGTTCTATCGAATGAAATCTTAAAATGAACACCTAGAAAAAGTGTTATTATTCAGTTTTTTATCAAATGAGATTAATGACATTTCCACACGACAAAATTGTATAAGAGGTTACGGTTCGCTAATTCCCATAGCTAACAGTAATAGAAAAGCGACAACTAAAACTACTATATTTCCTAACAAACCGACAATTAAAAGAACGAGTCGTTTAGACATTCACCAAGAGACTACAGCAAATAAAATACCGAAAATTGATAACATACCAAAAATGGTGCTAATCAAATAAACATCAGCATTAGGTCCTCTTAGAGCATAGAAAACGATAATACTTATTATCACAAGTAATATAGAGGTAAAACCGAAAATGCTTCCAACTTTCCGATTGTTCAAAACGATAAACTTCCCCCTCTTATTTTCTCTTTTCTTATGACTTTCTATATTCTACTTACAACAAACACTTACCCAAATGTTAAAAGCAATAAACTGATTGCAAATAATACATATGCAATTTGGATTAATAAGTGCATTGTGAATTCCAAGGTTGAAAGTTTTCTTTGTTTTTTCGTTTTTTCCAGATGTCTAAAATAAAAAGAGGAACTAAAAATTAATATTACGACCGAAATTGTACGCAAAATTTCTACTAATAGTAGCAGGCGGATTCACTCCCTCCTATTACATTTCAACAAATCTGTACTTCTATACATTCACAGTAATAACAAGTTCCAAAAATTCATTCAGTAAAATTTGTAAAAAAATCCAATTAAATAAAACTTTCGCACCTTAAAATAACATTTCCAAAGTCGATACTCTTTTATAGGAGTAAAATGGAGGAGATAAATTATGAATATAGCAATTTTAAATACTAAAAGCTTAAACATGCAAAATGCTGTTTCATTAAAAAATAATTCGTCCAGTAAGAATGAGAAGTTAAAACAAATTGAAGAACAAGCAAGAGAAATTATACAAAACAACCCTGCTGTTAAGTTCGAAGGAAATACTTCAGTGAATCCTTCAGAAATCAAGGTAACTGTTACAGGTGAAATGGCTCACTTCGATTTTATTAAGGATATTGAGGAACTTAGTTCGGATGAAAAAAGAAACATTAATCGGTTAATTCAACAAAGTATAAAGAAACCAAATGGTGGAACAGGTGATTATTTTATAATGGACCGCGCTCAAGCAGGCGTACAATTGCAATTGATTGCCGAAAAATTGATTCCTGATAAGTATAAAGATCAGATGGAGCAAGCGATTAAAAATTATCAAGAAGAAGGCTATAACTTTGATGTTAAAATATATGAAGCAGCGCAAGCAAACTATAATAAGCTATTAACAAAATTCCCATCATTAGGTGAAAAATCAATAATGGCTAATGGGATTAAATCATTAGAAGAACAAGAGCAAACATTTCGCAGTTTTTACAGTGAGCTCGATTTATCTAGCCAAGCTAATTTTGTACAATCATTTGAAAATGCTTTAACGAAATTTAAAGAAAACCAAAAGAATTTAGATAATAGCTCCGACGATATGCTACATCAATTTCAAGACGAACTACGTACAAAATGGAACGACTTTGCTTCCATGTTAAACGATTCAAAAGTGTACAAACTCCCAACTGCTGAAACATCTTTCATTGATATTAGTCTGTAAAAAGGAGAAGAAGCAGATGAATAAATGGTTTAAAGGCTGGAGTATATTCATTTTTTCAGTTGCAGGAATAGTGATATTATTGATAGTAGGCACTGTCTTCGTATTTATGGATTTTAGGGCCTCGTTGATACCAGATGAAAAAGAAGAGGAAAAGGTATTATTGCAAGCAGAGCGATACTTACAAGAGAAGTATCCAAATATGAAATACGAAGTCGCTCATATCCTTTATGATCAGGGGGAGCAATACGGTAATTTTGATTATGCGGCAGTGATTGTAAATACAGAAACACAAACAACATTTAAGGTGTATGAAAATACATTTACGGAACAAATGGAAGATGATATCTCAATTCAAGTAGCATCACAATTCATAGAACAAGTAAAACCGAAAGTGTATAGCTATATACATGAAACATTCGGTGAACCTAAAGGTATGGCATTTACCCCTTCTTCTGATGTTGGAGGTACTCCTACACTTAATATTCATTTAAATAACACAAAAGAAGAGATAAGTGAAGAAATGTTTCAATCTTTTATCGAGTATTTGCAAAATGAATTAACTATTGAACATGCCGATGTACATATTATGTACGATAATGAAACATGGAATATAAGTTTTTAAAAATAAAGCATGAGTATATTTTTCATGCTTTATTTTTATCGGAATCTGTCCCTATTTAAAGTTGATCCCTATCTCATCTAGTTCCAATGGCAAAAATGCATATTCCCCGTCTCTGATTATGTCACATTTCCGAACGGGAATCGGCTGTTTAAAAATGGGGCCATCGATTACAGTCGTATGGAACTCCCCGCCTTCTCCGCACGGGTCAATGCCACGCGCTTCAAGTTCTTTCACGTATTCGTGAGTTAACGTTCGCCCTAAGTCGTCTTCTCGCATGCCTAATGATAAATTCACCGTGACAATGATCGTGACAAATCCTAGATTGATGAATTCTTCGACCGCTTCACGATGGTCCATTTCCCATAAAGGCATGCCAAGCTTCAATCCTGCATTCTTTGTTACCTTGTCATGCCAACAGCCATGAGCAGGCATGTCTAAATCGCCTGTTACTAATACTTCTGCCCCTTGCTTTTTCGCTTTTTCTAAAAGGGCCATAAATACTTGTTCATAATCTGTCCAGCTGGAAGCGGCCGTGTATACGGGCAAACCGATAGATGTAGCTTGAGCATGTATGAGTTCTGGAGGCATCCCGTGAGATCTGGAGCGTTCCCCTTCTTCTTCTAGCATGACAACGAGTCCAATCGCTTCGCCCACCTTCATCGCTTTATATAAAGCTAATACACTGTCTTTTCCGCCACTAAAAGAAGCGATAAATTTATGCCCGCGCGCATTATTTTTCCACTCTATTAATTGTGACATTTCGATCTTTCCCCTCTATTCAAATTTCCCTACTCATGAATATGACCTTATCATACTATTTGAATTTTACGGATACCTATTTGACTTTTTAGGGGAAAACGGCTTTATTTTAGCCACTTTTATGTAAATAATGAAACACAATCACGGCCATCGCTAACAACTCCTCCTGTTGATCATGCAGTCGAAAGTGTAAATGTCCGTTCACCAATTTCGATAAATCGCCTTCCCCTATTTTTTGACCTTCTCGGTAAATGAGGATTTGATTGCTCATTTTATAGGACAAAACTTCATATGTAGTAGCTGCTACTGTTAGCTGTAGTCGTTCTTCAAAATTGACTTTATCTTTTAAATTTGATTTATAGCGAGCTTGCGCGATTTCCTGCCCATTTTCATTGATTTTCCAATTGGCTTTACTCGACGAAAACTTACTAAACTCTTGCCAGTCAACTTGCTTGTTTTCATTCGAGAATGTTACATGAATATATTTATCAGGTGCATTTAGTAACTCTACATAAAGCCGTTGCCATGCTGTTCGATAGTAGCGATTATAATAAAATAGAATGTCCTGCCCCTTTGTTAGCTTCTTTTTCGTCGTTTTCATACGCTCTGTCAATCGCGTTTGCCAAAGGTTTTCATCGCTAACCGATTTAAATTGCACATCCTTTTTACTTTGCACTTCCTGGATGAAATAGATTCCTACACCAGCAAGCAAAAACATGCAACTTAGGAAAAATTGAGACGGCTCAAATATGCCTTTGAGCCAAAACCTCAGTCCAATCCCAATTTGACTTATAATGAATAATAAAAACAAATACAGCATATACATTCCTCCCTATTTGGTATACGGATGAACGCAGTAAATGTTCCAATAATTCACAATCCATGCGCGACATTTTTTCGGACATTTGCTTGGATAAATAATAAATACCGTACTAACACATACAGAACCATACATGTAGCAATGAACAGCTCCACATGTGTTAACACATGAAATAACGGCATGGAGTGGAAGAAATGTGCGGCTGCATTCATCGCTGTCGCAGAAATGACTAACGGAAACGTAAATGCCGCGTAGCTTGGGTAAAATGGTAGCTTTAACAGTTTTGGTAATTGCCAAAGGACCACTACATATACCAGTTGAGATAACGCGAAAATAGCTATTACAAAATACAAGTTTGGATGCGTAAAGTGCTGTAAATAAGCTGTTAAGCATAGCGATCCAGGTGCAGCCACAATCGTTAACATTGGCATCGTTGGCTCTTCTAAATGTTTCATCCGCTTCCACACAATCGGTAGCAATAGGACATAACATAAAAAGGCAACCCAAAACACGATATCTATTAACAGAGCATGAAAATGCCCGGCTGTAATCGGTATAATGCCAATGCCTACATACACAATAAACCAGCTTGGATAGACAGACTGTATATTGATTTTATGCTTCCAAACAAATGCATACGTAAAATACATGACGAGTGTAAATTGTAGACAAGCTGCTATCCCCCATCCAATCACCGCGAGTGTTTGAAGTGAAGTTTTTGTTGCGATAATACTACAAATGACCATCGTACCCATTGAAAAGGTTGGTGCTACGGAAGCGATAATCGGATTTTTTAAATCGCTCACAACATGTGAAAACGTAAAAATGATTTTACATAGCAATAATAAAAAGAGTGCAAACCCTATTGTGAAATACAAAGCCCCTAACAGCTCCATATTTAATGAAAAGTGTAACTTTGCTAATGATACTAACCCAAGCATCAAGCCACTCATTGGAATGGGTATTGTTTTTAACCATGATGTCATCTTTCTCTCTCCTTAGCTTGTTGATACTTTTAGGTTACAGGAAGATATATTATTTGAAAAATACATATTTGATATAATAATTATTAAGAAAGCTAATAATTACAGGGGGTATTTCCATGATTGAGACGCTAAAGGTTTTTACAAAAGTATATGAACTCCAAAACTTTACGAAAGCATCGGAAATTTTATTTATTTCACAGCCAACGATTTCGATGAAAATAAAACAGCTCGAAAAACAGTTGCAAGTACCTTTATTTATCCGCCAAGGGCCTAAGCATATCCAACCCACACCTGCTGCTACCTATTTGTACGAACAAGCAGTCATGATCATTGAGCAATGGGAAAAAACGGAGGCCTTTTTGCAACATGGACAGTTATACGAGCAAAAATGTACGATGGTGTGCTCTAATACATTTGGTCTTTATTATCTTCCGTCGTTTATGCCACAGCTAACAACGCAATTTCCAGGCTTTGAATTTACGATTGATGTTGTGAACTCTGAACAGGCAATCGACCAATTGATGAAGCGTGAGGCGGATTTTGCTTTTATTGAAAAACCAATTGAAACGACAGGTATTGATAAAAAAATCATCTTTCAGGATGAGCTTGTGCTGGCGGGGCAGCTTGACTCGAACTACTGGCTGATGCGCGAGAAGCACTCTGGTATTCGCTATTTTAATGAGCTATATATCGCAGAAAATAATATTGAAGCCAATTATTTATACGCCAATCACTCCGAGCTCATTATTCGTTTACTTCAGGAGAATATTGGTAAATCGATTGTGTCTAAAAAAACATTGCCTGCTTTGATTCCATATACGACACTGCCAGAAAAGTATAATCGAAATATGTATTGGTGCAGCCGTTCAATCGACAGCGGGCATCCTCTCCAATTGATTGAACAATTTATTGCACACTATTTCCATCAAAAAAAGCAAGAAGGGTAAATTCCCCTCTTGCTTTTTTAGCTTAAATATTAATGTTTTTCGGTGCTTTCCAAAACATCGCGAGTACGAATCCAGCGACTAACATCACCGTTGCAAAATAATACGGGTAATGAATATCTACGTCGAATAACATCCCACCAACAATTGGACCAATGACATTGGCAAGAGCGGTAAACATCGAATTCATGCCCCCTACGAAGCCTTGATCATTTCCTGCAATTTTAGATAAGTATGTTGTAATCGCGGGACGAATTAAATCAAAGCCAACAAATACAGTAAACGTTACAAGTAAAATAGCAAAATACGAACTGACAACAGTCATTAACAATACTAAAACAGCTGAAAAGACTAAACAATAACGAATTAACACAATTTCTCCAAGTCGTTTCATCAACCTGTCAAACAATACCACTTGTGCAATGGCACCCACGATTGCTCCCCCTGTAATCGCAATGGCAATATCAGACGGAGTAAAGCCGAATTTATGGTCCACAAATAGACTAAAGAAAGATTCAAAAGCAGCAAGTCCAAATGATGAAACAAAAATGAGGATAAACGCGATGAAAAACATGGGTACAATGATTTTTCGTAAGCTGCTTTTTCCTTCTACACCTTGCGTCGCTTCATGTTCCTGACGAGTAGGCTCTGATAAAAAGAACACCGATAAAATCGCAGCAACAGCACCAAGAGCAGCTGCTGAGTAGAATGGTACACGTGTCCCGATTTCAGCTAAAAATCCGCCGATTCCAGGTCCGATAATAAAACCTGTGCTAATCGCAGCAGACATATAGCCTAATGCTTTTGAGCGTGTTTCCAGCGTAGTAATATCGGCTATGAATGCCGTGACAGCAGGCATAATAAATGCTCCACTCAAGCCCCCTAAAATACGCGAAATAAATAGTACCTCAATTGTTTCCCCCATACCAAATAGCAATTCAGAAAAGGCGAAAATAAATAAGCCAATGACAATCATAATTTTACGACCATACTTATCGACCGCTTTTCCTGTAAATGGTGAGAAAATGAGTTGTGTTAATGCAAATGCGGCCGTTAAATACCCAACAACCGTTCCGTTTACATTCATTTCATTCATAATTGTAGGTAATATCGGAATGACTAGCCCAATTCCTAAAAAGGCAATAAACAAGTTGCCTAATAGGATGGTCAGTGTCATATTGTTTTTTAATGTGCTCATAAAGAACGCTCCAATCATAAAAAATAGCAGTGAGAATCGCTCTTTACACCATAAACCCTCTAGTTACTATAGAGTCAACTGATTCATCTTTCATCTTCACTTTTAATTCCACTACATACTGTTCTTCTTTGTTCGGTGCAAAATGTGTCGGCATATAAAACTCATAGACATCGGATTCAACTGGTAACTGATGCATCTCAATATAGGCATATAATGTTTGATAATGCTCGATATATTTTTCCAATGAAAAAATAAAAGCAATACATACATAGCGCCCGGCTTTTATTTTCATTACATCCATTTCTTCGGATAAATCATGCAGATAACGACTTGTTAAAATCGGCGTAAATATATTCTGGTAATCAATCTCTTTCAACGATTGATAAGACTTAAATGGATATGTGCTACCGTAGCGACTTGTAATGACACTCCCCTCATTTTCAATCGTTTTGATTAATTCACTGAAATATGTATGAGGAATATATTCAGGTGTCGCATCGTTCACTTTGATATAAAGCACGCGCGTATCTTCTTCTATTTTCTCGTAAACCTCATTCAATGCGGGGATAGCAAGTTGCTCTTCTAATTGTTTTTTCGTTTTTAGCAATGTATATTGTACTTCTTGTAGTCGTTGAATGCTCGATTCAATCACTTGTTCTTGTTTACTTAAGAATGCCACAAGTTCCTCTAATGGGTAATTTTGTACTTGTTTGATTGTATCTAGCGGTGTCCCTACATACTTTAACGATTTGATTAAATCTAAATAATAAAACTGTGATTCATGGTAATAGCGATAGTTTGTGGCAGGGTCCGTATAAGCTGGTTTAAATAAATCAATTTGATCGTAATAGCGTAGCGTTTGGATGGATAAATTGGTTAGCTTGGCCATCTCTCCAATAGAATAATAATGCTCTTTCATCGTTCATTTCCTTCATTTTAATATTGTGCACTTTCAGTATGGACTCTTTTTTATTTTTGTTCCCTCTCCTGTCTTATTTATTCACCTTTCTTTGTAAAGAAATCTGATTCATAAATTGGCTTTATGTTACATAAGTTAAAAGTAATTCATTGACATGTATAGGCTATTTGCATACAATGAAGGTAGTAAGATTCATGCGTGATGGATCTACAGCAGTACGTGGCGATTGGGTGGCTCCCAGTCGCTTTTTCTTTTTACTAAAAACACCGCCTTGTTGGCTAGACAAAGCGGTGAAAACAAGTTTTTTACAACATCATCCGAAAAAGACGATACATGGTATCAATAAAACGGAATAAGTCCGCGGCGTGACGAAAGATGGCTAATCTTTGTTCACGCTTCTTTTTCGTGTCAGCCTTAGCCCTTTGAGTGCGTGATGGATAAGACACAGCAGTACACCTCCTTTCCCAAAAAAGGAGTCAGCTGGATGCTGCGAATCTATTGTAACATGAAATAGAAATACATTTATAGAGTGTTTGAAAACGAAAATGAAGGGGCCAATCACCTTGACCCCTCCCTAAGTATTAGCTTTGTACCTGCATGTACGTCTCTTCATACGGCTGTACGATGACGAAACCGTCTCCTTCAAATCTCATTTGAATTGACTCGCCACTTCCTCGGCCAACGAACGTTTTTAATGATATATCCGTTTGAAACTCGGGCTGTAAATTTCCTGACCATGCTACGGTTGCATTCGGATCTGTAATCACGGGTTTCCCAGGTGTAACACGTAATGTGAGTGGTTCATAATGCGCTGTAATGGCGACTAATCCTGTTCCTTCACAGCGAATATTAAATAAGCCACCTGCCATCATCCCCGCTACTTTTCGCATTAGCTTTATGTGATGCTTAATCGAAGGTTCAAAAGCAAGCAAATCATTGCCATTCACATAAATGGCTTCATTTTGCAAATGCAGAATGATGATTTTCTTACCGCTATCTGCAAGGTATAGCTTCCCTTTTCCATTCGCCTTCATTAAAGAGGCCCCTTCGCCTGTCAATGCTTTTTTAAACATCGCACCGAGCCCATTTTCGAGTATGCCTTCCCGTACAAATTTAATCGATCCCTCGTAAGCAACCATTGAACCAGCCTTTGCCCAAACAAGGCCATCTAAATTGACTTCTAATAAACGTGGCGTTTCTAGCTCAAAGAATCCTTCTCCCCTATCCACTTGCTCCGTATTTTTAATAAATTCCGTAATCGAGTATTTATTCATGCCATACACCTCTTCTTTTTTGATGTGCAAACGTAATAAACATAAAGATAATCTTCTATCTAACTATACGGATACAAGTATAAAAGGATTCGTTTTTTCTTGAAATTTCTGTTAAAAACAGTGTGTTCTATACGCTATTCTTCCTCTTCCTCTAGCCAATTTAAAGCATAATAGCTGTCGCATAAAACATCATGATACCCCCAACCAATGTCTTGAGAGTCTTCAACAACTGCATAAAGTCGATCCTTGAATAGTTGGTAATACTCCTCATTTTTATTGCATTCCGTGATTACTTTATCGTACATCGAATTCATGCTATCGTAAAACCGTGCATCAATATCCCCATATGTATTGGTGAATTCTGTTCCTATTTCTACATAATAAAGCATTAAATCGATTGTTTTAACGTCATCTGATGATAACTTTTTAAAATTAGAAATCGCTTTTTTCGCTTCACCTAAACGTAATTTACCAAAGCCGCGCTTAGGAAAAAACTCATCTGTTACTTTTTCCTTCGTCTTTTCATATAACTCCAAAATCGCTTCCTCTCCACCAAATTTATTGGACAGATAGTGCTGCACATCTTTGTTAACTTTATAAAGCTCTGAAACTAGCTGAATCAACTGCTTTTGATCTAACTCTTTCAGCTCTTTCTTTAATTCGTTTAACTTTAAAACGGTCATTATGCTAATTCCCTTCTAACATATTAAAATACGTTCGTTAAAAATCCTCTAACCATAACTCATATCGTTCTTTTTCCTCTGCTGTAAGTAAATTTAAATCTCTTTTCGCTTGGAATAGAAAAAATTCGTCATTTTCATCCTTCAATTTCTCTATCTCTTCTTCTCTTTTCATTTAACTTTTTGATTTTCCCATGTTTATTCCCTTTCAAATTTATCTATTATAGTATTAGTATAACTTACTAATCGAAAAATGCGGCGATTTGAGGGGAAATCATGCAAAATCTTGAACAACAACTTCAGCGTGTATTACAAGAATGCGAGCAACTGAAGCTAGAAAACAGGAAACTAAAACAATTACTAAAATATCATAACATTACTTCCGACATAGCAGCTTCTATCCAAAATAGAAATGAAATCACTAATAGTAACAAGCAAAAAATTCAAGAAAGAATGGATATTTTTAAAAACCTTTTTAAGGGTCGAACAGATGTATTTGCAATAAGATGGGAATCGAAGAACGGAAAATCAGGTTACTCACCTGCATGTGCACACGAATGGCAACCAGCCATTTGCAAGAAACCATTAATAAAATGTGGGAATTGTCAGCATAGAAAGCTAATTTCTTTGACAGACCAAATAATTTACGATCATCTTTCAGGTAAACATACAATTGGGCTTTATCCTCTTTTACAAAATGAAACTACTTGGTTTTTAGCTTTAGATTTCGATAAAAAGAATTGGCAAGACGATGTGCAAGCATTTATAGCTACATGTAAAGAGCTAAGTGTCCCAGCAAGTATTGAACGGTCTCGATCAGGAAATGGGTGTCATGTATGGATATTCTTTCAACAAGCTTTAACTGCTTCATTAGCTCGTAAACTAGGAACGATGTTGTTAACACATACACTTGCAAAACGCTTTGAAGTAGGGATGGATTCTTATGACCGTTTATTTCCTAATCAAGATACAATGCCCCAAGGTGGTTTTGGCAATTTAATAGCTCTTCCTTTACAGCGAGGACCAAGAAAAAATGGGAACAGTGTTTTTGTGGATGAAAATTTTTCTCCCTACCCAGATCAATGGCTTTACTTAAAACAAATAAGAAAAATGACAATAGAAGAGGTAAATGAGATTGTAAAAACAGATTATGGAAATAAAGATTTTTCTATGTCTGTAAAAGAAAACGAGCAATTACCCACTCAGAGAGAGGATTCCACTCTACTCCCAGACAAACTAACAATTATTGAAAAGAACGGCTTGTATATAAAGAAAGAAGGTCTTCCCTCTTTCTTTATTCAAAAACTAATTTTATTAGCTACTTTTAAAAACCCTCAATTTTACCAAGCTCAAGCGAAACGATTATTCACACATAATATTCCGAGAAATATTAACTGTCTGGAAGATGAAAAAGAGTTTCTAATACTACCGCGCGGATGTAAAGACAATTTAATCAATTTATTAAAAGATTACTCTCTAGCGTATTTTTTTGATAATCAGACAAATTCCGGAACGGGAATAGCACTAGATTTTAAAGGGCAGTTAAGAGCAGAACAAGAACAAGTAGTGAAAAAATTATTAGAAAATCCTAATGGAATATTATCAGCGACAACGGGATTTGGAAAAACGATAGTAGCCGCAGCTATGATTGCAGAAAGAAAGGTCAATACATTAATAATTGTTCATCGAAATCAGCTAATAAATCAATGGAGAAAAAGTTTATCTATGTTTCTAGATGTAGAAGAAAAACAAATAGGACAAATTGGAGGTGGAAAAAGTAAACAATTTGGCATCATCGATATTGCAACAATACAAAGCTTAAATTATAAAGGAGAAATTAAAGAACAGGTTACACAATATGGTCAAATTATTGTAGATGAATGTCATCACATATCAGCGTTTAGTTTTGAACAGGTACTAAAACAGGCCAATGCAACGTATATTCTTGGATTAACGGCTACTCCTATACGAAAAGATGGATTACAGCCGATTATGACAATGCAGTTAGGTCCCATTCGTTACAAGGTGAATGCAAAAGAGCAAGCAAAAGTTCGCCCTTTTGAGCATATATTAGTGCCTAGATATACAAACTTTAAAACTCTTAATGAACAGGCAAATAAAAAAGATATACAAGCCTTATATAAAGAAATAATAAAGGATTCTAATCGCAACCAATTGATTTTTGATGATGTTTTAAAAGAATTAAATAACGGTTCAATGCCACTCATTTTAACAGAAAGAGTGGAGCACGCTTTTGATTTAGAGGCAAAATTTAAAGGGTTTGCGAAAAACATCATCGTTTTAACCGGCAAATTGAAGAAAAAAGAAGAAAAAGAAAATCTTAAAAAATTAGAAGAATTTGCTGATAATGAAGAAAGATTGATTATTGCAACGGGAAAATACATAGGTGAAGGCTTTGATCATGCTAGATTAGATGCTTTATTTTTAGCCATGCCTATATCATGGAAAGGCACACTGCAACAATATGTTGGAAGGTTACACCGCCTGCATAATGATAAATCAAAAGTAAAAGTTTTTGATTATGTAGACCATAGAGAACCTATGTTAAAAGCAATGTTCGAAAAAAGAACGCAAGGCTATCAATCAATGGGCTATTGTGTACAACAAGAAAAATCCCCTCAAACTACAACTGAACAAATGAAGTTGTTTTAAAGAAGTTCTCTTGACAATATCTAAAGGTCAACTAAAGAGTGTTGACTTTTAGATATACATCATTTTCTATGTGACGATTCTAGCCTTTGTTCCTTTATAAGCTTAGTCCGTATTCTCATTGAGAACGCTGCTTCCCATTAGAAAAGGTGTGTAGCTGATAGATGCACTCGCCTAGCCTCCACTCTAATAGAAAAGTATCACGCTTCCCTGTCATTCATAATCGTTATACCTTATACTTCGCACATCAACAACCACGAGATAAATCACTTCTACTGTAAACATAAAACACAATCCGTGTTTCTATTATTCCATTTAACTATAGCAAAGTCACCCTCTTTATGTCAGTTAAGTATTTTAAAATAAGCACGGGCTAAAACTATACTTCTTATTGCTACATCCTATAAAGAGTGCTAATATAATATTTGTTTTGATAATGATTATCATCCGTAAGGAAGTGGGAAAATTTTATGAACCTTCATGCTGTTCCATTAGGTGAAAAGGTGAAAGTGAAAGATCTTAAACAGGTCGATTCTCTGTTATATAAACGTTTAAATGCTTTTGGTGTAAAAGAAGGCTGCCACGTTTGTATGATACAAAAAGGATGGTTTTCTGGCGCATGTGTTTTAGAATGCCAAGGTCAAAAAATCGGACTTCGTAAAAAAGACTTATTGAATATAAAGGTAGAAGAATTATGAGTAGCTGGGCTTTAATAGGTAACCCTAATATTGGAAAAACATCCTTATTTAATAAGCTCACGAATTCATATGAATATGTGGGCAATTGGAGTGGGGTAACGGTTGAAAAGAAAGTTGGGCAGGTAAAGAAACTGAATGCACAAATTATTGATTTACCTGGTGTTTATACACTAAACCCTATATCAAAAGATGAAAGTGTTGTCACAACTTTCCTTCTAGAAGAACAAGTAGATGGATTTTTAAATATTGTTGATGCGTCCAATTTCGAACGGAACATGCATTTAACGGTGGATCTACTGGAGCTTCGAAAGCCTGTGATTATTTGCCTGAATATGATGGATGTGGCTAAGAAAAAAGGTATTACAATTAATATAGCAAAATTGCAAAGCATATTAGGAGTGCCTGTCGTTCCGGTTATAGCGCGAACGGGCGAAGGGATCGAAGGCATTTATGCTAGGATTCAAAAAACTTTAACAAACGATGACCATTTTACATTAACCTATGGAGATGTGATAGAAACGGGCATCTCAACTATAGAAAGTATGTTACAAAATATTGATGACGACCAAAAAAGATGGTGTGCTATTCAATTTTTAGCGGGTAATGATGCTTTAGATGATTACTTCAGAAAAGAAGAATACTTTGAGAAAATTGTCTCGATTCGCTCTGCTTTAGAGAACGAAATGGGTGAACCTTTAAATAATACCATTACAAATGAACGTGATCGTTATATTACTCACATTCGAGAAGAAGTCATTGTGCAAGAAAAGACAGAAAAGCAATGGATAGAGCATGTAGATAAAGTTTTGACACACCCCATTTTAGGTGTTCCGATTTTCTTAGCATTAATGTATTTCATGTTTCAAGTAACATTTGCATGGATTGGTACTCCCCTATCTGATTTATTGGATAGCTTTGTTGGTGGTCCATTGACAGATACGGTTAGTCAAGCTTTAGCAGCTATTGGTGCATCTAGCTTTATCATTGATTTAATATGTGATGGTATCATTACAGGGGTTGGCGGTGTTCTAGTTTTTATTCCTCAAATCTTTGTACTATTTTTCTTTATTTCATTATTAGAAGATTCGGGGTATATGGCGAGAATTGCTGTTGTGATGGACCGTATCATGGAATTCTTCGGCTTAAACGGGAAGGCATTTATCCCAATGATTATTAGTTTTGGCTGTAATGTTCCAGGTGTAATGGCGGCGAGAACAATCGAGCAACCAAAGGAACGTCTTTTAACCATTCTTGTTGCTCCGTTTATGAGTTGTTCTGCACGATTACCTGTGTATGCTTTATTTGGTGCCGCATTTTTTGCTCAACATCAATCTTTAGTCGTCTTTTCTTTATATATTTTAGGTATTATCATGGCGCTCATTGTCACAAAGATTTTATCGATGACTATTTTGAGAAAAGAAACGTCTGTGTTTTTTGTCGAATTACCAGCTTACCATGTTCCACAGCTAAAGACGCTTTGGCGTTCAACATGGGAAAAAGGAAAAGGGTTCCTTCGAAAAGCAGGTACAATTATTTTTGCAGGTTCTGTTATCATCTGGCTACTATCATATCTAGGACCAAATGGTGTTGATGTTGAAATGAATAAAAGCTTCCTAGCGATTATTGGTGGCGCATTTGGTACACTATTTGCACCGCTTGGTTTTGGTACATGGCAAGCGGGAGCATCACTCATTTCTGGATTCCTCGCAAAGGAAGTCATTGTGTCTACGATGGCCATTATTTATGGGGTTAGCGAAGGGGTATTATCTTCTACGATGAGCACTCATTTTACTCCACTGAGTGCTTATACGTTTATGGCTTTTGTGTTGCTCTATATGCCTTGCTTAGCAACAGTGGGAGCGATAAAAAGAGAAACGCAATCTACTAAATGGACTGTATTTGCAACACTCTATCCATTTGTAGTGGCATATGTTTTTGCACTTGTCATTTATTCTATCGGAAATCTATTTATATGAGGTGTATAAGATGAGTATACTCATCAATATATTAATAGGCGCTGTTATTTTTGGATGGGCAGCTATCACATTATTTAAAAGCGTTAAGAAACAGAAGGCAGGAAAATGCGCGGCATGTTCATTACAGAAAAATTGCCCAACCAACACTTGTGAGACTCCTTCTAAAACTAGTCGCCCTTAGAGAGAATAAAAAAATAGGAGCCGTTTCAAAGGTCATTTGAGGCGGCTCATTATATGTTTTTTCTATTAGTTTTAGCTTGGTATGTACTTGCTACTACATAGGAATTATTTAGTCCTCTAGTGAAAGTATTTGCTCAAATGCATCCACACAAAACATTGGTTGCTCTTCTAATAGACGTGCTTTTGTATGGCTCCCCCATGTCACCGCGCAAGTTTTACAACCAGCAGCTTTCCCCATTTGAATGTCAAAAATAGCATCCCCAATCATCAAACACCTATTTGCTTTTAATTCGTAACGATTTAGTAGTTGTTGAATGCCTTCTGGATGCGGCTTGAACTGTGTCACTTGATCAGAGCCGATAATGTCTTTAAAATATGACCGAATCCCTAGTGTCTGTAAATTTCGATTGAGTACATTTGTTTTTTTGCTTGATACAACAAATAACAGAAGTCCTTGTGCTTGAAGTCTTTCAAGTCCCTCTTTCACATATGGAAAAAGGCGTAAATACGTATCTTCGATTGTCGCATACATTTGGCGGAACGTATGTAATAACTGTTCAAATGCATGTGATGATAAGTGATGTGCCCCCATTTCTTTAAATGAACGCTCAATAGGAATCCCCATATAATAAGAAATTTGTTCTTCAGATGGTATAGGCAGTGATAATTGTTGAAAAGCCATTTGTGTTGCGTGTAGCGCACATGCCGCAGAATCAGCTAATGTACCATCAAAATCAAAAATATATGCTTTCATTCCTCTCTCTCCTTACTGCATCTCGTATGGATGTTCTTTTGCCTTTTCCTTTAAAGCCTGTGGTTTGATGATTTCAATACCACCTGGCACTCTTGTTAAAATCCCCTCCTGCACAAATGATCCGATAACCCGATTTTGATGTCTGACCGTTGTACCGATAAATTCAGCAATGTCTCTTAATGCACTTTTCGGAATGAACCTTGTTTGAAACATACCGTATTCATCATGTGTGATCGAAATAAGATAACTAGCTAGGCGGACTTCTGTTTCATGAAGTAAATGAAATGACAATACATTCGATTTCGTATAAAACTTCCGCGCTAAACTACGTAATAAAAACTCCGTAAAAGCAGCTTCATTTCGCAATTTCTTAGCATCGTGAATAGGAATGGCAATCACGTGAACAGTTCCAACTGCTTCGATTGTGTTAAGCACTTCAACCTCTTCCACAAGTTCAATCTCCCCAAACACTTCAAATGGTTTATTAAACGCAACAATTAATCGTCTTCCTGTTGGTGAAGTCGTATAAATTTTCACCTTCCCTTTTACTAAGAAAAACAAGTGTGTAAGGATGGAACCTTGTTCACAAATACATTCGCCTGACTCATATTCCATATAGACCCATGGGGAGTCTTTGAAAAGCTGTAATTGAAATTGGTTTATGTAATCCTGGCATAAGGTCTCGTTTTGCAATATTTTCATCATTTCCTCCCCGTTAGATCTATAGTAAATGAATACTGGACAGAAAATAAAGGACATATGTCTGAAATATTAAGGGTTTTTAAAATTAAGACTCTCCTAACGAACTGTATAAAACTACTCAATTCTTCTTAAACCATATGTTGCGTATTTTGTACATTCTGAGTGTTCTTACAATAAATTTAATTACATTATTTTAAGAATATTATGGATTCCCCTATATTATATTCTTTGCTTTTTTCTTCTCCATTCAACTTCCAAGATACAGTAACATATCCTTTACTTAATAAATCTTCAATATCCTCTTCCATTACTTCCCCTGTATACATTATGGCTTTATAATAATGTTGTACGTGCCTTTTATTTGGATCTGGAAATTCCCAACCACTCCCAGTCCAATAGATTTCACAGCTCAATAATTCAATAAAAGAATAAGGCATATTAATTTGTATATCTTCAATCTTATTCGAATAAGTCACATTTAAAGAAAAAATAAGTTGCTTAAAGTTTTCTTGTTCTGGATATTTAACATCTTCTAATCGTCCAATACTTTCGTATGTTTCATCATCTACTCCCGAAATTTCTGTATGCATAACAATGGCTGGATTATATTGACGATGTATATAGATGATAACCGTTACGATTCCAACCGAAATTAGCAATAACAACAGTAGTTTTTTCCTCACCGATTCACCTTCTCTTAAAAAAATTATTTATTTTCATTTTCACATTCTTTCGTTAAAGATGCTAAAAACAATTTTCCACGCGGTAAACCTAGCATCATAAGCCTCCTTTTGCATATTTGTAAAATTTATCTATTAAAATTTAATGCTATCAATAAAATTCTGAATTGACAAAAATATAAATAATATTTTATATTTATAAATAAAAATGTTTAAAAATACAAAGTATCTAAGGGGGTTTTGAAATGTTAATAAGAAAAGCAAAGGTAGCTGATGTGCCGGGGATTTGTAAATTGATTGAGCAGTATGCGAAAACAGGTGAATTATTAATTCGTACACATGCTTCTATTTGTGAAGATTTGTTGAGCTTTTACGTAGCAGTCGAGGACGATGAGGTAGTTGGCGTAGGTAGTTTGTATATTTATGATGAATCATTAAGTGAAATACGCTCTCTTGCCGTTTCAGAAGGTCATATGGGTAAAGGGATTGGAAAAAAGATTTCGCAAAAAATCGTAGAAGATGCGGAGCAATTAGGCATCGGCAGAATGATCTCATTAACGTATCAAATTGAATTCTTTTCAAAACTCGGCTTTCAGGTTATTGAAAAAGAGACGATTCCACAAAAAGTACGTAAAGATTGTCTTGGATGTCCAAAGTTTTTCGCTTGTGATGAAACCGCAATGGTCATTAATTTAAATTAGTAGTTTACTATTTATCTTCAACGTCGACAAAAGAGGTCAACATCATGCTTTATGATGCTACCTCTTTTTCGTGAAGTTCAGGATGAATCAATCCCTCATTCTCTAGCCAATCGCTCAATAACAGCCGCTACACTGGATGGCTCGATTTGCTCTGTCGCCTTTTCGGAAACAGAATGATTCCCCACACAAACACTGTAAACGGCCTGTTCAAAAAGGCAAGCATCATTTGCATCGTTCCCAAAGGCAATAAACTCATGGATCTGTAGCCTATGCAATCCCCTCGTTTTATTAATATGCATGGGGCTAATATCAAGAATGTCTTCAGCATGATGTTCAAATACATTGACAGGTAGCTTCTCGACTACTTCTTTTACTTCATTTGGTGGTGAAAATAACACCAGTTTACAAATCCCATTTAATTCATCTACAGCTTGATGTACGGCTCTTTTCTGCGGATCGATATTCCGGTAAATTGGATGATTTGTGCTACCTGTGTAAGCATAATTCCAATCGCTATCTGCCAAGTATGTAAGTCCAAACTGTTTGATTACATTTTTTAATATCCTCGTCGTTTCGTTTGAAAAATACATGACGTTTACTGTGCCTTGACGATATGTAAAAGCCCCGTTCCCTCCGACCATATCACATGTATGGTATTTTTCCGGCAAGACTGGCAGCATATCACGAATCGGCCTTGCGGATGCAAAGATGACTTGATGACCGTTACGTAGTAGAAGATCCAGCGCCGCGCAAATGTGTTCCTCTAACGGTAGCCCTTGAAAACAAATTGTTCCATCTAAATCAAATACAAAGTTCATACGATTCACCTCTCTTCAATCTTAGCTTACTTTTGGTAAAATAAGTAGGACAGGTGTCCCGGAGGTATCATATGAATATAAACGATGCATAAAAAAAATGGAAAGTTAGTTTTCCAAAAGAAATCGAGAACAAACTCACACTTCGTACATATAAACAAGGTGAAACGATTATTCAAACAGGCGACGCAATCGACGGCTTATATTTGCTAGTGGACGGTCGATACTATGTGACAACAAAAGAAGTCACTGGAAAGGAGCTCCTCCTTAGGTACTGTAATCCCCCTGCAATCTTAGGAGATATTGAAATTTTCCAGTCATGCCCGGTTCAATCTGATTGTATAGCAGATCGAGCCTGCCTGTTTTTATTTATTCCATTAACGGTTTATCAAACCTATTTACAATATGACGGCGCATTTTCTCAACTTCTTTTGAAAGAGCTCACATTTAAGCTGCAAACATGTACGATTTCATCGAGAGTAAATGCACTGGCAGCCGTATCCACAAGATTGGCGGCTTATTTATGTACAGTTGCTTTAGATACTCAGTTAAAGCACTATATGTCTACGACGAATTTAAACGATATTGCCTCCCTCATTGGGACAACGAAGCGCCATTTAAACCGTGTATTAAAGGATTGGGGGAATTTGAACATTGTGGAAAGAACAGATGAAGGCATTCGTATACTAGATTGGTCACAGATCGAGGCACTTTCTGAAAATATACGTTATGAATGAACAAATACGCTATTTTCATAAATTCAATTGGATATTTATGTTAAATTATAAGTGAGATTATTAAGGATTTTTAAAATATTGAAAAGGTAAGGAGGCACCCATTGAAAAAGTTACTTGTAGGGCTTATTTGCATAATGAGCATGCTTTTCTTATACATGTATCAGTTACCGATCATCAGCTCAGAAGAAGCAATCAAGTATGCAGAAAACGTCTTAAATAACCCACCTAAAGAATGGCAAAAATCAATTGTTTATAAGGGAACGTCCTCAGCGAATATGACTACATACTTAACTGAAAAAAGTGGATTTTGGAATGAATTAACTAATCAAACACAATGGGAAGTCACGATAAAATATAATGGAGGCGAATCAACAGTTGTGATTGATGCTTACAACGGGGATTTTGTTGATTTATACGGTCCATTTAATTAGTTTTTTCGAAAGACTTTGTTCGAATCGGATGCGATGGTTGACAAATTGTATAGTAATGCATAAAAGAAAAATCCATTTTGATTAATTTTTCAAAACGGATTCTTTTCATTTACCTTAAAATTGAGCTACTTTTTATTGAAATTTTTTCAGAGCTAAACATTAGGATTGGCTTCAAAATCTATTTAGCGGTTTCTTCAAACTGAATATTGACGACTTTTTCGGATGCCGTTACAAATTTAATGTATACGAAGACACCAAATTCACGGTCCCCCTCGTTTAGCCATAGTTTAAATGTTTCGGTTGTTGTATTTTGCTGCGTCTCTCTGCCTACATGCAAATAATCTACAATCGATGCATTTGGATATTTGGATTGTACCTGTTCTATCGCCATCTTGCCCCACTTTGCATAAGCTGGTGTTTCTTCTTGGACGGTTTCTTGTTGGGCATTCATGATCGTTGGAATATACGTAATCGCTAAACCTGTCGCAATGACTGCGCCCATTGCAAATAATAACTTTCGCACGATTAAGCTCAACTCCTTTTACATAGGATGAGACATTTACTCGCAATCATGCGGGATAAAAAAACTAGGCTTCGCGTTAAACGAGAGCCTAGTTGTACTGTTAAGCATTTATAATCGATTTTTTAAAGGATGGCTTCACTTCCGCGATAATGATGGCTATGAAGATTAGGAAGCAGCCGAAAATCATTCTTCCTGTTAACACTTCGCTTAATAATAGTACGGAGAAAAGTGTACCAAATATAGATTCTGTTGACAGAATTAATGCAGATTTTGTTGGGTCTGCATATTGCATCCCAATATTTTGGCATGCATAAGCAACGAGCGTACAAAAAACAGCAAGATAAAGAATGGTTAAAATGCCTTCTGTACTTGCAGAAGTTGGGACTTCACCAAGTGCAAGGACACCAATCCAGCTTAAAATCGAAGCAGCGAAAAATTGGACAATTGTTAACGCTAACGCATCTTCCTTTTTTACGAAAACATTCGTATAAAAAATGTCGAATGCAAACGCAATGGCACACAGGATAGATAACATATCCCCAAGATTCATCGTAAAGGAATCTTGTAATGATAAAAATCCGATACCGACAATGGCGATGATAGCTGCCATAATCTCAAAGCGGTCAAATCGACGTTTATAAATGATGTACGCAATAATGGGTACAATAATGACATTAATCGCTGTTAGAAATGCGTTTTTGGACGGAGTTGTATATTCAAGTCCTAATGTTTGCAAGGTAAACGCAACAAATAAAATCGCGCCTAAAATGGAGCCTTTCCAAAATACACTTTTCGAAATGAGCCTTAGTTTTTTATTAAAAATAAGAGCTAATAGGATTGTTGCTAATGTAAAACGGAGCGCCATCAATTGCATTACACTCCAATGCTCTAAGCCTACTGCCATCCCAACAAAGCCGCTCCCCCACATGACAGCGGTAATGAGCATTAATAATTCACCTTTATACTTCTTCATGAAAAACCTTCTCTCTAAACCTAGCTACAACAACAAGATGTTATTTCCTACTGTAATCAAATATACACATTATAGTATATTAATTCAACACTTGTCTTTTAGTCGATGGGTTATGAAAATTCAAATACGCTCCTTTAAACCTTATTATTATGCTTAGAAAGTTAATGTTTTTCTGTCAATTCCTTCAGAAGGCGGATCATTTCTTTGTTTTGCTCTATTTCAGTTTCACTATTTAGTTTCATGGTTCAGATCCAATTGAATACGAAAGCAGCTAAAATGATAGGTATTAATACAAATAATGTGGCCAATGTGTAATAATGCGAGAATCAATCGTATATTATATTTTTCCCTTGTTCACTTAACTCTTTTAAAGATGTAAGCATATGATTTATTTCTTCATCGGAATGTCTTTCCCATGAGCTTAATTCAGCTATTATTTTCAAAGGAGATTTAGACCTATAAGAACGTGTCGGATTTCCAGGAAATCGTTTGTCAGTTAGGTTCGGATCATTTTCAAAATCACCTAATGGCTCTACAATATAAATTCTCTCTTTTGATTTAGATCTTGCTAATTCAGCACCCCATTTAGCAGCGTCTAATGTTGCAGTAAAATATATATAGTTAGATTTTTTATCCTGATAATTGGATAAGTGCAAAGGTTCAAGTAGGTCTCCGATTTTCAGTTCTGCTTTAGTACCATGAAAGAACGGACCGGGATCTAAAATATTTTTTTTGTCATTCATATAAACGCACCCCTTATGCTTTTTTTGACTTGTGTATAACAGTATAAGGTAAGGAATGGGAGAAAAAATAGTCTATAATTAATTATCGGATGTTGTTATAATGTAAGTAGAGAGGGCATCATGCTTCACTCATTCGTAATATTAGCAATAATGATAAATACAACTTTATTATTTTTTAAAGAATTTACTTATAAATTAAACAGCTTTATTATTTCTACTCATAATATATCTCCGAAGTTCATGCTATTCATATCCCCTTTTATGATAATGTGATTCTCTAAAAATGAATCAACGAGTAATAACCATCTTCATCAGGCTGTGTATTTTCAAGTTTGTATCCTATTGATTGAAAGCATTTGATACAAGCGAAATTATCTGCTTCAATTCCTGCGAACCATTTTTTAATAACGCTCATTTCCGGTAGTAACATTGTTTTTTCTATGATTGATTTACCATATCCTTTATTACGGAGAGACGGTTTAACAACAAGTGCAACACTACCTATAAAAACATTTTCTGTTTCTACCATAATCATTCCTACTGGTTGTTCATTTTCAAGCGCCAGCCATACAAAATAGTGCTCATTATTATGAATATAGTTATACCATTCATTTAACGGCACCATTCCCTCGAGACGACGTTGAATCTCAAAATCATTAAACCATCCCTGGATTATCTCTATATCTTTTGATTCAAAAACACGTAATTCAATTGGTTTTATCACCATATAACCTCCTTTCATACAATTCTGTATTGTTTAATTTTAATACGGTTGCAACTCTGCCAACCAATTTCTAAGTTAATCAAACATCCTTATTGCACTAAGCCCCCTTTTATTTCCACAAGAATTAAACAACCTTATTATTTCTACAAAGAGCGAAAGTTAATTACTCTCCCTCTCCCTTACGTAGATGCGACAGTTCTTCTTTCACTTGTGTTCGAAATGCTTCATCCGTAAGAAACTTCAACTGAAAGCTATTTAGATTTCTTGAAAGTCTCGCTTGTTCTATTAAAGTTAAGTCATTTGAAAAAAAGGCGAATTCTGTTCGGTTACCGTCTTGATCTGTTGCATACATCGCATTCGTCAAAACAAAAGCGGTGGAGCCACCCTTTTGTCCCGCATGCATTAGCCACTCACGATTGGCTGGGTTTTGCATTAGCTGTTCCATTACCGGATCTAAATATTGGTGTATTGTTTCACTAAAGTACGCTTTGCCATTTAACTTTTGCATAATCGTCACATAATCTGAAGTCGTAGCTCTTGGTAATCGGTCAGACCAGATTTTTTGAACATCCATGTCCATCACCTTTAAAAGTTTCTCCCTTTCTTGTTTGTTCAGCGGTTCATGTAACCATTTCTCGTGAATCGCTATAGCACGGTTTCGGTATTCATCCATATCCATATTTTTTAGTTCATTCACTACTTCTTTTTTCGTTAGTCCTTTTTCGTGCATCAACTGAACAGGTATATATGATGCACTGACAATCGGATACAAAGGCTCGTGATGACTAAGTTTTAAGCTTTTCGGCACAGCATTAATAGACTCAAGCCCTAGCACCTGCATTAAATATTCGGTGTTTGCATTGGAGCTGTAGGCTATCATCCCATTCGCTACCTCACTCAACGGTACATCATCTTTTGCATTAATGTCCGCTAACCACGCAGCATGTGCCCCTCCATCTGTTTTCGGGAGATAAAAATGATCCAGCTCCTCTAAACTGACTTTTTGCTCAGGGTTGATCCGCCCGTCTGCAGCTTGTTTTGCATATTCAATCGCAACAATCGTTTTGACCGTACTTGCTAGTGGAAGAGGCTCCTGTTCATTGACTTCTATCCAACTATCCCCATTGTAGTGAATGGAAAGCGCGACATTTTGATTTGCTGCGTTATCCTTTATAAATTGAATCAGATACGCTGGACGGTCCTTTTGAAACAGCCAAATACCAACGCCAATCACGATACTTCCTAAAGCGATAATGGTTATAAGCAGCCATCTTATTATCTTCAAATGTAACTCCCTCCTTAGTTCGAGTGTGTAATACTTAATTCAGGAAAATTATTCCTCATCAATTTTACGGTTACGATTAAGAAAAGTTTCAAATACATAAAAACCTGACTCTACGATTTGCGTAGAATCAGGTCTTTTCCGTTCAGTCTGTGTAAGATTCCAATTTTAAAATAAGTTCAGTAAAGACGTTAATAAGTAGTAGTGTAATAGGCGTGAAGAATGGTGTTAAAACGACAGCATAAAACGTCCCCCATCCTAATGTATCTAAAACATTAATTGTTTCAAATTTCCCTTGAATGATGTTTTCCCAAAATATAACGCCGATTGTTCCGCAATAAACAATAATAAAAAGTGTGGTCGTAAAACTGATTTTCCACAGTGTTTTTGCACGTACTTGTTTTCTGTCAAAGAAATAGCCGCCTAACCAAGCAAATGCCATACTAAATGGAATGATAACAGCAAAATACAACCATCGTTCTCCGGAATTCAAAACAGTGCCGAAAAGATAACCACCTGCTACCATTCTTACTACCATCGTAAATATAGACGCAATTAAGAAAGAAACAACTGCTCCAAATAGAGCTCCCTGCAAGATAAATTTCTTTTTACTCAATTTGACTCTCCCGTCTTATTCACAACGATTTGCGCCTGATTTACGCAAAAAAAGCCATTAATAAAACAACACCTAGTATACTTGAAAGTAATAATAAATCGTATTTTACTTCTTGATTCATATACACAACTCCTAAACTAAATTTCTAATTCTACCATAACATGGTGAATACCGAAAAAACGATTTCGGCTTTCCGAAAAATTCCTTTCGGTGCCCTATTCCCCATCTCATTATTTTCCGAAAATTATCCATAACTACTTCACGTAGAGGTGTGGTTCGTTGATAATAGATATAGTCATAACAAGTGAGGGAGTTACATGGATTTTTTAAAACGCTTAAAACAATATTGGTTTTACATAGCAATCTTATTTTATATTGTCATGGGGGGCTACGTGCTAACGGTTGCGTACCAACAGCCAATGGTTGGTATTCAAATTCAACAACAGGGTGATGACTGGACCATTCAATCGATATGGGCTGAAGAATGGGCAAAGGAGCAAGGCATTGCCGTTGGAGATTTTGTGTTATTAGTCGATGAGGAGCCTGTAAAGGAAGAGACAACATATATTTTGACTGCCACTCATCTTCAAGTGCTTCAGCACACAGAAGTAAAGGACATCACGGTGAGTAATGCAGATTTACCGTATATGTTTTATATGCACATTGTCATTCCGTGTATTTATTTTATCATTACGTTACTGACAGCTTGTTATTTATATCGTTATAAGCAAAATCAGCTGCTACCGATGCTCATTTTATTTTTGCTTGCTGTGTCACTTGCTTATATTAGTGCAGGTGCTTCAAGCCGTGATAATCCGATTGGTAGTGTAACGATTTCAACTGCTATGCTACTTGGTATTAGTATATTGGTGCATTTTTTACGCAATTACTTTGCTCTACTACGAGTACGATGGCCCTATACGAAAAATCTTATGTTTATATATAGCTTTCCTATTGCGATATTCTGTATCAGTATCCGTGCTATATGGAGCAATACGCTTAGTACATTTTCTGGATGGGGTACACTTGTATTTTTCTCAACAGGTTTACTAACGGTGTTCGGGATTTTGCTATATGGCTATATGATTTCAAAGCGATTGCAGCTTAAATTTTTAATTTATAGTTGCATCTTACCCATTTTACCGTTTGTCTTTTTATTTGTTGTTCCTGAAGTATTGTTTCAAAGACCTCTTGTGTCATCTGAAATTTTAGCTGTGTTTTTACTATTCATCCCGTTTAGTTTTATTTTTACGCAATTAACAGAGCGGCTGTTTGGTTTACAATATCACCTTTCCCGAATCCGCTATTATGGGAATATATCCGTTATAACAGCTACCGTTTTAACGACGATTATTGCGGTTATTTGGCGGGATGTTTTTGATGTTCAGGATGCGTTGATTTTGTTTTGTTTAACGCTCATTCTTACGTTTATACTCCTTTATGTGAAAGAGAAAGTAGATTTTCAACAACGAAAGCTGCTCGTGACAACAGATGGTCGTTCGATTCATGGCTTATATGCCGTCATTCAACGAATTGGTGAAGCGCGGTCAGAAGTCCAGTTAACGGATATCGTTTTAAAAGAAGTGAAAGAGAAGCTTGGCTTTGAGGCATTGTCCATTTATACGATGCCCGCGCAGCAAATTTCTGTGATGCCTTTTGAAGTAACAAAGCGCGGTCCTTTTTATGAGCTCTTACTTCATCGTAATGCAGACCAACAGTATATTTTATCGATTGGCTCACAAGATGAAAAAATTCAACTGCAGCATGAGGAAATTATTTGGTTAGAAATGATTGCGCTGTATTGCGATACCTTTTTACAGACGCTGAAACAAGTAGAAGAATTAGTCCAAGAAATGTCACTGCAACAAAAATCCATTCCATGGCTCGATAAATTAATCTGGCAATTTGTAGAGAAGGAAAAAGTGATTTTAGCACACGAATTACATGATACCATTTTGCAGGAGCAGCTTTTTTTAGCGAGAGAGCTTGACCTTGAGCAAGGTGAACTAAGTGAGCAAAAAATTGAGACGATTCGTGATCAGCTACTTGAAGTGTCCTATGAGCTACGGGAGTATTGTGAAAATTTAAACCCTCCCCTACTTGATACGTTGGGCTTGCAAGCAGCGTTAAAGAAATTTACGCAAAAAATGAAAATGCGTGCCGATTTCATTTTGCAAGAGCGAATTGAGCCGTTATCGTTAACAGATACTACTTATCCTTTAATGATTTATCGCCTGGTGCAAGAACTATTAAATAACGCCTATAAACATTCGCAAGCAAAGCATGTCACATTAGAAGTGTTAGCCATTCCAGGTGGGGTTGAAATTCATTATAAAGACGATGGAATTGGTTTAAATATAGAAAATTTGGATGAGAGTGATTCGATGGGGTTAAATGGCATGCGTGAACGTGTTCGGGCATTTAATGGCACAATGCATATCTCTTCCACAGAGGCAGAAGGTTTATCGATTTTAATATCAATGAAGGACGTGATATTGTGAAACTATTAATAGTAGATGATCATCCAGTTGTACTAAACGGAACGAAAGCTTTACTTGAGCCAATTGAGCAATGGTCGGTATATACAGAGCAAAACCCTGATGCGGTCATGGAACGCTTACAAGGTGACGACTATATCTTATGTTTACTCGATATCCATATGAAACCGATTAATGGGGTGGAGCTCGCGGCAAAAATAAAAGCAACTTATCCCGAAACGTACATAATTCTATATACAGGCTTTGAATTGACGGATTATTATGAGTTGCTATTATCTCGTAAAGTAGATGGCCTATTATCGAAAACCGCGACGAAAGAGCAGGTAGTACAAACGATTAGCGCCACACTACGAAACGAAATTCTAATACCGGCTGACTTTTTAGATTTTATGGCAAGAAGAACAAAAGCTTCATCAACGGAGCATGAAACGATTTTAAATGAAAAGGAATTAGCTATTGTGAAACGCGTAGCACAAGGCTGGACGAATAAAGCCATTGCTGTTGAAATAGGTGTTACACAACGAACAATTGAAAATCATTTATCGAAAATCTTTACGAAATTACATGTTGAATCCCGCGCAGAAGCGGCCATCCTTGCGAAAGAACAAGGCTGGATTGATTAAGTACATAAATATAAAAAGGGTTAGAGGGAGGTTGGGAAAGTTTCAGCTCTCCCAATCTCCCCTATCGCTTATCATAAATAGATACTAGAATTCTTTGCTCGATACTAATCTTTGTGGCAAAAGAAACATCCTAGAATCACTTTTCGGTCGCCTTCTTTGACTAAATCTTTCGAAATTTTAGATGGAGTTGTGATAAGCAGATATAATTTTTTGTTTTGCTTTTTGACCTGTTATACCTGTGCTCAAAACTTCCTTCAAATTTTTTGCGTCTATTACTTGAGTTAATTGATTGCATAGGAAATCCTTTAAATTGTTACTTGAACTATATTCATTTTCTTGTGATTTTGGTAATTTTGTTTCTTTTATCATTATTTTTTCCCCGTTTGGTTTAGTTACATAATGACGAATATAACCGTTTTCCTTTTTAATTTCATAGATGGAGGCGGCTTTTTTATTTACTAAAAATAAATCTGAAGATAAACTCGATGAATTTGTATTCTGTATAAACATTTCTTCACCTCTTGCTTGAACATTTTAAATAATTACAAATAATATCGGCACTCACTTTACTAAGTTCACTCATCAAACGGAAAAATAAAATTTCCCATTTTATTAGACGGTGTTGCCTTTTATGGAACAGCAACATTTCGCTCCTTTTTGGGTATTTTAAGTTGGAGGAGGTTTAGGTATTTCATTGAATGGGGCAGGATGATCATGTACGTTTCGAAAAAGGAGTTGAGTGTATGTACCATTTCTTCCAGCCATTTTTACACATTGATTTTGGCACAAATACACGCATACATCATTATTTGTCGTTAAAAGAAGAGGAACTTTTTGCTCGGTTAGACTGTTCCGAACCTTCTCCATTTCTTCCATCTCATATCCATTTTGTGAAAAGCTCTATTCCATTGATTCAAAAGCAGGTGTATGAACTTACCGCACATCTACAGTACGAACTATGTCTTCCGGCTAGATCTTTTTCACTTCATAACGCGACTTACTATTCTCATCTCAATTCGTATTCATATTTTTTATTTTCATATTTACAATATGATGCGCTTTTAAAAAAGCATGCATTTAGTATATTTGAGCTCGATGTCAGCACTCCCGATAAAAAAGTAAGACAATGCTCATTAGGCTTTTCCTCAGCCCATATTAGTGACCTTCTAAAGTACCCGATTGACTTGAAAATTGAAATAGAAAAGTTTGATGCGATGCAGTCAATCGAACAATCGAAAAAACATCTCGTCTATTGTCAAAAACTATTAATGGACTACTTTGATGTAAATGAGCTTGTCAATTTATACGATATCGAGGAATCGTTACTCTTAAAATATATAGGAGATCCTTTAGTTTTACTACGAACGATTCAAAAGAAACATAATGATAATCGAATCAAGCTCAGTTTAAAAGCACTTACTTCACATGAAATCCAGGCTTCTCTCGTTGAACTGATTCATCTTGAAAGAAGAGTCGTCAAACAAGAGCAATTGCGGAATTTCTTAAGTGCGGATGATTTTAATAACTATACGAAACAACTGCAACAAACGAAAACTAGAATGATGCGCGTATTGGATATAACGCAACAACAGTTGGATATATTCATGGGATGCTTACCTGCTGACTTTTTATGATCAAAAGGCACAGAATGATGTTTCTGTACCTTTTTTGTCTTTCCATCCCTCATACAAATTGTCTTTTGTGCAAAATTCCACGCACGTTTTCTATAATATAAATCCAAGTTGCTACACAAATAAACTTGTGCTATCATCTAACTGACGAACGTCAGGAAGGTGATAGCATGACAATGCAGAAAATTAAAGCGGCAGCACTCAAAAATTTCGCTGAAAATGGCTATGATGGTAGTTCTCTTGCACAAATTGCGGAAGAGGTCGGCATAAAAAAACAGTCCATATATACGTATTTTAAAAGTAAGGACATGCTCTTTCAGACACTTTATCAGGATGTGTTAGAACAGGAGCTTGCCTTTATGCGCGCTTTTTTAGCTACGCATGATGACGTTTTGCAGCGTAAGCTATTTGCATTATTGCGCGCATGGGAGCAACGTTTTCAAGAGCAAGTCGCAACGAAGTTTTTTATTCGCACATCCTTTTTTGCGCCACAGCATTTGGAGGCAGTCATTACAGAACACGTCTATGTTTACTTAGACGCTCTTGAGCAGCTTTTTAGCGGATATTTTGCGAAGCATCCGCTAGCTGTACGTGCTGAAGATGCAGCAATTGCTTATTTAGCCTTACTGGATAGTTTATTTGTTGAAATGTTATACGGGGGGCATGCGCGCTTTGAACGACGATTGCAAGCTGGTTGGCTTGTATTTTGGAATGGGGTATCACAGCAGGAGGTTTCATCATGAATCGCTATTGGGGGCTCGTATTATTAGCGGGTATTATCGAAATTTTATGGGCGATGGGGTTAAAATACGCCAGCTCATTTTGGATGTGGAGTGGCGTGATCGCTTTAATCGTCCTGTCCTTTTATATTTTACTAATTGCCAATGAAAAACTACCAGTCGCAACGGTATATGCTGTCTTTACAGGTATTGGTACAGCGGGCACCGTTATTGTGGAAACACTTCTATTCAATGAACCATTTAGCTTCACTAAAGTGGGCTTTATTACGTTATTACTTGTTGGTGTGATTGGCTTAAAGCTCGTATCCGCTGAACCAAATGAAACGAGGAATGCATAATGGCGTGGATCTATTTAATTTTAGCGGGCATATTTGAAGTAATTGGTGTCATCGGCATGAATAAGGTCGTACAAAAGAAAGCTTTATCCTCGTTTGTTATTTTGTTTGGTTCGTTTATTTGTAGCTTTAGCTTTTTAGCACTTGCTATGCAAACGTTACCGATGGGCTTATCCTATGCGGTTTGGACAGGGATTGGTACCGTTGGTGGAACACTTGTCGGTATGGTTTTTTATAAAGAATCAAAAGACTGGAAACGTATTTTATTTATTTCGTTTATTTTAATTGCTGTCGTTGGCTTGAAAATTACGCAATAAAACAACACTACCTGCGATTATGCAGGTGGTGTCTAATTTATTACTTTCCCTGTAGCATTTAATATTTTAATTTCATAAGAGTCGATATTAGATAATGAATTCAGTTCTTTAGAATGCAAGATATTATTTACAGTTTCTTCAATTTCTATCACTAATTTGTGTGCCTCTTGATCTGAACTGTTTACTAATGTTTGAATGATAATGGCTGATTGATTCTCTATCGTTATATTCTCGAAAATGTCGTAAACTTTAAGCCCCTCCATAAGAGTCATTGTTAAATGGTGAAGCTCTTTGTTTATCATTTTATTTTCATCGTTAATGAACTCCCATCTTTCAAAAACAATTGTATAGTCTTTTAATGTAGTGGTTTGAAGTACATGTTTAGCAATGGACGCCATATCCTTTTTTACGGAATCGACATATTGCTCATCCCCTACGATTTGTATGATTAATTCTTTCTTTGAAGTTATTTTTACATCAACACCGACGTATTTCTCATAAAGTTTTTCTTTAACCATTTCCAATGTGGAATTATATCCTTCTTCTTTAGGAACAAAATCTTTAGTTAACAAGATAAATGAGGATAATCCCGCTATAAGTATTCCAGCAAGCATCCATATCTTTTTTAACATATAACCCCTCCTACTTAAGAAGGTATGTCTTTGATCTTTAAAAAAATACAGTGTTGAAATGACCTGTTGCGTTAGTGTAATTTGAAGGCGTTATTTAAAAACCTCTAAATACTGAGTTGAAGTAGAAAGGTAAATTACTTTATCTCCTTTAGTATAGGTCATGACCGTCCCCTCCACATTTCCTTTCTTCCACCCTTTTTTGCGTATGACTAGCTTATAAGATAATGGAATGCCCTTATCTCCGCCTGCTTTTGACCAAGTATAATGTTTGGAGTAATCGCCTTCTAATTCTAATTGAGCATTCTTCAGAACTGGAAAACCGTACATTTCATCAACTGTATAATAATTGCCATCTACACTGTTGTAATAAAAAATACCGTAGCTAAGTAATACAGCCATTGTTAATATAGCTAATAAAAGCTTCTTCACTCGCTGGTTCAACCCTGCTCCCCCTTTTTACTTACTCGTTACTATTTAAAGTGGCTGTGCATCCCAATGATTTTCTTTATTGTATCTCCAGTAGTTCAGCTAAGTTATATGTTCTTGTATGTTGTTTTTCATCTTTCACCCATACAATATCTATTTCTGTTTCTTCAAATGCTGTTGTTAATTGCTCATTTGACACACCTTTTGTATAGATTACAATTTGACGTTTCATATTAAGCTCGTGTTCCCAGCCACTCCCATACCAGTATCGTTCTGTGCCATCGATTGTATTGAGTGTTTCTTCCAGATCATCAAACCCCATTTTCTCACTAAATACCGTACCATTAGGAAGTTCTGCATTCAGTTCAAAATCGAGCATTTTAAAGTCTTCTTGTTTTGGCTGATCGATGCCACCAACTTTACTAAATTCTTCATCTGAAATAGGCGAAATTGTAAATGAAACATTGATTTCCTCTTCACTGCAAGCTGTTAATAGTAATAGGTATAGCAATATAATTCTTTTCATTTTCATGCTCCTCACTGTTTTTATCCTCTATCATTCGCGATAAGTACCCATCATGAAATTTCCCTAAATTATTCAAATATCTTTCTCTTATCATAACTTAAATAACAAAACCAGCACTTACTAGTACCGGTTTTGTGGCTAAACTCATTTAATTTGCATTTCACCGTTTTATGCCAACTTAATCTAACGCTACTGTTACAGCATTTTTTGCATGAATAACCGTCGTGTCAAACACAGGCACTTGTACATCGTCAGGTTGAATTAATAATCCAATTTCTGTACAGCCTAGAATAATCCCTTCAGCCCCTTGTTGTATTAATTCATCAATCACTTGAAGATAATACTCTTTGGACGATGGCTTGATGTCGCCTAAGCATAGCTCTTCAAAAATAATTCGGTTTACTTCTAGCCGTGCTTCTTCACAAGGAATGGCGATTTCAATGCCATGTTGACGAATTCGTTCTTTATAAAAATCTTGTTCCATCGTATATTTCGTTCCAAGTAAGCCAATTTTGTTTAGCTGCATTTGCTGAATTTCATGCGCGGTTGCATCTGCAATATGTAGGAGCGGGATATGAATCGCTTTTTCAATGATTGGGGCTACTTTATGCATCGTGTTTGTACAAATAACAATAAAATCTGCTCCTGCCTTCTCTAAATTTTTCGCAATATGTGCGAGTAATTCGCTAGCTTCCTCCCATTTTCCTAACGATTGAAATTGTTCAATTTCCTCAAAATCTACGCTAGCGAGTAATAGTTTTGCAGAGTGCAATCCCCCAAGTCGTGACTTTACTTCCTCATTGATAATCCGGTAGTATTCTGCGGAAGACTCCCAGCTCATTCCTCCGATTAATCCGATTGTTTTCAACGTCAAAGCACCTCTTCTATTTTAAAAATGTACATTTTAACAAAATATTCAAACTATATGTTCTATCATAACCCAGATAAAGAAAGATGACATGAAATAAGTTATAATCGCACACTTACAATGATTTACTAGTTTCTATCCAATGCATCGTTTCCGTTAAGCTTTGTCTTGTGTCTGTTAAAGGGATGTGACCAAGCATTTTTTGTAATTTCTCTCCATCAACGATTACAGGTGTTTCGGTTAAATACATCATTTCTTTTTGTTCCCGCATAAAGGGTGAGAACAATCCTAGAAATGCAATCATACGAGTAGTAGCAGGCTTTAACTTTTTACGGTAGTTGAATTGCTCATGGAGAAAACTTTGTAATGCCTCCCCTGTTGTTTTCAAACAACCAGGAATATTCCAATGTTGATTGTAGCTCTCTTCCTTTAAAGTAAGTGCAACAACAGCTTTAGCGACATCTGGTGTGTAAGCAAACTCTCTCGTTTTATCCATTCTTCCAACAAAATAAGCCTTTTTATTTTGCACGACAGCTTGCAGCGTACTATATAAAACGGTATTGACTGCATATGGACCAAAGACATCTGGGATATGAGTAATTAAATAAGTGACGCCACTATTTTTAATCAACCTCTCCATTTCTAAGCGTTTTTTCCCTTTCTTTGTATGTGGTCGCTTTTCTACAACCTCTTTTACAGGTGATAGGGATTTTCCATAAGCATAAATATTATCAAGCATAACAAATCGACTATTGATTTGCTGCGCTACTTTCAATAAATTTTCTAAACACGGCATATGCTTTGCTTCCCACTGTTCATATGGAAAACTGACTGCATGCATTATCGTGTCAGCACCTTGAGCAGCTTTCAGTACATCTTGCTTATTTAAAACATCGCCAGCGATACATGTCACTCGTGCATTTTCTCCAAACCTTTCTTTTAATGTTGCCTCTGTTCGAGCAAATGCAATGACCTCAATCTGTCTTGCCGTTAATTCTGCTACTAATGCAGAGCCTATACCACCTGTTGCACCTGCTATAAATACTTTTTTCATAGTAACTCTCCCTTTCTTTTTTAACCACTGGTCAATTAATGCTAAAATAAAAACTCTAGCTTTTTTCTAGAGCTTTCATTAAAAATGCTGCAAAGTGAATAGCAGCTTCATATGCTTCTTCATACCCCTTTACCCTACCATGATAATGAGATACAAATCCATGAAGCGCAATAAATGTTGAATAAATCTCGGCTAGAGCTAGTTTATGATGACTAAGCTTTTGTAGTGTTTCCGCAAATTTTGTATAGCTGTTATTCGAAGCGTGTTGTGCTAATGGATCCGTATGCTCATCTCGCATCGAAAACATAAATTCATATTGGCTTTGATAGTTTAACCCAAATTGTATAAAGCCTAGAAATACATTTATCATCTGCTGCTTGGTGCTATGTTCCTCCGTTAAAGCTGTCTCCATCATCCGGTTGAGCTCATCAAAATACTGCTCTACTACCGCATAAAATAATTCCGATTTATTCGCAAAATAATAATAGATTGCCCCGTGGCTACACCCAAGTTCTTTTGCAATAGCCCTCATAGATACTTTATGAAAATCATGCAATAAAAACTGACGATTCGCCTCCTGAATAATCATATCTTTTGTTAATTCTTCATGTGCTTTTTTTCTTGCGACCATGTTATCTCCTTTTATTGACCACTGGTTAATTTGATTTTACAATAAATAACCTAGCTATTCAAACATTTCTTTATGCCGTCTATATTTGTTTCTCAGAAAGTGATTGTAATCATTGTGGCATATTTGAAATAGCCGTATTTCAACGAATGCTGAAATACGGCTATTATTATGTCATGCTTGCTCGTTCTTTACTTCCTTAGATACTTCGCCATACTGAAGTTCTGAATATTTCTGCTCTGCCCATTCCTTGAATAGGTCATAATCGCTATATACCATTTTCTTATAGTGCATGGCTTGTAATACGGTACTTTGTACAAACATTTCGTGATGCTGGCTAATACGCTCTAAAATTTCGTCCTCGCTATGGTAGGTAAAAACATCTGAATAATCGATATCTGCTCGCGCATGAATTTTCGCTGCAATTTTGCCCATGATTTCTGCTGTTACGATATAATCATCTAGCGATTTATAATGCTTGGGCTTCACTTTTTTCTTATAGGGCGAACGTTCGCGCACATAGTATTCTTGCCCGTCCATCGTGATATATGTGAGGTGCGGATCCTCTAAATGGTGCATCGCTTTTTGCGTACCGACAGCACGAGCTCCTTGATGTGCAAAAGCGGACCAAAATCTTTCTGAGTAACGCAAGAAATACGCTGGAATAGCTGTACGAACTTCCTTCATTTCAAGCACTAGGTCTTCTTCCCCTGCTGCGTCCTTTTGTCCTTCGACTAAAATATAAAAGCGCTTTAACCCAATCGATGCAGTACCAGAACCGTATTTTAGCGCAATATCTTTAATTTCGTATTGAGGTAATACATTTTTTATGGCTGCATACATTTCTGCCGATACAGGTTGTACTTCTTCATTCCAGACAAATACGCGCTTTCCGTCTTTGACTCCTGTTATATCTTCGAGTAAATGCGTACCTTTCCGTTTTTCAAGCTTCTTTAAAAGTTTCTTAATCGGCCCTTTTGTATTAGCCTTTGTGAAGTTTAATGTAAAGGCGTCCTCTTTTTTTAGCTGGAATCGTTTGAGTTGATTGATGTAGCTATTTAAAAAGGATTCAATGACCTGCTCTTGTGCCGCTTCTTCCATTTGCTGTTCATCCATGTATAAACCGATACTGATACTCATGCGAATTAAATCATATAAGTATGAGCCTACATACCCTTCATCGAAATCATTGACGTCATAAACAATTTCCCCTTTTTCATTTTGAAAGGCACCGAAATTATCCATATGCATATCGCCCATAATCCACGTTGGTTTTGTATCAAGCGAGTGGAAAATAGATGGCGTTTTTGTCACGTCATAATAAAATAAATACGCCGATCCCCGATAAAAACGAAATGGGCTTTCAAGCATTTTTTTATATTTTTCTACCCGTTGTTCATCCGTGAGCTTCATACATTGCTCATCAAATTCATCAAAAATTGTTGCAATTTGTTGTTGTCGTAGAGCTACCCGTGTATTGCGTACACGTGATAATAAAGCTTCTTCCATTATTACTCCACCTTCCATTTTTTCAGTTAGTTATGTATTAACATTCGGGATATTGAACTTATTTTAGCATCAAACGGAATATTTTGGGTGTTTTTTGAAAGTTTTATTATCAAATTCTGCTATAACAAATGCTTTTAGATAGCGTTTCCTTAGTAAAAAAGCTGTTTTGTCTATTGAAAAAATGTTCCGGTTAGTTAAAACTTCATTTCATAATTGTAACGTATCTCACTGTCTAAAATGGATAATATACCATCTAAATCAAAAAGCTGTTCTATATAATGTACACCTGCTGGATAATGATTTTGGGTTAACTTATTGCCTATTATCGAAGCGACATGCCCTGTTATCTCTGTATTATTTGAGCCAAACAATACAGATTCAATGCTTCCTTCTTTCCCCTCAATTTCTCCATGTACTTCCACTTTAATTAAATAGTCATTTGAGCCGATGTTTAATTTGTCAAAAATATACAACGCTCCCGCAAATGACTTCATAAAAATAGTTTTAAAGAATGTATATTTTAGTAGCTTAAAAGCACCTAACTTTTTTAGTATTGCTAATTCTTTTGTTGCAAAGGCAGAGTCATAGAAAAAGCGAGAAGATACGTTTTTTAAATCGAGGGTTTTAGTGACAATATGTTGATCTGCTAAGTCAAATCTATAAGCAGTCCTTTTTCCATACTTCTTAGGTAACTCTACATATTTCCCATCAGTAAAACTACTTACATGCTTCTTTTGACCATTTTCAGAAATTGAATAATGATTATTTATATTATTTAGCAGCCACTCTATTCCATCATTTCCGTGCTTTTCACCAATTCCGAGCATGAGATACATATCCGTACTGTTCACTTTATTAACTTGATTGACTAATTTTTTTACCATTAAGTTTGATAAACCTGGGGCTAAGCCTACACCTAATACTAAAGTTGTTCCACATTCAAGTGCTTTACTATGAAGACTTTCGATTTTTGATAGGATGGTATAAGAAGGTGAAATATCTATATAATGCACTTTATTGTGTATACACATTTCAACGAAATTAGTATTTTTTTGGTCGAGGCACATTATGACTAACTGTGTATTTATAAATACTTCATCGGATGCTTCCAAATTATAAATATCTAGATTCATTGGCAGAACCTTCTCATTCATAGACATGGAAAATCTTTTTGCCTTTTCATAATTTCTACCAGCAGCAATAACTTTTCCAGGATAAATTTTGGAGAGAGTTTTACAGATTACACTGCCGACTTGGCCATACCCACCGATTACTACAATATTTTTCATTAGAATCCCCTACTTTCTCATAGTTCCTTTATCAATTTAACATGAAATTCCAATTAAAGGTGGACATTCGAGTTATATTTAAACAAAACGCTTGCTAATCCGCGTGAGAAAAAAACAGTCTACTAACATAGATAGGAGTAAAAGCAAATTGTAAGATAAACATACAAAAGTCTTCCTATGATATTTTCATATAATCCATTTTTCCATACATAAAATTCTTTGTATGCGAAAATATTTTTCTATTCACATGAGATTTTTTTGAAGATTTTACGTTTTTAATGTAGGGAGGTGAATTTCGTGAATGAGCAGCTTATACAAAAAATTATTGCAGGTGATCAACAAGCATTTCGCATCATTGTTGATACATACAAGCAACCACTCATTAACTATTTAGCATATCAAACGAAAGATGAGGAATTGGCGAAAGATATTGCGCAAGAATCATTTATAAAATGCTATGAAAGCTTACTAAAGTTTAAGGGCGGCTCTTTTAAGGCGTGGCTGTTTCGCATTGCGATTAATCAACTAATTGATTTTAAAAGAAGGCATAAGGAAGACGCGACACCGCTTGAGGAACCCCCCTCATTACACACACCTGAGTCATTAATGATTGCGAAAGAACAAACTGTGTTGCTTCAGCAATGGCTCGAGACATTAGAGGAAAAAACACGTCAAATTTTTGTCCTAAAGTATGCCAGTAACTGCTCGTACGAAGAAATCGCTGAGACACTGAGTATTTCAATAATAGAGGTACGAAATCGTCTGTATAGAACAAAAAAACGGCTAAGAAAATCTAGGTTGGAGGGAGATATAGATGGAGAACTGCTTATCGACTGAAGAAATGTATGACTTTATTGATGGACGAATACAAGATGAGAAAATGGCGCAAATAGATACGCATATCCAATCATGTGCCACTTGCTCAGCACTTTTTACAGAACTGCTTGAAACAGAGAATGAACTGAATGCTTTGTTTCCATCTATTCATGTTGATGCTGCATTTACGAATCAAGTGATCGACCAATTACCAAAGGAAAAGGCTAGACATACAAAAAAACGAGAGTGGCATGTAGCGTTCGCAACAGTATTTGTTACTGCCGCATTATTATTTTTAGTATTTTCAAGCTTGCAAAAGGAATCGGAAATAAGTTCATCCTCTGTAACTTTGAGCGTAAAGGACGTCAATGTAACGGATGCTGCTATAAAAGTGACCTTAGCTACCTCTGGCTATACTGGCGATGCATTTTTTTTCAATGAATCGACGGATGGCAATGTAAATGATGAGTTCCTCGTTCTACCAAATGGGGAAAGGCATTCAATTGGCTCCTGGGCAGAACAATCAGCGAATGAAATTACGTATGAATTCCCACTATTTGATGTACCCTATACGCAGTTTAAACTGCTCTTTGATTTTACACGCATTTATGACATTGATGGACATTGGTCACTTGAAGTACCTATTGATCGAACAGAATTGTTAGCCAAAACAGAAAATGTTACACTGTATACTTCTTTTGAAAAAGACGGAATTGATGTCAACTTTATACGGGCACAGCATGGACCAGAAAACACCTTGATTAAATTTGAAACAAAATTTACGGAGGAGATGGCAACATTTGTAGAGCAGCAAGTAGCGGACTATACGGCGGACTTACCCTCAGCTGAAAAAGCTGCTTATGCCGCGTATAATGCACAAATACTTTTTAATGTTATTAATGCTGATGGACAAACATTAAATCGATCAATCCCTGAAGATACAGTTAGCATTCAAAATGATCGATACGCTCATACCGAGACACTTAGCGCATATCCAAGTGTAAAAAATGGGGGCTATTTATCCGTTATTGGTGCCAAATTTGAGCTGCCTACTGATGTAAGATATGAACTAACAGTTGATCAATTACCCTATACATTCACCTATAAAGATACAGAATATGAAGTAAACCGATTATCAGACCAAAGCATCGAGATTTCTTCAGATATTGATACAACAACGATTAGTAGCTGGCATGTTACAGTTGACCATAAAACTGCATGGGATACAGCTAAATTACGAACAGATAGCCAAAAGCAATATACGACCATTACATTCGAAAAGGATATTCCATTAGATTCATTTATTCTTTACGGTCAAACGGAATCAAAATTCGTTTATTTTGATGAAGCGATTCATGTGGACATACACTCTAACTGAACACCTTCATTATTTAATGGTTAAAAATCTATTAACTCAAATATTCTCTGATGCATTCTATTAAAAAGGTTGGCTATTCTATCGATTCCCTGTTATTTATTGCTAAAACCATTTGATTATTATTCTGAATTGTTAGATAATTGTGAATACAAGGGGGGGTTTTATGGAGACAGTATCTCAAACAGAATACAACTGGACAGAAATTGCTGCGGATTTACAAGATTTATTGCGTTTAAAGGCAACACCTGTTGGTATGAAAAAGTATGCATCAACAGAAGAAATGGAGGCCGTTCCAAAAATCAGGCGTCCGAATAAACGCTATTTATTCGACCAAATCGTCGCACAATCTGTTCGTCTCGGCTTTACAATGGGGGTGACAGCTGAGGATTTAGCAATGAAGCAATGTGGTGCCATTTTAGGGTTGATGCCACAGGATGAAGATTTTTATTCTGGCGAAGCAATGGACGGTGTTTGGTTTGGGACACGAGAGGATTCAGCGAAGCATCAAGCAAGCTTAGATGTTATTCCGTATGGTACGTATAAGGCACTAGCCATTTCACCGTTAGCATCTGGACGGATTCAAAATCCTGATATTTGCTTAATTTATGGCACACCCGGGCAAATGATTCTGTTAATCAATGGTTTACAGTGGGTTGGCTTTAAAAAATTCGAATGGAGTGTATCGGGTGAAAGCTCGTGTGCTGATTCTTGGGGACGAGCTTTGGCTACTGGAGAACCGAGTCTTTCGATCCCCTGCTATGCAGAACGACGCTTTGGCGGTGTGTTAGACGAGGAAATGCTAATGGCGATTGCCCCTGCGGATTTAGTAAAAGGTATCGAAGGGATGAAAAAGCTTTCTCGCAATGGTCTTCGTTACCCTATTCCACCTGTTGGCATTCAAGCAGACGCAACCGAGTCACTAGCGCCGATTTATCCGAAATGGGTACAACCAAATTCATAATAGAATACCCGTTAAAATGATTCAAACATCATTTTAACGGGCTCTTTTCTCCCTATTTCTCTTCATAGTGTAATATGCTAAGAATCTTTTCCAACACAGTTGGATTATTGATGACGACAAGATGTAATTTTTTTCTTACTCTTATCAAGTTTTGATAAAGCAGTTTCATTACATCATAATGCGAATTAAATGTTGCTAATTTTTGATTAGATTTGTAATAGAAGCGCTCGTTTAATGTAGCAACTACATAGTCATATTCCTCTCCAAGTACATCACTTCTATCCTCCGAAATAGCGCATTGACAGTGATTCAGATTCGGAGATGAATAATCAATAACTTTCTAGCCTTCATTTTCTAAATACGATAAATAGCTTTTTGCCTCATCATAAGATGAAAAATACTGAATCATAATATTGGGATATCGCTGTTTTGGAGAGCGTTTCGATAAATCAAATAAATGATGAATAAACGCATGCATTTCTTTATTGTATCTGATGACTGTTTTTAACTCATATTTTTTAGGTTGCAAACGCGCTTCTATAAACTCAGCGATACTGTAAGAGGACATAAAACAATAATAACGATCTAAAGAGAAAATACATTTCATCTTTATATGCTTTGTAAGTTCTAGAAATTTTAAAAGCTCAGCCTTTTCGAGATGTTGTGCCTCAACAAAAATGATAACATCATAGTTACTTATATCATTCGTTTTCTCGTTAAAGGAATGGATAGGCTCGATTGTCCAATCGTATTGGTCTCTCAGTTTCTTATGCCCTTTATCAAATTTTCCACAATGAAGAATCAGTACATTTTCCCCGTTTTGCCTATACTCTTTGGCTATATCATAAGTCAAAAGGGTCTTCCCTGTACCAGCACCACCTTCAATCATCATAAAAATCGAATGTTCTATAGGATGGTAACTGAGTATTTCCTTTTTAAATACATTTTGCTGCATCGTTAAAAAGTATTCATCTTTTAAAAAAGCTTCTGGTGCCTCGTATAGCGATATGAAGTAATGAATTGGGTCAAATAAATCATGGAGGTCTTCTATTTCTTTTACCTGTTGCTCTTGTAATTTATTCATTAAAAAATCAAGCTTTACTTCTTTGATAAACTTCGAGTCTACTAGCATATATAGTTTTTTAGTAGATGTTACAAATGTAAAATTGTAAACCGGTACATCTAAAAACTTTAAATAATATTGATTTTGAATTAGCTGCTTTGTTATTTTTCCTTTTGTACTTTCGCGCTTTAATTCGATATTAATCACACTATTCTCGCCTATTCGTAATAAATCGAATTCCTTGCTAATTTGATTAATTTTAAACCCTACATAGAAGTGATTAAAAATATCTGTTATTCCAGTGATTGTAATCATTTCATGGACGAATGTATGCAAATCCTTCAACTCATTGACTCTCACAAGTGGTCCCATACCAAATTTACCTATATATTTTTTAAAAGGTATATCATTTAAATCTTTGTGCGCACTTAATAAAGATAATAGATTGATTGATTTCATATTATACGTTCCTTTATAGGTGGAATAGAATAACTATTGCTGAATAACAAGTGTTTCCCCATCCGTTGTCACTTGGATATCGCTATTTCTGGTCACATAAACTTCTGCGCCAATTCCCTCTAATGCCGTAACGGTTCGAATATCTTCCACATTTTTATCTGAGCTTGTAATGACTGCATATGCCGGATGAATGGTTTCGATAAACGCTTCTGTTAATTCATGATAACGACCATGATGTGGCATCTTCACGAAATCAAACGGTCTAGCTAAGTCTGCATTCCTTAATAATTCACTCAACCGGGCTTGCTCCGCATCTCCTGCAAATAGCATGCTGATCTTGTTATAATCAATCGTCGCAACAATCGAATAATCATTATCTCCATTATATGCTGTATTTTCTGCGGGGTATAATGTGAGTGTCTGGTCATCTAATACAATTTCGATCATCTCTGTAAGTTTTATAGGCTCTATTCCCTTATTGGTCATAGTTGCCATAAATTCAGTTGTTTGCTTACTATCACTTTTATAATTCGCTGTATAAATGGCATCAATCGCTATATTTTCAACAATTTGATCTGCTCCACCTACATGGTCTTTATCAAAATGTGTGATAATGAGTGCATCTAACTTCTTGATTTGATTGACTTTAAGGTAGTTTAAAATTTCTTTTCCATCATCGTCTTCCCCTGCATCGATTAATATGTGATGATCGTTGTAAGAAATTAAGATGCTATCTGCTTTCCCTATTTTAAAAATATAGAGCGATAACGGGGTTGTATTATTTGAAGTGCTACTACAACTAGTTAAAATAAGCCCTGTTAATAATAGCAACAGTATTTTTTTCATAACAAATCCTCCCTCGTAAGGTGGTACGTACCTGGTACTACACTGGCACGTACCCGGTACAAAGGTGGTACTACGCCGGTACGTACCTGGTACCACTCACGATCCCCCTTCCACTTTTACAAAGCTCATACAAATAGGCGCAACGATTGCGACAGCCCCAATTACAGTAAAGGCAATCCCCCAGCTAAATGCATCTAATAAAAGTCCAAAGAGGAGCGGTGAAAAAATAGTCACCGTATACCCTAATACGGACTGCACACCTAATGCTAAACCTAGTATTTCCGGATCACATACCTCACCAATCATTACATTATAAATAGGAGAATCAGCTACAATCGTAAAACCATACACTAAAACGATAAGTAACATAAGTACAATCGGAATGTTACTAAGCCAACCTACTGATAAAGAACAGGCAATACTTATGATTAAAAAGAGGTTGGCTATTTTCACTCTTCCGAAAGCATCAGATAGCCTACCTCCGATATATGTAGCTATACCACCCACCATAATAACAAGCGCCCCCGCTAAATTACCATAGCGAATGGCCTCTATTTCCTCAAAGCCTTGCAGATGAAAATAATACACAAGGAATGGACCAATCCATGCCCACATTGCATAAAGCTCCCATGAATGACCTGAGTATCCTGCATTCACAAGTAAATTTCGCTTTCGAAAAACCTTTTTAAAAACCCCCCAATTTAACTTTAAAGAATGCTGAGAATTCCTTGAAAATGGAATATTTAATTTCAGTACTATATAACTAGCGATGATGCTAAAAAGAGACGTAACAAGAACAACACCGCGCCAGCCAATCGTCTCAATGAGTAAGCTCGATACAAGTAACGAAAATCCAGACCCAATCACTAAAGAACCGACATAAATACCAACCGCTTTCCCTCTTTCATACGGTGCAAAGAGACTGGATAGCAGTCTAATACCCGGTACGTAAATACCAGCAATACCAATCCCTGATAGCATTCTTAACAATAAACCTGTCCAGAATCCTTGCGCTAAAAAGGTAAACAACACGCCGGCAATTCCAGCAGCAAATGCACCATATACGATAAAATACTTCGGATGATATTTTTCGATTAAAACACTATAAATAATAATAGCTAATACATAACCAATTTGAAAAAATGCAATAATGATTCCAGATTGTGAAGCCGTTAACTCCCATTCTTTTTCAATATACGGCATCACCGCAGAAAAATTAAACCACACTTGCATCGCTAAAAATTGGGCAAATGACATGAACCATAATACGCGATAGTTGCTCAAATTCTAGACTCCTTTGCATTACAAAATAGGGACCAAGTACATTGTGAATTCAATGTTAAAATGATAAATCCTTCTTTTAAATAAATTAAAATGCAAGGTTGCTAGTGGATAGCAACCTTGCATTTTTGTTTCTTCATAATAGCAACAACGTAATATATAACCCCACTAACGTGATAAACAGAATTGGAAGCGTTAAAACAATACCTGTTTTAAAGTACGTCCCCCATGAAATTTTAATCCCTTTTTGCGATAAAACGTGAAGCCAAACGAGCGTTGCAAGCGAACCGATTGGTGTAATTTTCGGTCCTAAATCCGAGCCGATGACATTCGCATAAATTAATGCTTCTCGAATGACGCCTGACGTATTAGTTTCTGCTATAGCTAGCGCATCAATCATCACCGTCGGTAAATTATTCATTACTGACGATAAAAAGGCAGCGATAAAGCCCATCGCAATCGTTGCGCTAAATAATCCTTCATTTGCTGCTAATTCAATGACACTTGCTAATACGTCCGTTAAGCCTACATTTCCTAGGCCGTATACAACGACATACATACCGATAGAGAAAAATACAATGTTCCATGGTGCCCCGTTGACAACCGCGGTTGTATTGACAGCTGGACTTCTTCTCGCCATTACTAAAAAGAAGATGGCCACTAAACTGACCACAAATGAAACCGGTACGCCTGTCCACTCACTTGAGAAGTACCCAATGACTAAAATACTCAGTACAATCCAAGATAACTTAAACATACGCTCATCTCTGATTGCCGTGCGCGGCTCTTTTAACATAGACAAATCGTAATGTTTCGGGATAGATTTTTTAAAGTAAATGAGCAATACCGTAATGGTTGCGAATAATGAAAAGAGGTTCGGTATAAACATGTGAGATGCATATTCTACAAATCCAACGTTAAAAAAATCAGCGGATACAATATTTACTAAATTACTAATGACAAACGGTAGTGATGTCGTATCTGCAATAAAGCCACTTGCCATGATAAATGGAAAAATCATCTTTTCTTTAAATTGAAGATTTCTTACCATCGCAAGAACAATGGGCGTTAAAATAAGGGCTGCACCGTCATTTGCAAACAATGCCGATACAACTGCTCCAAGTAAACTGACATACACAAACATTTTAATACCATGCCCTTTTGCGGCACGTGCCATATGTAACGCTGCCCATTCGAACAGCCCTATCTCGTCGAGAATAAGTGAAATTAATATAATGGCAATAAACGCTAATGTAGCATTCCATGTAATATCGACGACATCTAATACGTCGTTCACATCAACGACTCCTACAAGTAATGCAAGAAGTGCTCCTGCACAGGCAGACCAACCAATGTTTAGTCCCTTTGGCTGCCAAATCACAAACACAATTGTTGTGATAAAAATGAAACTTGCTAAAACGACCATCAAAGTTACTCCTCTATTTCACAAATTTTGCAGTTACATGTTGTCAGTGGTGTAATTTGAGCAAGAATCCCTTCCATTAAAGGAGTTTGTTCTTCTTTAATTCGGTAATGCTTCCATGTACCCACTTTACGTTCTATAATGATGCCTGCTTCTTTTAATTTACGTAAATGCTGACTGACTGCTGGTTGTGAAATGCCAAGTATATCAACAAAATCACAAACACACACTTCCCCTTTCTTTAAACAAGCAAGGAGTTTTAAGCGGTTTTGGTCCGCCACCGCTTTCAATTGTTTTTCTAGGAACTGGATATCCATATGGCCCTCCTTATATAAGCCCTCACTTATATACAATATAAAAAACATCGCTATATAACGATGTACTTATACTATATGTATTCATTTTAGAAATCAACGTCTATTTTATATAGAAGGGATGTGTGCAGAAAGGGGAAACTTTCCATACACATCCTTGATAATTCGTTATTAAGTACGGTGGTAACAAAGGTTCTGCTACAGGTTTCTTTTACTATACGCTAGAATCTCGCTCTGTCACATTTAACATCGAGACGGCTTTTTTGTTTAACCGTTGATTTAGCTTATCAAGCGCAAATGTTACGATAAAAATAACTCCAACCGCGGTCGCCATCATTCCTGCAATCGAGGTATCTAACCATTTGGCCACATAATAGCCGATGATTGCTGCTGCAACCCCAAAACTCGTGCTCCATACAAACATTTGCTTAATCGATTTACTAATTAAATAAGCAGTTGCTGCTGGGCCGATCAGCATCGCCACAACTAAAATCGCCCCCACACTATCAAAGGCCGAAACCGTTGTTAACGAAATCGTTGTCATAAAGCTATAATGTAATAGGACAACCGGTAAGCCGATTGTTGCCGCATAGACAGGGTCAAATGTTGATAGCTTCATTTCCTTGTAAAATAGAACAAGAAATGCAATGTTAATGACTAAAACGAGTAGCAGCATCCAAACTGCTTTTGGCATTGTAAGCGATAAAAATGTCCATCTATCCCACGGAACAAAGGCGATTTCCCCCATCAATACATGCTCTACATCTAAGTGAACATTCCCTGCAAATAATGTAATGAGTAATACACCTAATGCAAATAACGACGTAAACGTCACACCAATTGCTGCATCCTCTTGAATGCCTGAGGATTGAAGTAATTGCACTAAATAAGCTGTCAAAATCCCTGCAACCGCTGCTCCAACTAACATCCAGAACCCACTCAATGATTGTGTGACAATAAAGGCCATCACAATCCCAAATAGCACCGTATGACTAATGGCATCTGCAATCATTGACATTTTACGAAGGATTAAAAAGACGCCTGCTAATCCACACGTAATGCCGACTAACACACCCGTTAAAATTACCCAAAACTCCATCATGATACGTCACCTTGCTGCTGAAATTTCTTTTTTCTTATATACTTGCTTAACTGTCCAGATTTTGGACTAAATACGTATGAAATGAAAAAGATACTTGCCGCAAACAACACGATAATCGGGCCTGTCGATAATCCTGTACGTATCGAGCTAATAAATGTACCGGCAACGCCTGCTAATCCTCCAGCAATGCCACTAAACAATAACATCGTATTTAGCCTTTTTGTCCATAGCTTGGCACTTGCCGCCGGGATAATGAGTAGTGCCGACATTAAAATGACACCGACCGCTTGGATACCTGTTACGATTGTCATGACAATGAGTGCCGTTAAACAAGCTTTTAACGCCTCTACGGGTAAGCCAATTCCCTTCGCATAGACGGGATCAAAAATCATGAGCTTCCATTCTTTATACAGTAACAGGCTGACGAATATAATAATCACCGCACTAATAAAGAGCCAAGTTAAATCTTCTTTTGTCATCGTCGCGGCTTTCCCAAAAATAAAATCATTTAATCCACTTTGATTGCCTAATGGACTGCGGTTGACAATCGTTAATAGAACAATACCTATACCAAAAAATACAGCTAACACTAGCCCGATTGCTGCATCTGCCTTTAGCTTGGAATACGTCACAACCCATTGAATGCAGTAAACCGAAAGAGCAGACGTGACAGCAGCGCCAATCATTAAAACGGGTAGCTCTTTTTGTCCTGTCAATAAAAAGGCTAAAGCTATACCTGGTAATGCAGCATGTGCTGCGGCATCACCGACTAAACTTTGCTTTTGTAAGAAGGAAAACGCCCCTGTAATACCAGCTGCTATACCTAGAAGCATTGTTCCAATTAGTACCCATAATAGATTTCCGGATAACATAATGTCCCTCCTTACATTGCTTCCATCATTAATAATTTCCCACCATATGTTTGCTGTAGTTTTTCAATCGTAAAGATTTCATCTGTTTTACCTGCAGCTAAAATCGTTTTATTAAGTAAAATCGTATAATCAAAATACTCTGTTACGGTTTGTAAATCGTGATGGACAACAAAAATACTTTTACCTTGTGCCTTTAAATTTTTTAAAATATCAATAATTGTTTTTTCTGTTGCGGCATCGACCCCCGCAAAAGGTTCATCTAAAAAATAGACTTCTGCATTTTGTGCGAGCGCTCTAGCGAGGAACACGCGTTGCTGTTGCCCTCCTGAAAGCTGACCAATGGACCGGTCCGCAAAATCTTGCATCCCGACACTCGTTAAAGCCTGCATCGCAATCGTTCTGTCTTGCTTGGTCGGACGCTTAAATAAGCCTCGATGTCCGTAACGCCCCATTAACACTACATCAATAGCGGTTGTTGGAAAATCCCAATCAACGGCATTTCGCTGTGGTACATACCCAACCACTAAACTTTTTGGTGAAAAAGCCTTGCCTAAAATAGCCACCTTCCCAACCTTGTTCGGTAATTGGTTTAATACCGCCTTTAAAAAAGTTGATTTTCCCGCACCATTCGGTCCAATAATTGCTGCTAAATGGCCAATTGGTACTGATACACTGGCATTTTCAAGTACCGTTTTTTTGTCATAAGCAACCGATAAGTTTTCAACAACTAACGCTTCCATATCCTTCACCTACTTTAATGAATCGACAATAATGTCGACGTTATGTTTATACATGCCTAAATATGTGCCTTCTTCTGTTCCTTCAGCACCCATGGCATCCGAGAACAGTTCACCGCCAATTACAATGTCATGACCCTTTTCCTTTGCTCCTTCAATGACTGCTTTCATTGCCTTGTCTGATACACTAGACTCTACAAAAATCGCTTTAATATTGTTTTCTACTAAATAGTCCACCATATTTTGCACATCTTTTACGCCATACTCGGAATCCGTACTTAAGCCCTGCAACCCTCGTACATCAAATCCTTGGCTTTCACCAAAGTAGTTAAATGCATCATGTGCCGTTACTAAAATGCGCTGTGATGCGGGCACTTCTTCAATACGACCCGCTGCATATTCCTTTAATTCATTCAATTGTGCTAAATAGGCTTCTTCATTTGCCTCAAAAGCATCTTTATATTCAGGATATTCCTCAACTAACGTATTGCCAATCACATCGACAACTTCTTTCCATAAATCAATATCAAACCAAATGTGTGGATCATGTAAGGATTTATTTTCTTCATCAGCTAATAATGTGTTTTTATCTAATTGCTCTGCTACCGCTAACACTGTTTTTTCTTCGGCCATTTGATCAAAAATATCTTGCATCTGTCCTTCTAAATGTAAGCCGTTATAAAAAATGACTTCCGCTCCATCTAGTTTTGTCAAATCACTTTGCGTCGCTTTGTATAAATGGGGATCTACGCCAGGACCCATTAACGTTGTCACTTGTAGATGCTCTCCACCAATGATCTTAATGGCATCTCCAATTTGCCCCGTTGTTGCAACAACAATTCCTTCTTTCTCTTCGTTTTTGGATCCCTCTTCCCCCCCGCTGCATGCTGCTAACAATAAAGATAGTCCTAAAACTCCTAAAAAACGTTTCAATGTCTTTTAAACTCCTTTTCTCTCATTAAAATTTTTCGAACCACATATCGCCAGCTAATCCAGATAACAAAAAATAACGTCGCAATCGTTACCGATTTTGTTATGAGCCATATGAGCAATAAAATAAGCCAGAAAATACATAACAAGACCATTGAACCGTCAGTTATCATAATAATCAGTCCTTTTCACTAACGATAATATGTTTCCTTAAGGAAAAATATATGCTAAAACGAAACAAAATGCAACCAAAAATTGAAAAAGACTTTTGGTGATGAACCAAAAAAAGAGGTAACCCCTTAGAACTCAACACTTTTTGATTATTAATATCTTTTCAGATGAAAATATTACGCTCTTGTTAGAAAATTCGTTATACTTATAGTGGAGAGATAGAGAGGGAGGTTATGTATGTTAAAGATTAAAGCAATTGAATTCAATAAAGTGATTTATGATGAATCGCTTTCTCATAATATATTTTCTATTGCTAATATTACGTTTTCAAATTATCCACCTATTTACGGTGCACTATTATATTGGCGTAAAAATACAGATGACAAAGATTTTACCGCTGAGGGCGACTATAAATTTTTCTATGATATGGCAAACGTTACATACTTTGCATCTGTTAAATTCCCAAAACATGTCCGCTTAACACGCGATCAAAAGCAGGAGCTTGCCTACATTTTACTGGAAGAACGCGGAGCTATTGGTTCCTATAGCTTCCCGACACACGGTAGTCGAAAAAAGAGCTATGCTTATAAGAAAAAATTTCAAGAACTCCAATTCCCATCAGGTTTTGATGTAAAATCCATTCCAGCCTATATTAAGTCTGTTGTTTCAAAAGTAGATTTAGAAATGATTTTGCACGATTATCCTTCGTACAATCCCGATTTTATTACGAAATATGCCAAATGGCGTTACAAAACAGTACAAATGCACCCAAATGATATTCAGCAATACTTGCCTTATATTGATTTTGATATGATTTGTACGTTAAATCCGTTTTTAACGGAAAGTTATTTAATTGACCACTTAGCACAAGTGAATTTTGAAATGATTGCTAGTAATTATCAGGTGCTAAATCGCCTTTCGGAGCCATTTCGAGCGTTTATGTATAGCCAATTAGATCCTGAACTTGCAAAAGAATTACAGGAATTTTTAGAATCAGATATTGAGGATAGTGTTGCACAGGACATTCTCCCTTCTTTTGAAGAAGATGATGAACTTGTCGAACTTGAGTTTTTTGAATATGACCGTGGGGCAAATAAGTGGCCTGGTAGTGAGCATTTAGTAAAAGGAATCCCCTCACTTGCTTGCCAGCTCTATGATTCGCTTGGCTATCGTAAGTGCACAAATAAAGAAATGGATGAAAAGTTTGCGAATTACAGCGAGCAACAATGTGAGCTGATTAGCTATAGCCTTGAATTACATTGGATTCATCGTTATAAAGACAAGTTAAACTGGTCCATCATTTGTCAATATAACCCTCATCTAACAGAGGACTTTTTAACAGCCCATTTAAAATATGTTGATTTTAATGCATTAGGTAATAACACAACATGTGAGCTATCTGAGTCTTTTATGGATAAGTATATGAGTAGATTTAATCATCAAAAACCTGTCCCGCTTGTGATTCGTCATCTCACAGAAAATTTATACTTAACTCATAAAGACAAAATTGTTATCAATAGCGAGCTGTTAAATGAGTATGGTGATTTACTTGATGATGAGCAGTTTTTACTATTGCAAAACTTAATTGAACCTTAAAAAATACGGGACTGTCTAATAAATGATAGTCCCGTATTTTCAGTTTTACGATAATTGTTCCAGCTTATTTGTAAAGTCTTTTACATTTAGTGGCTTGCTGAAATAATATCCTTGTACATATTCACAATGATACTCTTTTAAAATTTGGAGCTCCTTTAATTCTTCTACCCCTTCTGCGACCACTTCTAAATTTAAAGCATGCGCTAATTGAATAATAGCAGCTACCATGGCAACACCAGATTCTTCATTGCTAATATTCTGAATAAATGAGCGATCAATTTTCAATGCATCAATGGGGAATTGTTTTAAATAGCTAAGTGATGAGTAGCCAGTCCCGAAATCATCCACCGAAATGGTAATCCCCATTTGTTTAATCTTTTGTATTTTAGCGATTAAATCGCTATTTTGATCCATCATGCTCATTTCTGTAATTTCAATTTCTAGCATATGTGGTTCAATTCCGACTTCACTAATAATTTCTTGTAAACGTTCTACAAATGTTAGTTCTGCAAGATGCTTAGGTGAAATATTGACAGCTACCCGTAAATTTAACCCATACTGTTCATTCCACTCTTTTGCTTGTATTGCCGCACTTTTTAACACCCATTCTCCAATATCAATAATCAGCCCACATTCTTCTGCATAAGGAATAAATTGATCTGGTGGCACGAAGCCTAATTCAGCATCCGTCCAGCGAATGAGTGCTTCCATCCCTTCCATTTTCTCTGTTTTTACGTTCATCTTTGGTTGGTAATGTAATTCAAATGCATTATTTCGAATCGCATGATGTAGCTTTGTTTCCAACATAAGCAGTTGATCATTTAAACCACTCATATTTTCGTGATATAAAACCCATGCATTTCTCTTGTTCTTTTTAGCTTCATACATCGCTAAATCAGCTAATTTTAATATATTTGTAGCTCCTTTCCCATGTCCTGGGAAAATGCTTACCCCCATACTGATACTTGCATAAAACTCATATCCTGAAAATACGAAGCTCTCTTTAAATACAGACAAAATGCGATGAGCCATTTCATTTATACGATTGACATCATTTAAAATATAGACGAATTCGTCCCCATTTAAGCGATAAAAGGAATCAGTTTGACCATCAATTGCTAGTAGGCGCTGAGCAATTTCTTTTAAGAACATATCCCCAACTTTATGACCTAAACCATCATTAATATGTTTAAAGCGATTGACATCTAATAGAAATAAAGCAAATGTATCCCCTGTTTTTTTACTTGCCTCTACTTCATTTTCTAATCTTTTAATCAAATTTCGGCGATTCGGTAAACCTGTTAAATCATCATGGTAAGCAATATATGTTATTTTTTGTATATTCTTTTGTGCCGTAATATCTGTCCGAATGGATATGTATTGATAAGGCTTTTCCTTATCATCTAAAAAAGGGACGATCGTCGTCTGCACCCAATACAAGGAACCGTCCTTTGCGCGATTACAAATTTCACTTTGCCATGTTTTTCCGTTTCCAATAGTCCTCCACATGTCACGGAAAAATGTTTTCGGATGATAACCAGAATTTAAAATACGGTGATCTTGACCGATGAGCTCTTCACGGCTATATTGAGAAATGGCGCAAAACTGATCATTTACAGATGTAATAATTCCTCTTCTATCCGTAATAGCAACGATAACCGATTCATCTAACGCAGCTTTAAGATCACTTAATTCTGTGATAGACATATCGACAACCCCTAATGCCTCAGACGCATAAGCATTCAACATATTTTCCTCCCCTTCCATTAATATGTTTTATGTAATACTATTTCAATTATAATACTACTATAAATGTAAATACAATATTGGATAAAATATTAATTAAGAACTACTCGCAAACAATACCTTTTGTACTATGAAGAATAGAAAGTAGGCATTCAAATATGCTGAACAGCTACTTTTTTTACACTTTATAGTAATTACCTCTTGAAACATAAATAAAAAACCTTCCCTTATTTCATCTAAGGAAAGGTTGTTATGTGATGTGATTAGCTGGCGACTTCATGTCGACCTCTTTTCTCAGCACAAGCAAGATACGCTTCAAGCTGCTCTTGAGATAAGTTTAAAATAAAATAGTGAAAGTTAATTGGCTCTAAACCATGCGTTTCACATGCTTGACGGTAATATTCATAAGCTTGTCTATAGTCATTCATTATTCCTGCATTCCTTTCTTTGTAAGAGCTTGTTCATTGTAAGCATCTAGTTGTTCTTGCGATAGTTGAATTACATAATAGCGGAAATTGATTGGTTCTAATCCAAATTGCTCACATTTCTTGCGGTAGATTTCATATCCTTCTTGATACATTGTCATCTAAATCATCCTTCCGTTTAAGTTGTACTATAACAGTTTTTATTTTATGTATTTAATATAGTACAGACAAGGCGTAGTGTCAATAAAATTTTCAGAAAAATTTTATAAAAAATCAAGCGTGTTGATTTACCTTTTATTGTTAATGAAATCTTGTGAAACGTTGATTTCCGCTCCATTCAGCTCGCTTTCCACGGGCATGGCCTCAGCCTCCTCGTCGCTCGTACCTCGCGAGGGCACTGAAAAACTTACATTTTTTTAAATGAACAATCAAAAAAAGGCAACTAGCGTTCAAAATGAACTGAAGTT